>CAZYQL010000232.1:4028-5317 GCA_964650055.1 uncultured Phycisphaeraceae bacterium | reverse complement strand
CCTCACCTCACTGATCAAACTGTCCATCAAACGCAATCTGCGATCGGCTGAAATCGATCTTGCGAACAAATGCTGCCGACTCCCTCGCACCATGCTCGCGATCCATTCGACTGTCTTCCCATTCCACAGAAAGCGGCCCGGTGTAGTTGACATCATTGAGCGCCACGATGATGCGCTCAAAGTCGATGTCGCCGTGCCCGGGGCTGCGGAAGTCCCAGTACCGGCGGGGGTCTGCGAACGTCGTGTGACCACCGAAGACACCCACGCTACCGTCGCCCTTGTTCCACCACACATCTTTAATGTGGCAGTGGAAAATGCGCGGGCCAAAGGTGTAGATGAATTTCACATAGTCCACATGCTGATAGCCAAAGTGCGAAGGGTCGTAGTTAAAGCCAAAGCGCTTGTGATGCTTGACCGCTTCGAGAGCGCGCTGAGCCGTGACAATATCGAAGGCGATTTCGGTGGGATGCACTTCCAGCGCGAAGTTCACATCGACCTTATCGAAGGCATCAAGGATCGGGCCAAAGCGTTTGCCGAAGTCGTCGAAACCTTTCTGCCAATATTTCTGATCGGTGGGGGGGAAAGCATAGATGGCGTGCCACACCGATGAACCGGTGAAGCCGTTGACGACCGCCGGATGCTTGCCACCAGCCGAGGCGGGCTTGGCGTCAATAAAATTTCGGCAGGCCTGCGCGGTGAGAATCATCTTCTTGGCAGCACGCTTGCGCACCGCTTCAGGATCGCCATCGCCATAAACATCCGGCGGGAGAATCAGCTTGTGACGCTCATCAATGTTGTCGCAAATAGCTTGGCCCACCAGGTGTGCAGAAATCGAAAACGCAGTCAGCCCATGCGACTGAAGAATGTCCCAGCGGTTCTTGCAATATTTTTTGTCCTTGGCAGCTTTGTCCACCTCGAAGTGATCGCCCCAGCAGGCCAACTCGATGCCGTCGTAGCCGAACTCCTTGGCCTTGGCGCACATGGTTTCAAAAGGAAGGTCGGCCCACTGGCCGGTGAAGAGTGTGACGAATCGACCCATGAGATTGGCCTCCGTAAATGCGAAAAAAAGAGCGATAGGAATCGAACAGAAAAGACAGTTTGACGAGTGACCGACGCGATTGCAAATGCAACTCCATCCGAGCCGCGCCGCGTAAGCAAGCGGTGATCGAACCGAGCCGCGAAGCGTAAGCGAGCGGTGCCTTGCGCAGTACAACTCCCGTACCCTCCGCTCGCTTACGCGGCGCGGCAGATGAAGAATTGACAGGTTGCTGCAGGGCGAGGTCGCACTT
>CAZYQL010000232.1:0-3928 GCA_964650055.1 uncultured Phycisphaeraceae bacterium | reverse complement strand
TACGCGGCGCGGCAGATGAAGAATTGACAGGTTGCTGCAGGGCGAGGTCGCACTTGGGGAAGCAGGGCACCACGCACGCTGTGCGCAGGTCGCTCGCTGCGCGGAGGTCGATCTGCACGGCTTTGAGCCTTGAAGATCGAACCGGAGTCGCAGACTCCGTTTCTATTAAGGCAGTGCAGCGACAGCATGCAAGTTGACGCGAAAGATACGAGTGATGACTGCCTACAAACTTCGTGTCTTCGCGCCTTCGTGGTAAAAACGAATGAGATTTTTGCGGTCGTCGCTCTATGCTCCGGGGCGAAAGTCTGCTATAATAGGTGCGTCGTTCATCCTCTCTTTTCCGTGGGGTTTTCATCGTGGTTTCTCAGTCGTTTCAATCCGGCGTCGGCGGGCTCGCCATGGCCCTACAGATGCGGCGTTTTCATATAGCCCCGGCCTTGGCCGCGGTGGTGGTGCGGTTGTTCAATTATCTGCGTCTTGCAAGTCACCCCCGGCAAGCCGGGGGCTATGTGAGCGGCCAAGTGGACAAAGTAGATACCGATTGAACGTCGAGGTAGACATGAAAACCGCGTTTTCAGCGAAATATCAAGGGTTGAATGTCTAGTTGACATCGGGTAGACATTCGATAAGTCTCTGTTTTATAGATGGTTAAGTGTGAAAAAGTGAAAACGAAAAAGCTTGGGGTAGACATGACCCACCAGCGAACGAAAATGACGACGATGCAAATAGACATGGGTGCGACGGGGCTGACGGGACGGAATCGGAACATGCGGGGATCATTTGCTACAATCCTCGCTTTGCTTGAATTTGAGCCATTAAGGATTGCCGTGATGTCAACGACCACTGTTTCGCCTCAGGATGCCGCGATGAATGATGCTGATCCGCTGGATCGTCTGCTGCTTGATGGTCATGCGATCGTCGCGGGTTTGCAGTGGGGCGATGAAGGCAAGGGCAAGATCGTTGACTTGCTGGCCCGCCGATATGACGTGATCGTTCGTTACAACGGCGGCGCCAACGCGGGACACTCCGTGCAAATCGGCGATGTCCGCTTCGCTCTCCACCTGATCCCCTCGGGCATCCTTCACCCCAGCAAGATCAACGTCATCGGCAACGGCGTCGTCATCGATCCCGCCAAGGTCATCGAAGAAGTCACCGGCCTTCGCAAGCGCGGCGTCACCATCGCGGGCAACCTGCGCATCAGCGATCGCGCTCACGTGGTCTTCCCGTATCACAAGGTGCAAGATGCGCTGCTCGAAGCAGCCATGTGCAAAGCTCGAGGCGATGGTGCGAAGATCGGCACGACAGGGCGCGGCATCGGGCCTTGCTATGCAGACAAAGCCACGCGCTCGACGGGTATTCGCATGGGTGAACTGCTCGAAGCCGATCGCTTTCGTGAACGGCTGACGCACATTGTCGCGGTGAAGAATGTGATGCTTGGCGCGCTGGCGCAAAGCTGCGGCGAACCGTTTGAGCAGATCGATGCGAAGAAGTTGGCTGATGAATTTCTCGGCTATGCGGCTGAACTCAAGCAACACATCTGCGACACCACGCAGCTTCTGCACGATGCGATGGACAGCGGCAAGCAGCTTCTATTTGAAGGTGCTAACGCGGCGCTTCTGGACATCGATCACGGCACCTATCCGTTTGTCACCAGCAGCAACTGTTCAAGCCTGGGCGTTTATCCCGGCGCAGGTGTGCCTGGGAATAAGGTCCGCCACATCATCGGCATCATGAAGGCGTATCAGACGCGCGTAGGCGGCGGGCCGATGCCTACGGAACTGCACGATGAGACAGGCGAACTTATTCGTACAACTGGCAACGAGTTTGGTACGACCACCGGCCGTCCGCGCCGCTGCGGCTGGCTCGATCTGGTCAGCGTGAAATACACCGCGAAGATTTCCGGTGCTACCGCGCTGTCGGTCATGCTCTTTGATGTGCTGGCGGGTTTGGAGACGCTCAAGATCTGCACCGCTTACAAGCACAAGGGCAAGGTGCTGCCTTCCTTCCCGGCCGATGCCGTCGTGCTTGCGGAGGTCGAACCTGTGTATGAAGAGCTGCCTGGTTTCAGCGAGGAGCTCACCAAGGCCACGACCTTTGCGGAGCTGCCTGCGAATGCGAAGGCGTACATTCAGTTCATTGAGGATTATGTGGGCGTGCCGGTGAAGATTGTGAGTGTCGGGCCGCGGCGCGATCAGACGCTGGTGCGGTGATGCATGTACGAAACCTTCGGGACGTTGAATGTTTGCGTACCCGTCAATGCACCACTAAACTTCGCAATTCAGCTTTGGAAATGGATGTGTCGGGTGAAATTTGAACTGATCGATCGCGTGATAGAGCAGGGGGAGCAGCGGATTGTTGCGCTCAAAAACGTGTCGATTGCCGAAGAATATCTGGCTGATCATTTCCCGAGTTTTGCGGTGTTGCCCGGTGTGCTGATGCTCGAGACGCTGGTGCAAGCAGGGCGTCTGCTTCTTGCGGAGGTGGCGGAGACTGGCACGACGGGCAAGCCACTGGTGCTCGCGGAAGTTCGCAATGTTCGCTACGGCAACATGGTGCGCCCCGGTCAGTCGCTGCAAGTGGAAGTCACCCTGCGCGGCTGCACCGGCGAAGGTGCAGCCAGAATCTGGGACCTCAACGGCATCGGAAAAGTCGAAGATCAAGTCGCAGTGCAGGGCCGCTTTTTCCTGACAGCACTGGCGTAGTTTTTAGGTTCGCAATTTCGTAGGGTGGGCACCGCTCACCTTTTCGTAGATGATTGGATTAACAAACGACAGGCACCGCCTGTCTGGATCGCAAACGATAAGGATATCACCATGGCCATGACTCAAGATGAAGTGTTCAGCAAAGTGAAGGATGTGCTCGTCGATGCTCTGGGTGTCGATGATGATGAAGTCACCGCGGAAGCTCGGCTCGTTGGCGATCTGGGCGCGGAGTCAATCGATTTTCTCGACATCGTCTTCCGTCTTGAGAAAGCCTTCGGCATCAAGATTCAGCAGGGCGAAATGTTTCCTGAGAACGTGCTCAGCGATGCGCGCTATGTGAAGGATGGCAAAGTCACCGATGAAGGTATGACTGAACTGCGTAGCCGACTGCCTCACGCGAATCTGGATGCGTTCGATGCGGATCGCAGCGTCGAAGAGTTTTCCAACGTCTTCACGGTGAATGCGGTGGTGAAGTTTGTGCAGAAGAAGCTGGGGTAAGCATCGCAGAACATCACACGTACTTGGCCCGCGCTCTTACGGGCGAAGCTGATGGAATCCGCTCATGTCACTCACCGGTCGTCTCGCCACTCTTGCACGTATCGAAACCACCGGCATCATCGCGGTGATTCGCGCTGACAGTTCCGATGAACTGGTGAATGTATGCAAGGCCCTAGCCGACGGCGGCGTCGAGGCGGCAGAGATCACCATGACCACACCCGGCGCGCTGGAGGCGATCACTGCTGCACGCAAGGCGCTGGGTGATCGCTGCGTCATCGGCGTGGGCAGTGTGCTCGATGCGGAGACCGCGCGGCTGGCGATCATCGCGGGGGCGCAGTTCGTGTTTGCTCCGACCTTCAATCCGAGCGTGATCGAAATGGCGCACCGCTACGACAAAGCGGTGGTGCCTGGCGCGATGACGCCCACGGAGATTCTCGCCGCCTGGCAGGCCGGCGCGGACATGGTCAAGGTGTTCCCTGCGAATCACTTTGGCCCCAAATATTTTCGGGATATTCTTGCCCCGATGCCGCAGCTCAAACTGACGCCCACCGGTGGCGTCGATCTCGAAACTGCCGCCGACTGGCTCAAAGCGGGTGCGGTGGCGCTGGGTGTGGGCTCTTCGCTGGTCAAAAAGGAACTGCTCAAGAACAAGGACTGGCCCGGCCTGACGAAACTGGCCCGCCAATTCCGAAACATCGTCGATCAGGTGCGCAGCTCCGCTAGTTAGC
>CAZYQL010000231.1:0-5334 GCA_964650055.1 uncultured Phycisphaeraceae bacterium | reverse complement strand
CCGGTGATGCCTCTGGTCTTGAGGATTTCAGCCAGACGGCGCGGGGTCATGCCGGGTTCGTCGAGCCAAAATTCGGCGAGAGCGCAGCCAAGTTGTTCCGCACGTAGGCGCGCGCCCGCGAGCACGGTGTCCAAATAGTGGCGGTGATAGGCGGGGAAGATTTCCGCGCGGTGCGTGCTCACCCAGACAAAGGCGAGGGTTTCCCGCTCCCTCGGCGGCTGCTGGCGACGGATGTGCGCCATGAGCGAAGTCACGCGGAGGTCCGGCCGGTAGCCGATTTTCTCCGCGAGACGACGGACGCGCGCGACCGTCTCCGGGGGAATGGACGGGTGCCCGCGAAGGGCGTAGGAGGCACCGCTCACGCTCAGGCGCGCGGCGCGGGCCAGGTCGCGGAGGGTTTGGCCTCGTCTCGGGGTAGATTTACTCAACGGTTACAGTAAAATCTGTTTTGGCGGCCGCGCAAGTTCTTCGCATCGGTGTTCCGTGCCGGGCGGTCCCCTCCGGCGTTTGTTCAACCCTAAAACCACGTCATCCCCATGTCTCAAGCTCGCCTGTCTCCTTCATCCCGCCTCCGCCTCGCCGGGCTCGGCCTGCTGGCCGTCTCCGCGTTCGCGCAAACCGCCGCACCCAAAGCCGAGAGCGACGCGGTGGTGCTCAACCCCTTTGTCGTGAGCACCAGCGCCAACGAGGGCTATGTCTCGACCTCGGCGGCGGCGCTCGGCCGCGTGACCCAGCAGTTGGAAAACATCCCGCAGCGGGTCTCCATCTACAACGCGGCGTTCCTCCAGGACATCAAGCTCACGAGTTTCCAAGATGCGCTGCGTTACGACAGCAACACGAATTTCTCCAACAGCCAGTTCAACGGCGCCGCCGGTCTCATCCGCGGTTTCGCGGCGCAGAACCCGCTGCGGAACGGCGTCGGCGGGTTGGCGACCTCGCAGGGCAATCCGCTCGGCGTCGAGGTGATCGAGCAGGTCGAGGTCGTGAAGGGCGCGGCCGCCGTGCTCTACGGCCCCAGCCAGCCCGGCGGTGTCATCAACTACGTGACCAAGCGTCCCCAGTTTCGTCGGCAGTCCACGGTGGAAACGCAGTTCTTCGCGCGCGGCGGTTACAAGGTCGCCTTGGATAGCACCGGCGCCCTTCCGGTGAAATCCGCCGACGGCCGCTCCGTTCTGGCCTATCGGGTCGTCGCCGTGCACGAGGATCGGAGTCTCTACCAGATCAACGATCAGTATCTGAATCGCGACGTGCTCTACGGCGCCATGACCTACCAGCCTTTCCAGAATCTGGTGATCGACGCGCAGGTGCAGAACGACCGGCAAAAAGCTTCCTTCTTCAACTCCAGCCTCATGCCGCAGGCGGTGGTCACCGGCCTGGCCAACGGCTCCATCCAGCCGAAGCAGACGCCGCTCCCCTACGCCGTTTTCCCGGGCGGGGCGAAGTGGACCTATCAAGACACCTTCGGCTACGCCGAGCAGCACGACAAATACGCGCAGGTCTCCGCCGTGTTGAACCGCGATTTCGGACGCCTCGGCTCCTGGGCCCTGCGGGCCCACTACACGTGGTCCGAGTCGGCTCTGTTCCGCGTCTTGAACGACATCCAAGGCGGCAATTTTCCCCAGCCCGTCACGGCCGCCAACATCGGCCGCACCGTCAACTTCACCCAGACCGTCTCGGCCGCGGACGTGACGGCCAACCGTCTTTGGATTCCCGCCCGTCTAGCCCGCCAAATCAATGATTTTCCAAGGTCCAGCCTCAACACACAGTGGGATCTGACCGGTAAATTTACCACCGGCCCCGCCAAGCATACGTTCCTGATCGGGACGGACGCGGACCTCGGTTTCAACGCGAAGTCCGGCATTCCCGGCGTCGCCGCCACCGACAAGCAGGCTTTCACCGGCGCCAACGGAAACGTAAACGCGATCTGGGTCAATTCGCCCGACCTCCGGCCGATCTCCAACATCAACTGGAACGACATCCGCAACCCTGTGACCAATCCCACGGGAGTCGTCACCACCAGCTTCACCAACACGACCGGTCGCCGTCCCGATCTGAATGACAATATGCGTTTCGGCGTGCCTTGGCTCACGATCCCTCCCGGCGGCAACTACAATAAAAATTTCTACCTCTTCGACGCGATCAGCCTGCTCGACGACCGCCTTCAGCTCTCCTTGGGCGCGCGCTACGACAAGATCGGCCAGTTCCTCGCCCCGACGCAGTTCACGACGAGCCAGTGGACCTATCGCTACGGCGCAGTCTACAAAATCACCCCGCTCGTCAGCGTGTTCGCCCTGCACAACGAATCCTTTTTGCCCAACCAGGTGGCGGCCTCGCAGGCCTTCGGTTTCTTCGTCAGCCCGCAGCAGGGCAAACAGGACGAAGCCGGCCTGCGTCTCTCGCTGTTTAACAAGCGCGTGCTGCTCTCCGCGTCGGCCTATAAGATTTCCACGACGAATGTGGTGCAGAACAACCCTTTCGGGAATGTCGGCGTCGTGCCGCCCGTTCCCTCGAACAACTTTGCTTTTGTCCCCGGCATCGCGAACAAGGGTTACGATCTCGACGCGACGATCAATCTCTCCCGCGACTCCCAGCTCATCGTCTCCTACGCCCGTTACGATATCAAGAACGCCGCGGGCCCGGTGCAGCTCGCGCAGGGCATCCGCGAATTCCCGGTGAACAACGTTCCGTCCGACCAGTTTGCCCTCTGGGGCAATTACGGCGTGCCGCTGCCCGCGCTGCGCGGCCTGAGCCTCCGTGCCGGCTACCGCTATGTCGGCAGCCGTCCGGCGGGCGGCATCGGCGCCCTGCCTGCGCTCTACTTGGACGGCTATGGCATCGCCGACGCCGGCATCGGCTATGTGCGCGGCCGCTGGAGCTTCAATCTGCTCACGCGAAATGTCTTCGACACCTACGCCTTCCGCCTCGCTTCGTCCACCTCGCGGCTCTATCCCGAGGAACCGCGCGAGACCAGCCTCTCCATCTCCGCCAAATTCTAATCTCCTTTCCCTTCTTCTCCACTGCATGAAGTCCACCCTCTCCGCCGCGCGCCGGGCGATCTTCCCGGCGCTGCTGGCGGCGACCGGCTTCGCGGCGGAATCCGTATTCCAAGTCCATCCCGACCGGCCGTTGCAGGTCATCCGCGGGCTCGGCTTCGAGATCCAGTCCGACTCCATCGGCTCGGGCAATCAGGGCCTGCCCGAAAACCGTATCGCCGTCCCTCACGATCTCGTGCCGTCGGAGCGCCGCCGCCTCGCCGAGGAGATGTTGCTGGGCTTCCGCTATTGCCGGCTCGCCGGCGGGCTCTACTGGCGCGGGCTCGACGAAGAGAAAAAATTCCTGCGCCCCCGCTGGCCGGAGCAACTCGCCGACCTGCGCGAGCTGCTGCGCGAGGCCCGCGTCGAGGGGATTTGCCTCGAATACTGGTCGCCCGCGCCTTTCTGGAAGGCGAACGGCGCCTACGTCGGGCGTGGCCCCGACGATCGCACGAATACCTTGCGCTGTTTCGGCCCCGATTTCGCACGCGACCCCGTTTACCAAGGCGATGTGGACCGCTTCCTCGCCGACTTTGCCGCCGCCAATGTCGCCGACATCCGCACGCTCGAGGCCGCCGGTCTGCCCGTCGTCATGTGGGGCCTGCAGAACGAGCCGCAATTCACGAACTCCGCTTACTCCACCTGCCGCTACTTTGAGGCGGCCGACTATGTGAAAGCTTACCGCGCCGTCGCCGCGGCCATCCGCGCGCACGACCCGAAGATCCTGCTTTTCGCCGATACCGAAAACGGGTTCCCCCGCAAGATCGCGACGGGTATGGGCGATCCTGCGGTGGCGGCCCTCGTCGATGCCTACGCCGTGCACACGATCGGCGCGCCTTCGGAAAACGTTCGCGAAGTGCACGCCAGGATCACCGCCGAGCTCCCGCCGCGCCCATGGTTTCAAAACGAGTATGAATACCTCACCGGCGGGGCCACGGCCGAGCGCTGCCTCAACACCGTGCAGCACATCATGAATTCCTTCCAGCTCGCGGGGAATCCCACGTGGTTCTGGCTCCACGCGCTGAAGCCTTTCAAAAACGCCGAGGCCAGCGGCTACTCGCTCGGCTTCTGGCGTTCGCTGGAGGAGCCGGGCCAGCCCGCGGCGCCCGACGCGATCCAACGCTGGCGCGACGGTCCCGTGTTGGCGGACCTTGCCGATAAATTCGCCACCTTCGAAGTCGTCACCGCCACGCGCGGCGACTCCGTCCGGCCCGGGTTCCGCTATGATTTTACCGTTAACCAACCCGTGACCGTCCACCTGCTCGTCGAGGACTGCGGCGACTACGCGCCCGGCCCGGAGTGGGTGGCGACGGATGCGACCGCGCCGCGTCGCGCCGGAGGCCGCGACCGCGTTTACCGGCGCGGTTTCCCCGCCGGAACCGTCGCGATTCCCGAGCACACCGGGCGCGAGGGTGCGCGCCACGGCGCCCCGCACCTCGCCTTCGTCGAGCCGAGCGATCCCGCGACGTTCAAAGCCATGATCGGAGTCAACACCCCCATCCAGATCCGCTCGGAAGCGCTCGCGCTGGAGCGCGCCGTCGCCGGCCTCGAACCCGGTCACTGGACGTTCAACCGCTACAACTGGCATGCCGTGGGCAGCTTCGTGAAACGCCTCCCGTGGGATAGCGTCGCGGTCGCGGTAGACGAGGCGGCCTACGACGCCGACGCGCGCATCCTCGCCTTTCGCCGCCCGGACGGAAAGCACACGATCGTCGTCTCCAATCGCACCGGTGCCGAGCGCGCTTTCAGTATCGCGACCGGCCGGCTTCAGTCCGTGTGGCGCGGCCACCGTTACACGCCCGAATCGGCCGGCGCAGACACGATGGGCGTCGCGGTCGGCGAAAGCTCCGGAGCCCTGCTCAAACCGGTGCTGCCGACCGGGAGCTGGGAGTTTTGGGAAGAGCGCTGACCGGTCCGCCGATGAAAATCCGCAACCTCCGATGGGGGATCTTAGTTCTGCTGTTACTGGCTTCGATCCTCAATTACGTGGACCGGCAGGCTCTCTCGATCCTGGCGCCCACCATCCAGGCGGATCTACGGCTTTCGGATGCTGATTACGGCCGCATCGCGAGCTTTTTTCCAATCGCCTACACCGTCGGCTCGCTCCTTTCGGGGAGGATTGGGATGTTCTGGGTCCGCGGGCGAGCATGGGGGGCTTCGTCGGCTGGTGGTCGTGTGCGAACATGCTGACGGGCTTCGCGAAATCCTTCGGTTCGCTCGGGGCGTGTCGCTTTCTGCCCGGGCCCGGCGAGGCCGGCGGCTACACCGCGTCGCCGAAAATCGTGCGCCGGTGGTTCCCGCT
>CAZYQL010000230.1:0-5350 GCA_964650055.1 uncultured Phycisphaeraceae bacterium | reverse complement strand
TCCAGAGCGGTGAGGTTCAGATCACGCAGGGGCCGTAGCGAAGCGATCGCTTCGCCGCGAACGCTGGCTCCAGTGCCATTTTGTAAGTCGCCGATTCGACCTGTGAGTAGTACTTCGGTCGAGCCGTTGCGGTAGACAAAGCGGTCAATATCAACGCCACCACTTTTGATGCGCAGGTCGATGAATCCTGAGCCGGTGGGATCGTTCTGTTTGACACCGATGGCGCCGAGAATGCTCCCGAAGATGTCGGTGTTCTGAAGGTTTGTTTTGCTCAGTCGTATGCGACCGCTGCCGGTGTGGCCGGACCAGTCACCGATCTTGCCGAAGAAATCCAGCTTCGCCGAGATTAGGCCTGGGAGATCTGCTCTGCCGTCGGGAGCAGCGCCAGGATCGCGTCCGAGCAAACGAGCCAGGCTGTTCAGGTCGAACTGATCGACTTCAGTGTGGACATGGTCGTGCCAACCGTCAGCATGTTGCGTCATCGAAGCCCACACGCGAAGCGTGCCATCGGCAGCCTTGAGTTCAAACTCATCCATGACCCATCGCTTGGCACCGCCGTAAACAGTGGCCTTGAGCGGGCCCCAATCAAGATGCTGATAGGTGAGCTTGTCATCCGCTTCAATCACCAGGTCGAATCGCAACGGCTCGAACGCTTTGACACTCTGCGCGGGACCAAATTTCAGGCTGCCCTTGGTCGAACCTTTGATGTCGCTCACGAGCTCAGACCATAGTTCGAGGCGCGACGGTGCGATGCCTGACCAGGTCAGATCGCCAGAACTTTTCATCCAGTCACCGAGTTGAATGTGGGCCTGGCCCTGGGCACTGCCTCCAAGAAGTGGTGAGGGTTTCATTCGAACATGAGCCTGATCGTCATCCCATTCGCCTTCGAGATGCGCAGTTCCGAGCTTCGCGTCTTTTCTAGATAGATTTGCGGCCATCTCAAAATGACCGCGATTGGTTCCCGCCAGCAGGTCGGCCTGTTTCAGATCCACCTGTCCGCTCAGCAGCGCCACCAGATCATCACTTGGAATCGCCACCGCCCACTTATCACATTTGAGCGTGCCACTGACCTGATAGCCGTCGATCAAATTCAGAACCAGTTGTCCGTCGATCGTTCCATCATCTCGTCGAATGCGAAGCGGATTCAACTCGATGATGCCGCGCCGGCGGGTGCGCAGCCTGCCCGTCATTTGATCGAAGGTGGAACCGTTGTACTCGAAGTCTCCAATGGTGAAGCTGCCCTCAACGACGGCTCGATTGGGATCATCGATTGGAATCTGAGCCTGAAGATCCACCTCGCCTTTGCCGCGTATGACGACAGTGGGATCGATCAGCGAAATCCACTGGTCGAGTTGAATCTTCTTCATCGCAGCTTTGAGCCGAACGTCGCGCTTGGCAAGGTGCCATGATCCTTCAACTTTGACGGAGCCTTCCAGCATGTTGAAGGAATCTGAATCTAGTGTCAGGACGCCCTCTTCGAGCGTTGAATGCAAGGTGAGCGTGACGGGATCAATCGGTCTGCTTTGAGCACGCAGTCGATGTGCCTTGATCTGTCCGCGCAGATCGTATCGTGCTGCTTGCGGAGAACCGACCAACAGGCCGTTGAATTGCGCTGCCCCGGCAAACGCTGGTGCGGTGTCCCTGGCCGAGCCTGCCTGATCGTCTTCCGCGAGTGGCGTTGCAATCGGAGGGTCATCAATATCTGCTGCGGGCAAGTCAGCCAGTGGTTCTCCACTGACGATGCCAGTCTCATCAGCAAGGCCATGCCATGCGTCACCGGCGATCGTGAGCGAGAGCGGATTGTCGACGTCACCGAACTGATACTTGCCTTGCGCCTGGGCGCGGAACTGCGGGCCGCTGATATTTGCACTGGTCACCTCGATGTGATCAGAGAGACCGTTGAGCGCGACACGGACATCAAGTGATTGTCCGAGCGTTTGAAAGGGATCGACCTCACGCCCTTGCAGCTTCAGGTGCCACTCACCAGTGTCGGCAGTAAACCAGCCGCTGCCTTCAAACTGCCCGTCGAACTGATGCTCGGCATGATCGAGGTCAATCCGTGGCCAAGCGAGACGTCCGCGCATGAGCAGGCCGGCCAGAGGTATTCGCAGTGAGGCACTTTCAGATTCAGGAGTCGCAACAGTGATGGCGCCCTCGGTGGCTCGCAGTTCCCACTTCAGGCGAGTCCAGTCTTGGCCGGTGGCGCGAAGTGACAGACCGCTGTCCCAGGTGACCCGGTCGATACTCCCCGATTCGAGCAGATTCAGTTGAGCTTCAAGACCGTGAATGCTCCTGGCGAACGTACCGGTCATTGAGCCGCGGTGTGACAAGTCCTGGGGAAGTTGGCTGGACCAATTGGCGGAGAGCTTTCCTGTTTGCGCTGCCAGGTCATAGTCGCCATTGATCACGGCACGCACATCAAAGCCAGCGACATGAAGCCGCGTGCCTGAAAGTATTCCCTTGCGCAGCTCCACCGTGCCTTCACGGATCGTAATCTCTTCATCAGCATTGCCTGCCATCGCCAAGCGCAGGTTCTGCGGCGAAAGCTTTAGGGAATCGGTCTGTCCTGCGTGTACCGTGATCAGGCCATCGACTTGATACTGGCCCACCAGTGATTGATCGAGTTGAACTTGGCCTCGCAGTTCTCCATCGATGATCGAACCTGTCCAGATCGCATGACCCTCAAATGGCGAAGGCAATTCATCGGACCAATCGCCTGCCCACCGGCGCACCTGGCTCAAGTCCACGGTGACCTGATGGGAGTATCCGCCGCGCATGACGAATCGGCCGGCGATGACCTCTTGCTTGTCGCTTGAACCCAACTTGAATTTCATTGCGGCGGGGCCCACGGAATCAGCCCAGAGATGGATGCCCTCTACCTGAGTTGACCTGCCATCCGCAGCGATGACCTTGACGTTCAGGTGAGTCAGTCGCAGCTTCCGTAGCGCAGCAAGCGGGTCAGCCGAGCCGCTGTCAGCTGCGCTGCTTGAAGAGCCAGTTGCGAGAAGCGCTGCCTGCTCGATGTTCCATTCATCCAACTGGTTTTGCTGGACAACGAGATTCAGGCCATCCGCTTCGAGCGTATCGAGGGCCACCCCCTGAGTAAACGCAATTGCGAGTAGTCCCGAGTGATCGATTCGCGCCGTGTCGATCGTGAGAAATGGTTCCGCATGATTGGGAAGGCGCAGACGCATTCCCTTGATGAGCGATTGGCCTGACCACCCTGTGGTCATCTCATCGATCTGAACGTCCAGACCTGTTGCCTGTCGAATCTGACTGACCACGATCTGGCGCGGCAGATCCGTCCACAAAATGATCTGCACAGCTACGACCGCAAGCACCACCAGCGCCAGCGCGAGGACTACAACTCGCCAAAACCAACGTCGATTCTTTTTCACTTTAGATCATCCAATGTCTCGCTTGCCTCAATTGGCTTGGCTGGCGGAATGTCGCTGAGATTTGCCGGGATGCCAAAGAAGGACCAGTCCTCGCGATAAGACCTGCCGATGTGCGGCCCGGAACTGGCGACGATCTCTCCCGTTTCACGCCAGTACGCCACGTAGGCAACGCCCGCTGTTCCCCACTGATTGAAGTTCTTGATGAAGACCAGTTCCGGCGTGGTGATTTCCGTCGCCGGCAATCCGGCTGCAGTGGCCGCCTGACCGATTGGGAGTCCGGGAATGCCCAATAGAAGCGAACGGGTATCCATGCTGACGCCCGGCGTACGAATCTCCAGAATCACTTCCGATGCATCGCGCGTTTCAGCAATGCGGACGCCCTCGGCAAGCAGTTTGGCGCGCACTTCAGCAACCAGGAACATGTGATCCTTCTCATTGGCGTACTTGTTGTCAACGTACACCAGCCGTCCACGCAATCCCTCGGCAGTCATACCGCGCACTGCATTCTCTGAAGCCACCGAAAGCAGGTACAGCTCTGTTGCTGTTCGAGGTGGCATCGTTTGGCTCACCTGTGTGCAGCCGCTGACACTCACAAGAAGGACGATTCCGATAGGTAAATATAAATCCATCGCACTTTCATCATAGTCCCGAGGTGCATGTATGCCTACGGCAACTGATCGGAGACGACAATCAGCCAAACGATGAGAGTGTTGCGGCAGCGAAAGCACATGTACGGCCGCAGGCATAGTCAGCACTATGACGACCGGGATCCCTATGGTGAACCGGGCGACCGGTGGACCCGGCTCTCCGGCAGCCTGGGCAGATTTTTGGCAAAACTACTTTCTATCTCTCTCTACATCTCCCTCTACTCCCTATTCCCATATTCTAATTTCAAAGAGTTTCCCAAAACACCTACCCAGGATGCCCATCTGTGCCCAAGAGGGCTTTTTGTCTGCCGTAGAGCTGCCGGAGATAGGGTGATTTCTGCCGGAGAGAAAATTTCAGAGCGATCACCGATCCGACAAACGAAAACCGCCCCATCGTTTGATGGGGCGGCTGTCCCACTTGGCAATAGGTGGCGCTCTCTCGATCACGAGGGAGTTCCTCCAGTTGAGCACGTTGCTCGTCGACCGGGATGTACGGCTGCGGGATACTCCCCGTCGAGAATTCATGGGCTGTGCAAACCTCCAACAAGCAGAAACGCTGATCCGACGTTCCATGGCGTGATGCTTGCCACCGCGCATCCGCCGATCAGACATCGTTTGGTCTCCTCATAGCCAGCCATTTGTAAATCCCGCGCGGCGTAGCCCCGTGACGATGTATGGGCATCCTGTTGAGTCTTGTCGGCCACCAAGCCGTTCGCCGGATTGGTCTCGTGCAGGAAGTAGCTGAAGGCATCGCGCTGGAGCGCGTCCAGCATCTCTGCGCTGCCCGCTGGCTGATCCGGGAAACTCGCCAAGTGATTCGTCATGCCTGTCTCCCTGGCGATAGAGGTCGCGCATTGGAACCGTCGTTCCCGCACATCGGTCGCGACTCTCCCGGCTGCGGCGACGGTTTCATATTTTGTGACTTCGGGTTTCAGGTTGTTTGGGGCTACTTGAACCTTCTGGTTCCCGTGTTTCAGCAGGCTCGCCTTTCTTCAGCCGCAGCAGTCGCGCGTTGACCGCCACAATCACCGTACTCGCAGCCATCAGCACCGCGCCCAGGGCAGGAGAGAGCAACACGCCCCAAGCATAAAGCACGCCGGCCGCCAGCGGAATGGCCACGACGTTGTAGCCCGTGGCCCAGACGAGGTTCTGAATCATTTTCCGATACGTGGCCTCAGAGAGTTTCAGGATGGCCACCACGTCTAACGGATTACTTCGCACGAGGATCACATCAGCGGTCTCGACCGCCACATCGGAGCCGGCTCCGATGGCGATGCCCAAGTCAGCCTGCGCCAGGGCCGGGGC
>CAZYQL010000229.1:0-5355 GCA_964650055.1 uncultured Phycisphaeraceae bacterium | reverse complement strand
GTTTCGAGTTTAGATATCAGGGAGCGGAAAACGGAAAACGGAAAGAAAACGGGACAGGCGCACGCTCTTATGAATCTTGCCCGGGAAACAGACCCGGTTACAAAATTGCATGCAATTCTTATCATACATTGGCTAACCGTCTGGTCTCATGTGACAATTATCAGCAGGTTCCGTTGAATGTGGAAAACGCGTATGCGAATGGTTGATTATGCCGTGGGCTTGTTTCTCTCCCTCGCGATCGCCTCGGCGAGCGCTGGGGCGCCGTCATTTGAACAGGATGTGCAGCCCCTTTTGAAGCGGTATTGCTTCGACTGTCACGGTGCCGCCAAGCAGAATTCGCAGGTGCGGTTCGATCGCCTCGAAGCCTACCGGGCCGAGGATGGACCGCTGTGGACTCAGGTGCATGAGGCGTTGTCGTCTGGCGAGATGCCGCCCAAGGATAAGGCTAAGCTGCGCGATCCTGAACGCCAACAGATCCTGACCTGGATCGAGTCGCAAGCCCGCGCCGCCAAGATCGCCTTGGGTACAGGCAGCACGCGCCGGCTCAACCGCCGGGAGTTCGCGGCTGCCCTGCGCGATCTGACAGGCCTTTCGATCGATTACGCCAGCGCCATCTCCGGCGACGGCTTGGTGGATGGTTTTGACACGGGTGCCGATGCGCTTCAGGATGCCGCCGATTCCGTCGCGGTCTGGATGCAGATCTCGCGGCGAGCGGTCGATGGCATCCGCTTCACTCAGCCGGCAAATGCGACGACATTCAAGGTCGATCTGCGAACCGCCGGCAAGGACATACGCAAGGCGTTTGATGCGTGGAAGGTCGATGGCGGCTCAGGCGACGTGTCCGGGTTCTACAAACAGGGTGTGGGCGTGCTGCTGGAACCCAAGTGGGTCGGTGATCGTGATGGCTCGACATTCAGAGTGCCGGCACCCGACGACAAGCGCGGCATCGTCCGGGTAAAGCTGCTTGTTTCGGTACAGAAAAACATGCCGGAGCTGCCCAATCCTCACCTGTGGGTGGAGGTCGGCGGCAAGGACATTGATTACCGCGAAATCACCGCGACGGCCGACAAGCCTGTCGAGCTTGTGTATGAAATTCAGATGGATGACCTGGCCATCGGATCGCGTGGCCTCGGGATTACGATCTCCAACCGCATCGAAGTTCCGTACGCCATCAAAGGTTTTGAGAACGAGGACAAGAGTCGGCCCGGTGAGCCGATCCCCGGCGGGCCCGGGCTGTTTAGGCCGACGTTCGATCGGAAGAAAGTGCCAATCGACGAGCAGCCCGTACCGTTTGTGGTGCTGCATCAGATTGAGATTGAAAATGGATATGTAGCTGCGTGGCCGCCGACGAGTTGGAAGGCGGATGTCGCAACGATTGAAGATAGCGATGCCAGTGCGATGCGTTTGCTTACGCTGTGGATGGATCGTGCCTATCGTCGGCCGACAAGCGATGCAGACCGGGCGCGCTTCGTGCAACTCTATAAAAAGCTTCGCGCTTCGGAGATGTCGTTCGACGAGTCGCTGCGTGCGACCTTCCAGTCGGTACTGCTCAGCAGCGGGTTCCGATACCTGTCATCGCCAGCCGACCCGGATGCAACCCTCGCGCAGCATGCCGTTGCCTCCCGGCTTTCGTTTATGCTCTGGGGCGCGCCGCCGGATGAAGAACTGCGCCGCCTCGCCGCCGCTGGCAAATTGAGAGACCCTGTTGTGCTCGACGCTCAGGTCGATCGCCTGCTGGCTGACGCTCGCAGCGATGCCTTCTTGCGCCCTTTCATTACGCAATGGCTCGTGCTGGATCAGCCCATCACGATCGCGATGGACAGCATTCAGAAACAGGACTTCCGTTTCGGACGAAACCTTAAAGCATCGATGCGCGAGGAAACCATCGCGTACCTCGCCCACCTCTTCCGCGAGAATCGGCCGGCAGGCGAAATCATCGTCAGCGACTGGACCCAGATGAACGACATTCTCGCTCATCATTATGGATACGACGGAATCAAGGGCGGCGAGCTTCGAAAGGTGAAGCTCAAAGCGAACGACCCGCGCGGTGGCGGTATCCTCGGCCACGCCGGCATTCAATCCATGCTCTGCTGGATGGGCGAAAACTGGGTCATCTATCGCGGAGCCTGGGCCATGCGGCACATCCTCGACGATCCGCCGCCACCGCCGCCGCTGGAAGTGCCCGAACTGTTTCCCTCCGATGGCGGCAACCGCGGCAAATCCTTCAGGCAACTGCTTGATCAGCATCAGAAAGATCCCAACTGCACTGTCTGTCACACGAAGATGGACCCGCTGGGCTTTGCATTCCAGAATTTCGACCTCAGCGGCCGATGGCGCGATGTAGAGTTCGAAAGCTACGCCCGCAACGAACTGGATGGCAAGATCGAATGGCGAGGCGTGGGCAAGACGCGGCCAGTCGATTCGGTTGGACAACTGCCCAGCGGCACAAAGTTCAAAACCTTCGAAGAATGCAAGCAGTCGATCGTCTCGGATCATCTGCCTGACATGATGCGGGGCATCATGAAAAACCTGATGCTCTACGCCACTGGCCGCAAGCCCGATGTAGAGGACATGGCGGAAATCAAAGCTGCGTTGAAAAAACACGCTGCTGATCGTTACCCGCTGCGCGATATGATAAAGTCTATTGTGCGAAGCAAGGCTTTTTTGGATCACTGAATTGAATCACTGAATCGAATCACTGAGTCGAATCACTGAAATAGGAAAGTACAGTCATGGGTATGAAACAGCGAATCTCCCGGCGAACAATGCTCCGCGGTATGGGCGCACTCATTGCCCTGCCCCACTTGGAAATGATGGGCGGTAAGACGCTCGCCGCGACTACCGCAAAGACCGAGCCGGCGCGACTGGCCTGCTTCTACATCCCCGGCGGCATCAACCACTACAACTGGTTCCCGAAGGACACCGGATCGAAGTACACGATTGCCCCGGCGCACAAGTCGCTGGAGAAATTCCGTGACGACTTCTCTGTGCTGTCCAATCTGTCGCATATCGAAGGCCGTATCACCGGACACGTGCATCCCTACAACTGGCTCACCGGGCACAACATCAACCTCACCCCCGGCGCCATCACCAACACGATCTCCATGGATCAGGTGGCTGCGAGACACATGGGACCGACCTGGATGCCTTCGATGGTGCTGTCCTGGAACGACGGCGTGGGCACCTCAACACTCTCGCGCAACTCTTTGGGCGTGGATATTCCCGCGATGTCGAATCACCGCGCCGTCTTTGAAAAACTGTTCCCGCCTGCTGACAAGCAGCAGCTCAAGCACGCAGAAGCACGCCTGGAACTCAACCGCAGTGTGCTCGATACCGCTCTGGGCGATGTGAAGGACCTGCGCAATCGCCTAGGCACCATCGACCGCCAGCGCATCGACCAGTACCTCGAATCGATTCGCGAAGTCGAGAGGCGTCTGGATGATCGCAAGGCAGTGCTCCAGGCCGGCCGACCTGTCTTTGATGAGTCAGGCGTCGTCCTTCAGCCGGTGGGCAAGAACAGCTTCCGTGAGCAGATCGACCTGATGATGGACCTGGTCGCCCTTGCGTTCCAGACCGACATGACGCGCGTCGTCACGCAGGTGCTCGGCGGCGAAGGTGGCCCGAATTACGACGAATACAAAACATGGGCAGGCAAAACCGGCGCACCCGTGCGCGGCGCTCATGATGTTCACCACAAGGGCTCAGGTGGCCGAGGCGAAGACAACGCGGATGTGCAGGTGCTAGGCCTGCGCGACGAGATGCTCGTCTCCTGCCTGGCGCGGCTCATGGAGAAACTCAAAGGCATTCAAGCCAAAGACGGCACGCTCCTGGATCACTCCGTCCTGCTCCTGGGCGGCGCCCAAACCTCCAGCCACTCGGGCAACAACTTCCCCACGCTTCTGGCCGGCGGCAAGGCCCTGCGCTTCAAGCACGGACAGCACCTCAAGTGGGATTCGAACAAACGCCCGATGTCCGACCTCTACCTCACCATCCTTCAGCAGCTCGGCTGCCCCGTGAACTCCTTCAAGGAGAGCAGGAATACCATCTCGGAAATCCTTACCTGATGCGCGACAGGCTCAGTGCTCCATGAATACTCCGCTCCACCGAGGTTCGATCGCCACTGGGCTAGCCGCAATGATCCTCTGGGCACTTGTGCTGGGATCATTCGTATGGGCCGTGGATCAAGACGCGGAGGATGCGCCAATCCAGAAGATCCACGCGCATGAGGGATGGGTCACCTCGCTCGATTTCGATCGCGATGGCAAACGTATCGTGACCGGCAGCGATGACGACACCGTGAAGGTCTGGAACACTTCGACCGGAAAGGAAATGCTAGCGGTTCGCGTAGGCGGCAAGGGTGTGACCAGTGTGGTATTCAGTCCCGATGGCAGCCTCATTGCTGCGGGCTGCTGGGATCACAGCGTCCGTCTATTTGATGCCGACAGCGGCAAGCCGGGCGATGTACTTCGTGCCCACAAGGACAGCATCACCTCGGTCGCGTTCAGCCCCGACGGCAAGCAACTGGCGTCGGGCAGCGGCGACGATTCACTGAAGATCTGGGATGTGGCGACTCGCAAAGTTGTGATGACCATCACGCTCGACGACGACTACGACGTCAACTGTCTGGCGTTTAGCCCCGATGGGAAGAGCATCGTGACCGGCGACGGCGACAACAACGTCATCGTCTGGAACACCCGCACCGGCCAGGAAATCATCACACTCAAAGGCCACGATGCGGGCATTGCATGTGTCGCATGGAGCCACGATGGCAAGCGCATCGTGTCCGGCAGCTGGGACGACACGCTGATTATCTGGGATGCGGAAAGTCGCAAGGGCCTTTATACGCTCCGGGGGCACAAGGGTGATGTCGCCTGCGTCGCCATGAGCCCCGACGGAACACGAATCATCTCCGGCAGCGAAGACGCGCAAATCCACATCTGGGATGCTCGCACTGGAAAATTGATCAAGGGTTTACGCGGTCACGTCAAGCAGGTTCTGTGCGCAGGCATCAGCCCAGACGGCAAACTCATCGCTACCGGTAGCCACGGCGAGTTGCGGCTGTGGAGCATTCCGTAGTGCATAAGTCGTCCACTTGATCAACACAGCAGGGCAATCGCATGTAGCGTTGCCCGCCGGCGGCACAAGCGACATACGATTGCCCCGAAAGTCGCGCCAGAACTGCCGATCGATTTCGCCCTTCGCCTTGGCGATCGAAGACTCGTGGCGTGCCGCGATTTGGTAACCAGTCACGGTCACAGAACAGTTGTCCCAGGCGTTGCCGTGCAGCGAGTTTGAGGTCAGCAAACTCATGATCCAGTTCTACTACTGCATCACTGAGCTCTACCTTCATCTGCG
>CAZYQL010000228.1:0-5415 GCA_964650055.1 uncultured Phycisphaeraceae bacterium | reverse complement strand
TCGGTGCAGCTACTTGGCACTTGGCACGCCCACATAAGGCGTGACGGTTCCGTCGCCCCGTTTGACTTCTTTGGTGACGCCCTTGCGTATCTCCCTTACGAGAGTCGCGAACGGGTCGCCCGTGTAACAGACTTCCGAGAAAAAGGCGAATGCGGAGGAGTCTTGGGTTAAGAACATTGGGGCCAGCTTCCCGGCTGTGGTGGTGTAACTGAACGTGCCGAAGACTTCACTTTGCCCGCCGCCCAACGTGTGCAGTAGCGTGCCGCCGCGTTCGGTTTTGTACCCGAGCACCCAGAGTTCCCCGCCGTCGTTGGTGATGTGTGTCCCTTCGTTCTCGACGTTCAGTTGCCGCGCCCACACTTTCTGGCCGGGCTTGAGCTTCACGTCACCCGTCGCCACGTCTTCCAGAAACAGCGGCCCCTTGCCCGTGTGAGTGATGTGGGTTCCGACACTCCGAATCACGACGGTGCGGTCCGTCCGGATTTCAACACCGCCGTTGATAGTGGAGAAGTGTTCGATCACCACGACCTTTTCGTCTCCATCGGCGACGATGATGTCCGGCTTGGATTTGCCGTGATAATCGATCCAGGCACCGGTGCCCAAGAGCCGCCGAACCTTGCCGCGGATGACGATGGGCTTTTCGAGCGCGTAGAAGCCGGGGAGGAAGACGGTCGTTGCCCCGGAGTCGATGGCCTTCTGGATCGCGGCGGAAGAGTCCTTCTGGCCGGTCGGGTCGGCACCGAATTTGTCGGCCACGGCCCAAGTCGTGGGGTCATCCCAGGGCACGTCCGGTGTTTCCTGAACCGGCAGCCGGAGTGATTTCGCTTGGCCCCCGAACGGACTTGTCGCGAGGTGGGAAAAATACTCGCTGATGTTCGGCCCTTCGCTGCCAATCTTGTCCGCACCCGTGATGCGGAAGGCAGCAACATAGTCCGGCGTCTCGACATCGCCCATCGCGCGGCCGTACCCCGTGGTGGTCACGTCCCGCAGGGCGATGCGGCCGCCGTTGTAGTTGATGATCGCGGGCACATTCTTCGAGCCGTCACGCCCCTGAAGGTCCGCTTCGAGGATCGACAACACCCCGTAGGTTCTCAAAGCGGGAACGGCGTTCTCGCTCCTCAACTGCCGGATGCTGATCGCTTGCCCTTCGTTGTCGAATCCGAATCGCGACTGACCGGTCAGAGTGACTCTCTCGAAGGTCTGGCTGTTCACCGCGCGTCCGGTTTGGATACCGACGCCAAAGCCTCGCACGACCACGTTGCGGACCAGCAGCGGCCCGTTCATGTCCCGGTGCGCCAGGTCCAGACCGGTGACGCCCTTGCCGTCCTGCGACACGATGGCCACATTGCGTACCGCGCCGCTGTTGTTCGAGTAGAACTGCAATCCGATGGCCCCCGGGTTGCCCCGGCCGACGTCGAATGTCATGTCCTGAACGTAATTGTGAAACCAGTCAGCCGAGCCGAACCCGCCGCACCACATGATCGCCTTCGGTTTTGTGGGATCGGTGAAGGTATCGTCCTTGAGCCGGATGACGGTCTTGAGCGGGTTTTGCCCTTGCAGCCAGTTGAAGCCCCAGGCCGGTTGCGCGTTGGTGTTCTTGTTGGACCAGTTGAGGGTTGCGGAGACGAGATATGTCCCGTTAGGGAAGTACAGAATTTTGTGGAGCCCCATGGCATCGTTGAGCGCCTTTTGGATCGCGGCGGTGTCGTCCGTATTCCCATCACCCTTGGCCCCGTAAGGCGGTTGGGTCACGTCGATGACGAACGAGGTGACGGGAAACCGATGATCGGTTGCCTTGTCCAGTTCGGCTCCCGTCACTGCAGCGGCGCAAGCGGGATTGCACATCCAGACCGCGAGTCCGAGGAGCGCCACCCAAGTCCAAGATGAAACCGGAAAAGTGGATAAGTACATTTAATTCACTCGCTCCATGTTTAACAGAAAAATAACCATTGAATTGTCGTTCAACATGATATACTACGGACGGATTGAAACAAAAAACGGGACAGGAACCGAAAAACGGGACAGGTCCAAATAGTGACTTTCAAGTATTAGACCTGTCCCGTTTTCCGTTCCCGAACAGCTCGCTCCGGGCGGCTTCTATGATAGCAATGACACCCGGGTGCTTAATCTTCCGTTCGACGGTGATGGCGTAGACGCGCTCGATCACGCCGTCGGCGCGACCCACGACGTTTACTCCGTAGACTCGATGCACGTCGGCCTCAACGATTGACGGACTCGGAAAGACGCCGCGCCCAGCGCGACCGAAAGCCTTCAGCAGCGAACTGTCCGCGAATTCGCCTAAGACTTTCGGGTGAACGCCGTGCATGTCGAACCACTGATCCAATGACCGGCGAAGCGCAGTGTCCGATGTCGGGAGGAACATGGGTGCCCCATCGAGTGACTGGGGGAACTTGCGGGTCAGCCGGCTTGCGAGTTCCCGCGCTGCAAAGAAGGTGACCCCCGATTCGCCAAGTGGGTGGCTGAAAGTCCGCACGCTCACTTCTCTCCCAACGGACGAATCGCTGAGCACGACATCCAGCTTATAGGTGGCCAGATCGATCAGGAGGCGGTCGATTCCGTACTCGTGGACGATGAGCCGAACCGGCTGTTTGAGCTTGAGGGCCGGCATGAGCACGCGTTGGATGACGAGTTTGGGCAGCGAGTCGGCGACGCCGACAGTCAGGCGCAGAACTCGATCCGTTGGACGCTGCTTGATCGTATCCATCAACTCCTGCCCGCGCAAGAACATGTCGTCTGCAAATTGGAAGGCGGTGCGGCCGGCATCGGTCAGGACCAGACGACGACCGACGCGGTTGAACAACGGCTCCTTGAGGTATCTTTCCAGCGCCTTGATCTGCGCACTGATGGTGGGCTGAGAAACGAACAGTTTCTCGCAAGCCCGCACGATGCTGCCTTCGCGGGCAACCATCCAGAAGTAGAAGAGGTGGTTGTAGTTGAGCCAGTCCATGCGCTTTCCCTATATAGCTTTTGCCTCAGTATAGCATCCAAACATCGTTATTGTCTCAGACCGATGCTGCTGGAATAATAGTGCTCGATCGGGTGCCCGGAGCGGATGCGACCACAGTGGTCGCGGCTTGGACAGGGAACCGGCGTTGCGTCACGACTGGCGCGTTTCAAACAACAAAGGAAGATGTCATGCGATTAGACATACGCGGCTTGGATATGGACCTCACCGACGCGCTTATGGTGCACGTGCAGAAACAACTCAAGCAGGCGCTAGCGCGGTCCTCCGCCCGGATCGGCACCGTTCATGTTTACGTGAACGACGTAAACGGCCCGCACGGCGGGATCGACAAGCGGTGTCAACTGGAAGTGGCATTTCATGGTGGCGGCACAGCGTTCGTCGAGGATGTGAATAAGGATATGTATGTGGCCATCAGTCGTGCCGCTGCGCGCCTCAAGCGGATGGTACGAAGACAATCTGACCGGCGTCATCCGACAGAGCGACGCCCGCGTATGTCCACATCAGGGCTGCCGACGTGACCGAAGGCCCGGTACATGAAATGCGCCCTTTGCCCTGGTTGTCGATGAAAGGAGTTTGGTCATGTGAGAACGAACATCCGCGCGCTGGGCATTTTCGGGTTGGCGTGGCGCTGGCGGCAGCGTGCTCCGGACCGCATGACCAGTCGCATCCGACGCCGTTTTGCCGACGGACCCCAAGTCGGAGTCTGCAGAGGCCCCTTGGGCGATCCACCCCGACTGCGTAACAAACCCGCAGGTTTCCACGAATCACTACCAAAAAGAAAGGCCCGACCATGAAATGCCCCAGATGCATCAACGAAATGACGGTCGAAGAGTGGAAGGATGTTGAGATCGACGTGTGCCCCGCGTGCGGCGGCATCTACTTGGACCGAGGCGAGATGGATGAGATCAGCAGGTTGCTCCGCGCCTCCAATCCTGAGAGCGAGCGAGCGTGGCGATTGGGAAGGAATAACTTCTGCGGCGACGAGCAACCCAAGCACCTCGTCGAGCCGGCTCGCTTTCAGCCGGATATCTTTTTGGGGTGAGAAGCCCTGGCGGCGCGGGTCGTCTCAAGCCCAAAGAAAGTGCCCCGAACGGGCTGACCGTCGGGGCCTCAATCAATTCAACTCGTGCCGGAAGGTGCTTCGCAGGAGACTGATGGCGAACGAGAATGGATCCGTTCGGCTGCTGATCGTCAACCCGCACAGACCCGGCCGCAGGCAACTGCGAGTGCTCCGAAGACGAATGAAGCAATACAAGCTATTGAACCGCTCCCGACGAGAATGAGGAGCAGAAATGGGCAGAAAAACAAGGGGAAAATGGTTGAGTGAATGGCATTCGGACCTGTCCTGTTTTCTTTTCTATCTATTGCCTTTTCCGGTCTAATTCAGTAAACTGCAACTCAGTGGTCGGTGTTGTCTCGGGCTGCAGTCCAACGGGGAAATCTTGGTACACCCACCTGGTACACCCATTAGTCCTGCCTTTTTTGAGGATGCCCATGCGAAGTCTAATTCACACGCTAGCGGCGATGGCGTTCACATGGTTAATCGCCCCGGTGGCCGGTGCGAATGATGCCGCGCAGATCATCGAATCGCTCTTTGGCGACCGGATCAAGGCCGTGCAGCGTACTGCCACGCGCAGTGATGACGTCGCGCTAGCTGCCCAGATGATCGAGACCGCCAGGGGCGACACAGTCAACGAAGCGATGCGGGCGGCCCTGTGCGATAAAGCTTGCGACCTGGCCCAGCGCGACGCTTCGGGCTCCACAACCATTCTAGAAGCCATCCGACTCTGGCCGTGCGAAGGCACTGCGGAGAAACGAGCGGCGATCCGCGACCGGCATGTGGAACTGCTGACGCGTGCGCAACAACTCGGCCGCGCCGAGGACCGTGAGGCGGCTGGCACCATGCTGCTGGATACACTGATGACGGCGGGCGACGAGCGGATGGAGGACCGGCTGTACGACGAAGCGATCGCCGCCTATCGCCGGGCGGCAGCGTTGGCACTGCGAGTGAAGCCTGACGCGGTCGTCGATGCCAAGGCCGCGCTCGATGCTGCCATGCACCGTCAGCGCGTCACCCGATCGATCGATCTCTATCGCACCAAGCTTCTGGAAGATCGCAGCAATGTCGCGGTGGCCGAGGCGCTGATCAAGCTCTATCTAATCGACGAGCAGAACCCGCAGGCTGCGCAGCCGTATCTGGAAATCGCCATAGATGCGAAGCTCAAGACGGCGGCGGCCCTTTCGCTCAAGGACGCAAATAGCCTCAGCGTGACGGAGTCAGCCACGCTGGGGGAATGGCTAATGGATGAAACCGTGTCCCTACCCGCGTCATCGCAAGCCGCAGCCCTGGCTATTGCCAAAGGACACTTCGAGCGCGCCTATGCGCAGCAGGATGCAGACAACCTCACCCGCACTAAAGCGAAATTGCA
>CAZYQL010000227.1:0-5421 GCA_964650055.1 uncultured Phycisphaeraceae bacterium | reverse complement strand
ACATCGCGAATATGCCGCTCATCTGCTCAACTGACTCCCATGGCGATTGGCCTGCTCCAAGCCTACCGTTTCAAACATTGGCTTCTGGTTCACCACCCTCGTATCAGATTCTCATGCATGACTGGCCGTTGGTTTGATACACTTAATATTCGCCTTCACGATCACTTTTCGTGAGGGTGATGATGCTGCTCTGTTTTGTACCGCCCCCCTTCGCAGGAGATTTTCGATGAATCGCAATCGCTGGACCGCTTTCGCCCTGATGCTCATCGTGGTCACTGCCGCCATCGCTGCGGAATCGACCGAAAAGAAAGATGTCAAGTTCACCGCGCCTCAGCAGGCAGCCGTGGACAAAATTCAAGAGCAAGGCGGCCTCGTCTTGCGCGTGGCCAGTTCCACTGACACGCTCGACATCCTCTTCAATCTCTCCGGCAAGCCCGGCACCGATGCCATGCTCGAGCAGGTCAAGCTCCTGCCCAATGTCATCAAGCTCAACCTCGCCGGCACCGATGTCACCGACAAAGGCCTGGCACAAATCGCGGGCCTCGCCGATCTCACCTCGCTCCACCTAGAGCGAACGAAGATCACCGATGCCGGCCTGGCGCAGCTCAAAGGCCTGAGCAAACTCGAATATCTGAATCTCTATGGCACCGAAATCACCGACGCCGGCCTGGCGCACCTGGCGGGCATCAAGAGCCTCAAGAAGCTTTATGTCTGGCAGTCGAAGGTGACCGATGCAGGCGTGGAAAATCTCAAGAAGGCTAGCGCCACGCTCTACATCAACAACGGCTGGGTTGCCCCGAAAGAGCCGCCCAAAGAAGTGGTCGCCCCCGCACCGGCAACCCCAGCAGCACTGGCCATCAAAGACATCATGGAAGGCGCACTCAAAGGCGACGACACCATCGTCAAACGTGTGCTCGCCAAGAAATCCAACCCGGAAGAAATCAAGAAGCTGCACGAGTTCTTCGTCGCCCTGGAAAAGCTCAAGCCCACAAAAGGCGATGACGCAAGCTGGAAAGCAAAGACCGCTGCGCTGGTGGCTGCAAGCGACCTGCTGGTGAAAGGCGATGAAAAAGGCATCGCAGCACTGCAAGCCGCCGCCGACTGCAAGGCTTGCCACACAGTACATAAAGGCAAGTGATTGCCGTGTGCATCAATAGGCCGTGAACAAAAGCGCGATGCCTTATCCGAGCCGCGAAGCGTAAGCGAGCGAACGGCACGACAGATGCGCCCGTCAAGGCATCCGCTCGCTTACGCTTCACGGCTCGGCTGGAGTCCGCCAATGTCGGCTACTCGTACTTCGCCGAACCCGCCACACCCGCCACAAAAAAATCCTTTAGGTCGGGCTTGCAGCCTGTTTCATTGTCGGCATGCTCAGCGCTTCTGTACTTCCTCGTAGTGACAACATTATTCCCTCTGTGGTCATTGGGTTTGTCGCCGTCGCATGGTGTAGGCTTGATGCCCGCAACCGCCAACTTCGCTGGTCGTCAGCTCAAACGTACTTGACGTTTTTTCTATATCCGATTGCGGTGCCGGTCTATTTAATACAATCACAAAAACAGAGCGCTATCCCGGCAATCGTGTTTGCACTGCTATATGGAATCGTCGCGTGGTCGCTCGTTTTACTTGGCATCGCAACAGCTACCTGAGCCGCGACTCAACGAGTCGCGGACGTCTGGGGACTGAAGGGGCGTATTTCGCGCCGTGTTTCTACGGCTTCAGTGAACGACGGGAGATGTAGGTCGCAGAAGGGTTCCGCGATTTACCACGCAACAGGCCTTGGGCGTCCGCGACTTGTTAAGTCGCGGCTCGGCTTCTTCTTCATTCACCTTAGTTCAAATCCGTACACACCCACGTCTTCGCGTGGCCGATGCGAACTTCCTGGAGCAGATGCAGCTTTACGAATGGGCCCAGCTTGTTGACCATGGCGACGGCGTTTTTCGCATCGCTGGTGAACAGGTGCAGCGTCGGCTGAGCGGCCATATCAAACTGACATTGCCGCTGCGTCAGCGCGATGAGCGAGAGATGCTCGATGACCCAGTCGCGGGCTTCAATCAGATCGACCAGTGCTGCTTTGAGATCGCTACCCATCTGCCGACGGAGCAGGTGAAGCTGCCCGGCTTGATCGAGGATGAGCTGCGTGTCGCTCTGCTTGGGATAGCGAGCTTCCAGGGCGACGGAGCCGGCGAGTGCGCCGGTGAGCAGCGAGACGAGGTCGGGTTCGTTGATGGAAGAAGGTGATGGATCAACGTGAGCCTCAGCCCCGGCCCGGTAGGGCGCGGGCTCTTGCGGTGAGGTGTGCGCGTAGCGCTGTGGCTGCGGTTGTTGTGGCGAGCGCGGGGATGATGAGATTGATGAGGGTGATGAAGGTGATGATGAGGCAGGCCTGGGGCGGAGGAGCGAAGCCGCGAGCGGCGAACGCTCGTAGGGTGCGCTCTCTCGTAATTCATCCGATGTTTCAAGAACGGCGCTGGCAGCAGAATCACTCAACATCGGCTTCCTTTCCAGGACAGGCTCGGTCGGTTGTTCGATAAGCGTTTCAGGTTCGCGTTGCACTGCTTCGCTGTTGGCTGGACTCGCTGCCGCTACGACAGGATCAATAGTCCTGTGTTCAGCGGGCGCAGCTTCGTCATCACTCACTGGCAGATCGTGCAGGAACGCTTCAATCGCGGGCCAGACGCCGTCGCCGGTCGCGCCGCCCAGTGATCGCATATGCACAGGCGACATCTGCTTGCGGGAGCCGATGAGTTCGACAGGCTGCTGGAGGAAGCTCGATGTGGCGGCGTTGAATTTGCTGATGGCTTCGCGGGCTTTGGATTCATCGCTGCCCATGATCATGAGGCCGACGATGCGGGCGATTTCGTTTTGATCTGTCTGTTCGGCGCAGCTCTTTTTCAGTTGCTGGAGCATGCGCGAAGCACCGGCGATGGCCATGTCATCACTGCCACAGAGAATTGTCCAGTGCGAAATCGATGCAGCCTTGGCGACCTGCACCGGATCACTAGGCGAAGGCAGATGAATCAGCCAGGTGGCGACAGGCTGCTTGCGATCGCTGAGCATGCGATGCATGCGGGCGATCAGATCATCCGCGCTTGAGCCAGGCGGGAGCGGTTCATCGATGCCAGTGCGAACGGTCTGCCGCTGAGCGGTGACGACTTCGAGATCAGCGTGATCGCCAGCGATGTGAACGATGGCGACCGGGCCGCGCTGCTGCGCAAGGTGATAGGCGTATTGCGTGAGCCACGGGCCGCCAAAGCCGGGCAGGTTGCCGAGGATGACCGCTTCGAGATGCGCAGCTGGCGCAGCGCCAGCGTCATCGCTTTCATCATCATTTTGTAAACGCAGATGCGAAGGCTCCTCGTGATAAGAAGCATCATCATCCGCGCGATCGGCGTAGTGCGCTGCTGATGTGGAACGGGCACCGATGGAGATCGGCCCGGGGCCTTCGAGTTCATCGAGATGCGAAAATGCGTGCGAAGATTTTGGATGTGATGAAGCTGCACTTGAAGGTTTGGAACCCAGCGAGTCGTTGGTCACCATCACCTTTGGTTCCAGCGTCGTCGCCAGTGCATCCACATCAAACGACTTACGCGGCGGCATTCTCGTCGGCCCCCCCGTAGTCCCCGGCGCCCCCGGTGGCTTACGCACAGGCGGCGTCGTCCCCGTCAGAAACAGGTCCGCCAAGGCATCAAGCGTCTCTCGTGTGCGTGGATCATCCATTGAATCAGTTCCAAGTTCAATGTTCAAAGTTCAAAGTTCAAAGTTCAAAGTTTTGGTTTCGACGAACATGCCTCAAGAAACACCGGCGATTCATTTTTCGATGACGAGAAATTGCCTTGCTCGGTGACTAAGGACATTGAACTCAGAACCTTGAACTTTGAACTCATTGATTACTTATCGATTTCCACCTCGACGACATTATTCAGTTCGCCAAAGGGATTCGACTCGACATAACTGTTGTACGGGTCCTGCACCCACTTGCCATCGACCACGAGGCGATAGCGATATCGACCAGGCGGCACCGAAATGCACGCCTGCCAGATGTTTAGATTTTCATCCTGACGCAGTGGTGTGGCGGCGGCGTTCCAGTTGTTGAAATCACCAGCTACATAAAGCTGACTGCTGCCGCTCACGGGTTGTACAAAGAGCAGGCCTTGCGACGTCGGGCGAACGCCATACACCTTCGCGAGTTTCGCTGCGAGATTGGCGGGCCGAACGATCGGCGGCTCTAAGACAGCGACCGTCGCATCGACTCGCCGTTCGCGCACCACATCGTGATCCGTCGAAAGTTTCGCGGCAAGCTGCGCTGTGCGTGCGGAAAGAGCGCGAGCGCGTTCCACCAGTTCCGCAGCGCGACTGAGCACCGGACTCGCCTGCACCGGCGCTTCTGCTTCCTCAACAGCCACCGGCTTCTCCGGCGGATTCGCCATCAGCCAAGCGACAAGCTTTTCAAAATCCTGATAGCCACGGCTGCCCGGATCGTATTCCGTGATCGCCTGGCCGAAGCTCGCGGCTTCTTTTAATTTACTATTGAAATGCACCACCACCGGCAAAAGCTTTTCGCCAAACTGACGCCGCAGCTCCGTGAGAATTTCCCGCGCCAGTTTCGTGCGGACGTCGTACATCGTCGCCAGTGCCTTGAAGCGAACATGGTGCCCAGCGCGGCGGGCGATCATCTCAATGGTCGCTTCCTGTTTGACGGAGCCTTGCATGGCGAAGTAGCCCGTCTCGACAGGCACGATCACTTCATCAGCAGCACGCAGCGCGTTGAATGTGAGCAGGCCAATCGAAGGCGGGCAATCGATGATGCAGAAGTCGTAGTGATCGCGAACGGTGGAGAGGACGTGCAGCAGCCGACGATCTTTGTCGGGCGCAAGCGCGAGTTCCGCTTCAATACCCGCAAGTGCCATGGTGCTAGGTGCGAGGTCGAGATTGCGGGCAATCTGCCAGACGATGTCGCTGAAGCTCATCGTGCCATCGAGGCCGGCTCGCATGAGATCGCTGATGGATCGCTCGATCTGCGCTTCGGGCACCGCAAGCCCAAGAGCGCAGTGCGACTGCGGGTCCATGTCGATCAGGAGCGTTCGCAGCCCCTGCTCAGCCATGACGGCAGCAAGATTGATGGCTGTGGTCGTTTTGCCACAGCCGCCCTTCTGATTAATGATGGCGATCGTTCGCAACGGGGCGTCCTTTCATCCGTTGACACGGCTAACGCAAACCCAGCACACCGCCTCGCAGGTGTGTTGCGATCCGAACCCCAGTGCAAACGTCAAAACAAAACGAAGCCTACCACAGCTTCTGGCCCGCAGTCCTTGCGCGCCAATCTGCACTGGAAAGAATTATCGGGGCTGATCGCGCAAAAACTTGAATATCAATACTGGGAAGAGGGAAAGAGAACCGAAAAGCGCGAAAGCGAAACAGCGA
>CAZYQL010000226.1:0-5425 GCA_964650055.1 uncultured Phycisphaeraceae bacterium | reverse complement strand
TCGCGAGATCAAGCAGAATGTTGATGCCGCGTTCGAGCGTGGCTTCGTTGCAGGCGTAGCTGATGCGGAAGTGGGTGTCGCGGTTGGAGAAGACGTTGCCGGGGATGATGAGGAGATTTTTTTCGATCGCGCGTTCGACGAACTGTTGCCCGGTGAGGTTCAGGTGTGCGGGGACCTGCGGGAAAGCGTAGAACGCGCCGCCGGGCGTGGTGATGTCGTAAGCGGGCCGAAGCGCGGCGAGAAGCGTGTTGCGTTTTTCCTCATAGGCAGCCACGTGCTGACTCATATCCGTTTCCAGCGCGATGACGCCGGCGACCTGCACCATCGACGGCGCACAGACGAAGGTGTACTGCTGGAGCTTGGTCATCTGCTCGATGATGGCGCTGGGGCCTACCGCATAGCCCAAGCGCCAGCCGGTCATGCCGTAGGTTTTGGAGAAGCCGCGAAGGATGAGAATGCGGTCGCTGTAAGTGCCAGGCGATGGGCATTTTTTCGTGCCATCAGCTCGCGTGATTTTCTCGTAGCAGAACTCATCGTAAATCTCATCCGAGAGCAGCAGCAGGTTGTGCTTGTCAGCCAGTTCGACGAGCTCTTTGCAAGTCTGTTCGGTGGCGACGACGCCTGTCGGATTCGCTGGCGAATTGAAGAGGATCAACTTTGTGCGAGGCGTGATGTGCTTTTCGAGCCTTTTCGCGGTGAGCTGAAAGTCGGGGTAGGTATCGACGAGCACCGGCGTGGCCCCGACGAGGCGCACGAGGTGTTTGTACATGACAAAGCCGGGATCGGGGATGAGCACTTCATCACCAGGGCCGACGCAGGTCATGAGGGCCAGAACGAGGCCGCCCGAGACGCCGGAGGTGATGAGGGTGGAGAAGGAAAGTTCCGAGTTCAAAGTTCTGGGTTCAGAGTTTGAAGCAGAAGCGGGTTGCCAGTTGGAAAATTCAGCAGCGATAAGATCGGTCACGCGCTGATTCAGTTCGCGGGTGCCTTGCGTCACGGTGTAGCGGTTGATGCCCTTTTCAATCGCACTGATGGCGGCTTGCTTGACCACATCAGGCACATCAAAGTCCGGCTGACCAATTGAAAAATTGATCGGGTCCTTGAGCTTGGCGGCCAGGTCAAACACGCGGCGAATACCCGAAGCATCCACAGCGCGGGCACGGTCGGAGATGAAGCGGTTGGGGTCGAACATGGGATTTCGGGTGTCGGGTGTCGGGCTTGAAAGTCAAAAGACAAGTAACAAAATCGGCTCAGTAAGCATACAGAAAAACATGGGCAAGCGCGTGCTTGCCCATGATCTAAGGTTCTGTTGTGTGACGCATGTTCGCGCCGAGCAAGCGATGCTTACTTCTTGCCACCCTTGGCGGCAGGAGCAGCCTTGCCCGCAGCAGCTTTGCCTGCAACAGCCTTGCCCGCAGCGGCGGGAGCAGCGACAGCGCCAGCGACGGCATCCTTCTTCTTATCGACTTTCACTGCGCGGAGTTTGCGGTTGCCCACTTTGACCAGTGACAGCGGGTTGCCGGTCTCCATGTTGAACTTGCCACGCTCGTTGAGCTTGGTAATGCGCTCAGCGCGGGTCAGGACGTTGCGGTGCTTGGACAGGCCGCCACCAGTTTTAAGACTGCGATCGAGGCTCATGGTTCAGTTCGCTTTCATGATGCTTTGTTTCGCCTGTGTCCCTGAGTATTCCTGAAGGTACAGGCCTTGGAGGTCATCCCCACCACCCTGGGCCTTCCACTTTCGGCCAAGGCGTCGCAGCGATTCTTCATACTGCTTGTGGGCGTTGCTATTAATCTCGTCCCGAGTGAAACCCGCAAGGGAGATCACCTGGAAGAATCCACTATTATGCCCATTTATCGCCCCGGCTTCAACTCCCTGACTCCAAAGATATTCCAGCAGCGGCATCAGGTACTCTTCTTTGTTCACCGAGTACGTCGCCAGAATGTAATATCGCTGCCCTTTTTCACGGGGATCTGTGCTGGTTCTGCTCAGTTTGGGCTTGGGCTGATCATCGATTTTTGGCTTGCCGGGAGTTGTGCCGGGGACTGCTCCGGGGGCTGTTCCGGGGGCTACACCGAACGGAATCGCATCGGTACGCGCACCAACGGGCGGCACCACCGAAGATCGATCACCTTGACGCTCCTGCTTGTTGCCTGAAGAACCTGCCGCAGGAACCCCAGGCAGCAGCGAAGAGAGATTCTCATCGCGAACATTCGTTTCATTCTGCTGGCCCAGCGGCGGCAGCACCTGAGCACCGCGATCGCTCAAGGCCCAGGCGATGATGACAATCGTCAGCGCCAGCGCTGCGAAGCCGATCACCACCGTCTTGCGAGGCAGGCCATCGTGGCGACTGCGCGAACGACCCTTATCGCCGACTAGGCCCAGACGCTTGCCGACCTGCACGCTGCGATCCTTGATGACCGCGCCAAGTGCGAGCGTCAGGCCGCCCAGCACCGTGGCACCTTGAATGATGCCGGTGCGAAGGCGAGCACCAATCTCCGCCGCTTTAGAATCTTTCTTCACCACCGGCGAATCAGTGTGCCTTCGCACTTGAATCGTCGCCTTAGGCTGCGGCTTGTCCGCTTGTTTGGTCTCGATGGTTTTGCGCACCACTTCGGGCTGAGTTTCTTTAATCTTCAAAGGCCCCGCCGGCATCTGAATCGCCGACGCTTCCACAGCAACTGGCTGCGCCCCTGCCGCTGCCGCTGCTTCTGCCGCTGCCCCTGCCCCTGCCGCTGGCTTCGCTGACGGCCGAGTAGGTCCACGCCATGAACTGCTCATCACTTGAAAAGGTGTCGGTCCGCTGCGGCGAAATGATCGGAACATGTCAGGCCCTCATCCATGAGGAAGTCGTTGCAGCCGTGTGCATCCATGCACCAGCCATCCGTGCAGTATCGGCGAGAATCGCGTCTTGTCAAGAAATGTTTTTGAAAAGCACTCCATATAGCCCCGGCCTTGGCCGGGGAAACTTTGCGAGCGCGGAGAGTCACCCAACTCGCAATTCCAGTCGCCATCGCTTTTGTCCTGCTTGGCCGGGGAAACTTTGCGAGCGCGGAGAGTCACCCAACTCGCAATTCCAGTCGCCATCGCTTTTGTCCTGCTTGGCCGGGGAAACTTTGCGAGCGCGGAGAGTCACCCCGGCTAAAGCCGGGGCTATATGACGATTTTTACGACGGCATGTTGAACAACCCGCCCCTTCGTGCGTCTATCCTCAAAGACGCTATTCCTTCTTCGGAGATTCGCCATGTCCATCGCTCATCGCTTGCCCGTGTTCTGCATCCTGTCATTGTTATTCCTCGCCGCCCTTCCGATCCAGCTTCGCGCACAGGATGAAAAGTACATCGACCTGCCTGTGACCCGCGCCGTCCTCTTTTCCTCAGGCGTGGGTTACTTCGAACACACCGGCAACGTCGATGGCGATGGCACCGTGCGCCTGAGCTTCAAGACCGATCAGATCAACGATGTCCTCAAAAGCATGGTGCTCATGGATCTCGACGGCGGCACCGTCACCAGCGTCGCCTACGCCAGCAATGATCCCGTCGATCGCGCACTCAGCTCATTCTCCATCGACATCAGCGGCCAGCCCACACTCGCTGACCTCCTGCGTCAACTTCGCGGCGCAGAAGTCGTCGTCGATACCATCACTGGCAAAATTCTAGGCGTTGAAGAAGAAACTAAAACCACCGGCAACCCCCCCGTCACCACCACCGAATACATCCTTCGCCTCGTGACCGACAAGGGCATTCAGTCCGTCCGTCTTTCCGCGACGACCAGCCTGATGTTCACCGACAAGAAAATGCAAGGCGAACTCAACGAAGCTCTCGCCCTGCTCATCGGCGCCAAAGACACCGATCGCAAACCCGTCGATGTCCGTTTCGTCGGCAAAGGAAAACGCCGAGTGCGCATCGGCTACCTCGTCGAAAGCCCCGTCTGGAAAACGTCCTACCGCCTGGACCTCTCGCCTGAAAAACCTCTCCTGCAAGGCTGGGCCATTGTCGAAAACACATCCGACAACGACTGGAAAGCGGTGAATCTCTCGCTCGTCAGCGGCCAGCCAATCTCCTTCATTCAAGACCTCTACACCCCGCTCTACGTCGAGCGCCCTGTGGTGGTACCCGAGCTTTATGCCTCGCTGCGTCCGCGTCTTTATGAAGAAGGCCTCGCACTGGGTGGCAAGATGGACAAACTCGCAGAGGCCAATGAAAAAGGTGCCGCACGAATCCGCGGCAATGCCCCCGCAGCACCGGCAGCCAGCGCAGGCGTGGCCTATGAACGCAGGTCGGAGCAGGCCCAGTCGCTCAAAGATGAAGCATTCGACCTAGGCTCCAGTGTGCAGGCGATGGCCTCCGGTGGCAGCGTCGGCGAACTCTTTCAGTTCACCATTCATCACCCCGTCAACATGCAGCGCCGCCGCAGCGCGATGCTCCCCATCGTCAATCAGGCCGTCAAAGCCGAGAAAGTTTCCGTTTACAACCAGCAGCAGCACGCCACCACCCCGCTCAACGGCGTCTATCTCCTCAACGACACCGGCATCAAACTCCTCTCAGGCCCCGTCACCGTTTTCGACGGCGGCACCTACGCAGGCGATGCCCGCATCGGCCACATGGCACCCAATGAAAAACGCCTGCTCAGCTACGCCATGGATCTCGCCGTCACCATCGACCCCAGCAGCAACAGTTCCAACCGCGTCACCGCCGCCAAACTCGTGCGCGGCGTCCTTCATGTCACTCGCATGACATCCTTCACACAGACTTACACCGTTAAGAACAAAGCAGCACAAAAGCGCACGCTCATCATCGAGCATCCCTTCGTCAACGGCCGCAACCTGATCGCACCGAAAACCTTCGAAGAAAAAACGCCGCAGGTCTATCGCTTCCGCGTGCCCATCGAAGCCGACACCACCGGAACCTTCATCGTCGAAGAACAACAGCCCGGCACGCAGCAGTTGGGCATCATCGGCAACAACCCCAATAGCTATCTGGCTTATGTCAGTGAAGGTGCCGTGAGCGATGCCGTGAAGGAAGCGCTGCGCAAAGCTGCCGCACTACAAAACGAACTGAACCAACTCGATAGTCAAGTGAACCAGTTCACCCAGCAGAAAAACGCCATCGAGCAAGGCCAGGATCGACTGCGCAAGAACATCGAAACCGCCGGCCGCGACACGCAGCTTGGCAAACGCTATCTCGACAAACTGACCCAGGAAGAAGACGCCATCGAAAAACTCGAAGCCCAAATCGAAGAAACCCGCGCCAAAGCAAACACCAAGCGCAAAGAACTCGCCGACTATCTCAACGGCCTGAATCTGGAGTGATCTCCCAAAAGCCGCTCGCGGCTTCGCTCCACCGCCGCTTGCGGCGTAGCGACGTCAGCGCTGTGATCCACGACAACAACGTACCCCCAATACCCCGACGGCTCGCAGACTCGC
>CAZYQL010000225.1:0-5431 GCA_964650055.1 uncultured Phycisphaeraceae bacterium | reverse complement strand
GATTTGTGATTTCGCCTTTCCTATATCATGCCTCCGATGGCTGCGATCACTTACGAATTGATACACGCTTGCGCTTCGAGCAAGGCTCGCCTGGGCAGGGTTCGCACGCCTCATGGTGACATTGAAACGCCTGCGTTTATGCCAGTGGGTACGCAAGGCACCATCAAGGGCATTTTCCCTTCGATGGTCGCGGAGACTGGCGCTCACATCATTCTGGCCAACACATTTCATCTGATGCTTCGTCCGGGTTCTGATCTGATTGCACGCATGGGTGGCAGCGAAGGGTTGCATGCGTGGATGCGATGGAATGGGCCGATACTCACGGACTCGGGTGGCTTTCAGGTTTTCAGTCTCGCGGAGCTCAACAAGATCAAAGAGGATGGCGTCACCTTTCGCAGTCCGCACAACGGGGCATCGATTCACCTGACACCCGAGCGATCGATTCAGGTGCAAAACGAGCTGGGCGCGGACATCATCATGCAGTTTGATGACTGTCCGCCAGCGGAGGGAAATAGTTCAGAGTTCAAAGTTCAAAGTTCAGAGTTGGAATCGGATGAAGATGCTCACGCTGATATTGATTCGAGTGCTTCACAACTCAGAACTCAGAACGTTGAACTCGGAACTTATTTAGCCCGCGTCCAATCCGCTACCGAACGATCTGTCCGCTGGCTGGATCGTTGTGTGAAGGCTCATGCGCGCAGCACAGATCAAGGGCTCTTCGCCATCGTGCAAGGTGGCACGGATCTGAGCTTGCGATCGTGGTCAGCACAGGCAGTCATGCAATACGATCTGCCCGGTTACGCCATCGGCGGTGTCGCGGTGGGTGAAGGATTTGAACAGATCAAGCGCGTGGTTGAACACACTGCGCCTTTGCTTCCGCAGAATAAGCCTCGCTATTTGATGGGCGTGGGATATGAGCGCGACATACTCACAGCGGTGCAGGCAGGCATCGATATGTTCGACTGCGTACTGCCCACGCGAAACGGTCGCAATGCCAATGCGTTTACACCCACGGGGCAGATGCGTTTGCGAAATGCACAGTACGCGGAAGACCCCCGGCCGATTGATGAGTCGTGTGATTGTGTGGCGTGTGTAGGCGCGGGTGTCGGAATTGATAGCGAGACAAGCGCGTTACTGAATGCCGCTGCCTCCTCCGAAACCCGAAACCCGATACCCGATACCCGCGGCTTCTTCTCCCGCTCCTACCTTCGGCACCTGTTCATGGCAGGCGAAATGCTTGGGCCGATGCTCGTGACGCTGCACAACCTGCGACACTTTCAGCGCTTCATGTTGGACATACGCAGGACAATCAAGGATGATGATTGGCCCGGTTTTCTGGCCCGCTGGCCTGTCGCGGGTGAACGCATGAAGCGATAGTTCAAAGTTCTAAGTTCAAGGTTCAATGTTCAAAGTTCAAAGTTCAAGGTTGATATACGAAGCACACCCGACACCCGACACCCGATTCTTCCCGCCCACTCACTCGTAAAGGATAGACATGTTCGACTCGATTCCGCTCGTACTCGCGCAGGCTGACACGAAAGACAATGCTGCTGCTCCCGTCAGCGGTGCTGATCTGCCGCCCAGCACCACCGGCACCCCCGGTACCCCCGGCACGACCCCCGGCACTTCACCCGGCACCACCCCGGGCGCGCAAGGCACGCCGACCACGGGTGCGCCCGGTTCACCCGCTGTTCCGCCGCGCCCGCAAGGAGGCTTTGGCGATTCGACGTTCCTCTTCATTCTCATGGGCGGCCTCATCCTCATGATCATCTTCTCCATGCGAAACCAGCGCAAGGATCGCAAGAAGCGCGAAAACCTGCTCGGTGCTCTCAAGAAGGGCGATCGCATTCAGACCATCGGCGGCCTTCTGGGCACCGTCATCGAAGTGCGGGCCGATCGTGTCATCATCAAGGCGGATGAAAACAACAACACCAAGCTCACGTTTGTGCGCGCTGCGATTCAAGCCGTGGTGGCCGATGGCGCTGGCGAGAAGCCTGAGCCTGAAGTCAAGCCTGAAAACTGATCCATTATCACCGGGATTTATTGTGTTTCCTTCGTTGCTTCATCGACTGCTCGTTGCCGCCTCGATCCTTCTGGGAGCCTGGGTGCTGGCCACCGCTGCGCCAGCGCTCAGTTCGGCGGATGGCTCGACGGCACCGACGCTGATGATGGCGCACGGCGGATTCATCTCCGCGCTGATCGTGGTGCTGGTGGCAGCCTTGCCGATTCTTGTGCTGAGTGTGATCTGTTCCTCGGCGGGCAATCCGCTGACGGGGCTGTTCACACTGTGTACGAGTCTTTGGATTCTCTCAGCGCAAGGTGACACGATTGATGGTTGGATTCGCAGAACATCGGCGAACCTGCCGGGCGACTACGGGTCGCTGGCGCTCGAATCGATCATCTGGTTGGCGCTGCTTACCGGGTTTGTGGTGATCATCTGTGCAGCGCGGCCACGTGTCCGCTACTGGCTGCCGCTGCTGTCCACCACCGAGCATCTGGGCGAGCCGATGACGCTGCGCCGCAAATGGTTGCCCGCGCTGGTCAGCGGTCTGATCACCGCGATCGTCGGCGGAGTCATCGCCTCGTTTCTCCTGCGTACGCCTGACAAAGGCCAGATCATCGGCGGGCTCATCCTCGCCTTTCTCATCGGCGGACTCGTCGGCGATATGGTCAGTTCGTTTCTCTTTCAGAAACATCCCGCCAACCCCATGGGCATCCTCATCGCGCCCACTCTCGTCGCCATCACCGGCTACATCATCACCGCATTTTCCTACAGCGACAGCACCGATTTTCTCCAGGCTTATTTCAACACCCGCGCTGCGGGCTTGGCGCTGGCGCTGCCCATTGATTACGCCTCTGCGGGTGTTGTCGGTGCAGCGCTGGGCGCAGGATGGTCGCAGGTGATGCTGCATGGCGAGCAGCCACAAGGCGCAGAGGCCACGCCTTGGGCGGGGCGCTAAACGTCGAAGACATGTCGTATTTCGCCGCTTGCGGCTTCGCTCTTTCCGCCGCTTGCGGCGTAGCGTCGTCAGCGCAGCGACTCACTAATCTCACTTCACCCGCTGCATTTCAAAAATGCCTTGATCCTGCGATGAATCGTAAGTGGCAGCAAACGCATCACCCGTGATCGTGCCTTTGCATTTGTAATTACCCATGAACATGCCAAGATCCAATTCACCTTCAAACGTCTCGCTGCCATCGGCACCTTGTTGCACCTTCATCTGAATGTCGTAGTCCGACACGATGCCCGGCCCCCAAGTCGCCGAGAAGCGAAAAAGCGACATCGCATTCTCCGCAGGCAACACGATGCAGCGCAGCTTGCCTTCGTGTCCGTTCACATCGCTGCGCCAGATACCTTCCCATCGGCTGGAGATCACCGGCTCCTTCTTTTCGTGGATCGCCAGTTCATCCCACTTCTGATTGAACGACGAGCAGCCCAGCGATTGCAGACAGGCCAGCGCGACCGCAAGCAAGGCAAGCGATGATCGCACGAAAGTGCAGCGACGATTGGGAGGGCACGTAGTCATGTGGATATTGTAGTGAAGTGTCACCACAACGAGCCGCGCCCGTCAGGAAGCGGGGCTGCGCCTTGAATCACCCACTCCCTAACGGTCGTGGCTCGTTGCGGATCTGCTTTGATTGATGGTGTTCCGCACAACGAGACGAAAATCGGACTGTATCAAACTTGCAAAACAGGCTTGAAAAATGAAGTTTCTGCTCCGCGTTCCTTTCATGCGCGGTATAAAAGATGGATGCTCAGGGCTGGTTGGAACAGCCGAGCGGTTTTGTTGAAAGGATATGTGATGAATCATTTGCGAAGCACAGCGAGTGCGCTGGGTATTTCTCTGCTTGTTCTGGGTGTTCTGTTTGTTGATGCGCATGTGATGCAAGCGAAGATTGCGCTGCCGCAGCCGGTGCGCCAGATTGAAGCCCCGGCTGACAAGCCTGCTACAGAATCAGGCACAGGGAAAGCTGATCCCGCAGCCGCGCCCGATACACAACCTGACACCACGAAGGAAGAAATCGATCCGCGCATCATCCGCTTGCACCTGAGCGATGGCAGCGTCATCAGCGGCAAGTTGAAGATCACCGCGCTGGAAATCGACACGCGCTTCGGTCGCCTCAGTGTCCCCATCGAACAGATTCGTTACATCAAGCCGGGCCTGGACAGTCGGCCAAAACTTCGCGAGCAAGTGAGCGGCTGGCTCGAACAGATCGCTTCCAGCAACGTCGAAGAGCGCAAGGCCGCCAGCGCGCAGCTCACCAAGCTGGGGCCGATGGTTTTGCAACTGCTGACCGAACTGAAGCACGATGCCAGCGCGGTGCGCGCCGCTGAGGCCCGGGCGATCATCGAACGCATTCAGGAAAACCTGGACAGGGAGATGATCGATGCTTCCGATCTCACCACGCAGGATGTCGTGGCCACATCAGCGTTCACCATCACCGGCAAGATCGTGCCCAAATCCTTCGCACTCGACAGCGACTTTGGCGACCTGAATATGGCGCTGGCGGATGTGATGAAAGCGGATCGCGATACCGGCGAGCCGGAGGAAGAGCGCAAATCGCTTTCGGTGTCGCAGGATAATTTCGTGACTCGCACGATGAAAAGCTCAGGCCTTCGCGTGACCAAAGGCGACCGCATCACCATCAAAGCTTCGGGGCAGCTTTCGATGACCCGCTGGGGCAACGCCGTCGCCACGCCCGAAGGCGCCTCGAACACCGGCTGGTACATCAGCGGCAAAATGTACAACGGCGCTCTGTGCATGCGCATCGGTAGCTCAGGCCAAATCACCAAAGTCGGTAGCAACCTCTCCGTCACCGCCACCGAGTCTGGCATCCTCCATCTGGGCATCGCCATGAACCCGCGCTACGCCAGCGACAGCTACCAGTACCCCGGTGAGTTCAAAGCGGATGTGCGCGTGAAGAAGAAGCCGTGAGCGGGTTGCATTCAAGAGCCGCGACTCCACGAGTCGCGGACGCCTTGGGCCTTAAAGGGGTGTACATCGCGCCCTGTATCGGCGACCAAAGACGAGAGCACCTTGCATCATCCGCTTCGTTTCCCTTGGGCTTCCGCGCGATCATGACTCCACGAGTCCGCTTACGTCCGCGACTCGTTGAGTCGCGGCTCTGTCGGCCTGCTTGCATCTCGAAATCAGTTCATCCCTTCGCCATCTTCCTCAGTACCGTGTGCAGGATGCCGCCGTTGCGGAGGTAGTCCACTTCCACAGGGGTATCGACGCGGCAGGTGGTTGCGAAGACCTTTTGCGTGCCATCCGCATTCTTCGCGGTGACCATCACATCCTGGCGCGGTTTTAGTTTGTCATCAATGGCAAACTCGAAAGTCTCCGTGCCATCGAGGCCAAGCGACGCAGCAGTGTCGCCGTTCTTGTAGCACAGAGGCAGCACGCCCATGCCCACGAGGTTGCTGCGG
>CAZYQL010000224.1:0-5588 GCA_964650055.1 uncultured Phycisphaeraceae bacterium | reverse complement strand
GTTTCAGGGTGCTCTGGTTTGACTTTCATGAGACCGTTCATCAGAATGGTCGCTAGATGTTTCTTTGTCAGGGGAGTGTTTCAATTGAGCCTTTCTGGCCTAGAGCGCATCATCGCCCCTGCGGCGAGCCTTCCTGTGAAGCCCCGTGCAATGTGGCAAATGCAGTACCATCGGGTACTTTGCTCAAGCATTTCCAATCAGGAGTTCATTGAAATTTAACATTGACGTTTGAGGTCGCTGCTTTAGTAGGCACCGCGGCAAGGGCTTTTATTGCCACTCAGACTTGGTTTGAACTAGACTAAAAGTGGTGTCGTGGGAACATTTGACTTGCGACGTGCAGGGCCTGATCCGCGAACCAGAAACAAATCTCGAAAGGAGATTTTATGAATCGTATGAAAATGGGATCGATGTTGAAGTTCGCTACGGTCATGCTGGCCGTGGTCAGCTTCGGGATGATGGGTTGCCAGAGCTCCAGCAAACAGACGCTCAGCTATGACAACAACAGCGCCAGCTAATGGGGTGCTGACGGCAGCGCCAGGAAGCCCGCCCCGGCTCCCGCTCCCGCTGCGGCGCCCGGCAAGCCTGCCCCGGCCCCGGCTCCTGCCCCCGCCGGCATGGTCTGCAATGACCTGTACTACCCCACCGGTGACAAGGCCTCCAGTGCTGTCAAGCTCACCAAGTGCCTGCCCGCTGAGGTCTCCGTCGGTGAAGCTTTCACCTCCGAAATCCGCGTGACCAACCTCACCAGCATCGGCCTGACCGATGTGGTGGTCACCGATCAGCTCCCCGAAGGCTACGAACTCGCTTCGACCGACCCGGTCACCGAGTCGGCCAACGGCGGCAAGCTCCAGTGGCGCTTCGCCAAGCTCGATCCCCTGTCCACCAAGGTCATCAAGGTCGTCGGCAAGGCCACCAAGGTTGGCACACTGGCCAACTGTGCAACCGTCTCCTACAACACAGTCCTCTGTGTTGAGACCAAGGTTGTTCAGCCGGCGCTCGTCCTCGCCAAGACCCTCACCCCCGAAGCCCTGGCCTGTGACACGGTTGTCATGACTTTCAAAGTCACCAACTCCGGCACCGGTACTGCCAGCGATGTGACCATTTCCGACAAGCTGCCCGAAGGTCTGACGACTGTAGATGGCGCTAAGGAAGTCAACATCAAGGTCGGCACCCTCGCCGCCGGTCAGAGCAAGGATTACACCGTCGAGCTCAAGGCCGCCGGTGCAGGCAAGTATGACAACACCGCCAGCGCTATGGCAGCCGGTGGTCTCAAGGCCGAAGCCAGCGCTTCGACGGTCATCAAGAAGCCGGTCCTTACGATCGTTCAGGACTGCCCCAAGAAGGTGTTCATCGGCGGCGAAATCTGCCACGAAATCACCGTCACCAACACCGGCGACGGCGTTGCCAAGGGCGCTAAGCTCCTGACCACGCTTCCCGCCGGTGCCAGCTTCGTCAAGGCTTCCGATGGCGTGACTGCTCAAGGCAATCAGGTCGTCTGGAACCTGGGTGACATGGCCGCTGGTGCATCTAAGAAGGTCAGCGTTTGTGTCAAGCCCTCAAAGGACGGCACCTACAAGCTCGCTTCCGCCGCCAGCGCTTACTGTGCTGAGACGGTTGCTGCTACCTGCGAAACCGTGGTCGAAGGCATCCCCGCCATCCTCCTCGAAGTGGTTGACAAGGTTGACCCCGTCGCCGTCGGCGGAAACACCACCTACATCATCACTGCCACCAACCAAGGCTCAGCTATCGGTCAAGATGTGACCATCACCGCCACCCTCGAAGCCAATGCACAGTTCATCGACACCAAGCTCGATGGCGCTAACAGCGACACCACCAGCAAGGTCGAAGGCGCGGTCATCTCCTTCGCTCCGCTGGCAGAGCTGGGCGTTGGCAAGCAGGCCACCTGGTACGTCACTGTCAAGGCTGTCAAGGCCGGCGACGTTCGCTTCACCGTCAAGATGACTGAGAAGCAGCTCACCCGCTCGGTCGATGAAACCGAAGCCACCAACTTCTATGACTCGAAGTAATTCGAACATAGAAACCTGCTTCACACCTGATTATTCAGTGTGTCGAATCGGATAAAAAAACTCAGTGGCGTGATGGGTAACCATCACGCCACTTTTTCGTTAAGTGCCAAGGCATCGCAAATGCCTACTGGAACGTACCCATTGGTTTTGAGGATTGCCGTTTAGCCGCGCAGCAGAGGCTTCGCGCCGCTCCGCGAGGGCCATCCGCAAGAGCAAACACAACGTTCCACTGCGATGTTCCAGTACCATACGCTTCTTGACTCTTCTCGCATTTTGCAGACTCCGTCCCAGCCGCAAGGTCCGCCTTGCGCGTCCCCCGAGAAAGGCTCTCATTATGAAACGTTCACTTCATCTCTCACTTGTGCTCGCAATGCTTTTCACCTTCACCGGCTGCGAATCGATGAAGTCCATCCTCGCAGGCATGGACAAGCCATCTGCTTCCGTCACCGGTGTCAGGTTCGATTCAATAAGCCTTGATGGTATGACACTTGTCTTTGATGTCGATGTGAAGAATCCCTATGCAGCGCCGCTGCCGCTGGTCAATGTCGCCTATGGCCTCTCCAGCAAAGGCAGCAAGTTCCTCGAAGGCGCAGCCGACGTGCAAGGCTCCGTGCCCGCCAAAGGCAGCAAAACCATTCAGCTTCCCGCCAAGATCACCTTCGCCAGCCTGCTGCAATCCGTGCAAGGCGTGAAGCTCGGCTCCGTCGTGCCTTATACCGCCGAGATGGGCCTGTCGGTTGATGCACCTGCTGTGGGGCGTCTGACGCTCCCGATCAAGAAGGAAGGCGAGTTGCCCATCCCCACAGTGCCCAGCGTCGAACTGTCGAGCGTGCAGTGGAAAAGCCTGACGCTGCAAAATGCCGAGGCCGTGCTCAAGCTTAATGTGACCAACAACAACGATTTCCCCGTGGACCTTTCCAAGCTGGCTTACAACCTGTCGCTCAGCGGCACGCCCATTGTCAACACCAGCCTCGCCAAGTCCGCGAGCTTCGCTAAAGGCGGCAGCTCCACGCTGGAGATTCCCCTCGCCATCAAGCCTTCGAATCTGGGCCTTGCCGCATTCAGCATGCTCACCGGCAAAGGCGCGGGCTATAGCCTCGACGGCAACATGAACGTCGGCACACCCTTTGGCCCGATGAATCTGCCCTTTGAGCGCAAGGGCAATACGGTGTTTACGAAGTGAAATGCAAATCTGACTTTCGCTTGAGAAGCGATTTAGGTTGGGCCACCGAGACACCGAGGCCACCGAGACACCGAGGACACCGAGGACACCGAGGAAGGCAATTATGCAGAGAGAAATTGCGAACTTAATGAAGTGACCGCATGTTCATGATGTTGCCGTTCTACTTGGGATGGTTTTTCTCACCGAGGGGTCATGAATCTCTTTTGCGCTTTTTGCGACTCTTTGCGGCCATGGCTTTTCGTTCGCCCAGGCCAACGGCTAATTGCGCTGATCTAGCGATCTTTATTACACTACCGCCATGTCAGAACCCACCGCACCCCCAACCTCAATACCAACAGCTTCTTCATCGCTGCAAGGCAGCGTGCCCGATCTCGCCACCGAGGCTCAGCGCAATGCTGCGATGGATCAGGCCTTCGACTATCGCGGCGATGTCACCCTTGTGACCCGCGATGGTAAGACCATCGAAGGCTATATCTTCGATCGTCGCAGCAGCGGGGCAGAGCCTCACGTCCGATTGATTCCCAAGGATTCTGATGAGCGCGTGAATGTGAAGTATGCCGACATCAGCAGCCTCGCATTCTCCGGCCGCGACACCGCCGCCGGCAAAAGCTGGGAAACCTGGACACGCAAGTATCAGGAAAAGAAAGCCAAAGGCGAAGAAGCAAGCATCGAGTCAGAATCGCTGGAGTGAAGGAGCATTCCCAATTCGAGTGGAGTAGTTCGCTACGAGCCACGACCGTAAGGGAGTGGAGATTTGGAGCGGGAACCCGCTTGCTCACGGGCGCGGCTCGTTACGGAGGGGACGTCTTCTCATTGCTGATTCGTTTTGATTTTTGGAGCTTGTTTGAAATTTGAATTTTGTGATTTGATTATTTCCCCTACCCATGATTCATCCCATTCCCAGCTTTGAATCCTTCACGCAGCTTGCAACGCAAGGCAACCTCATTCCCGTCTTTCGCAGGGTCCTCAGCGATCAGCTCACACCTGTGCTCGCTTACCGCAGGCTCGTTCGCCCTGATGCTCGCATGGCTCCATCGTTCCTCCTCGAGTCCGTCGAAGGCGGCGATCGCGTCGGTCGCTACAGCTTCATCGGCGCTCAGCCAGATGCGCAGATCATCGCCCGAGGCAACGAAATTCAGTACATCGATGCACGTGATCCTGCGAAGAATCGCACGTACACCAGCGCTGATCCGCTGCGCGAAATGGACAAGCTCACCGCCAACTGGAAACTCGTTCGCCTGAGCAATGCAGTCGCAGTCGGCGGTCGCAAGAACGATGACCTGCCCGACTTCACCGGCGGCTGGGTCGGCTTCGCCGGCTACGACACCGTCCGCTATCTCGAAGGCGAAAAACTTCTGAATCCTCCGCAGGATGATCGCGGTCTGCCCGACCTGCACATGGCGCTCTACCGTAACGTCGTCGCCTTCGACAACGTGCGCAAGACCGTGCTCATCATCACGCATGCCGTGCTCGATGATCACCCGTCGCCGCAAAAGGCCTACGACGCAGCACTCGCAGAACTCGATGACCTGCTCGCCAGAATCGAAACGCCCGCACTCGCTGATCTTCAAACTTCGCGCCCGAGGTCTCACGCCACTGTTCACGCAGAACTCTCCATCGGCGAAGTCGATCTCGATTCGCCGCCGCCTGCGCTGCCCGCCAGCAACATGGGCGCAGGCGGATATCAGAAAGCCGTCATCGCCGCCAAGGAATTCATCAAAGCGGGCGACATTTTTCAGGTCGTGCCCAGTCAGCGATTTGAAGTGCAGACCACCGCAGACCCCTTCGACATTTACCGCGCTCTGCGTGTGGTGAACCCTTCGCCTTACATGTTCTACGTGCAGATCGAAGGCGGCATGCTCATCGGCTCCAGCCCCGAAATTCTCTGCCGTGTTCACAACGGCGAAGTCTGGAATCGTCCCCTGGCAGGCACCCGCAAGCGCGGCGCAACCAAGGAAGAAGACATCGCACTCGAAAAAGAACTGCTCGCTGATCCCAAAGAAATTTGCGAGCATGTGATGCTTGTCGATCTGGGGCGTAATGATGTCGGCCGCGTCGCCAAGGCTGGCACGATTACGACGCCGGTGATCATGGAAGTCGAGCGCTACAGCCACGTGATGCACATCAGTTCCACCGTCATCGGCAAGCTGCGCGATGGTTTTACATGTTGGGATGCGCTGCAGGCGGCGCTGCCGGTGGGCACCGTCAGCGGCGCGCCCAAGGTGCGAGCGATGCAGATCATCGATGACCTTGAGCCGACCAAGCGCGGGCCTTACGCCGGCGCTGTCGGCTACGCCGATTTCGCAGGCAACATGGACATGGCCATCGCTCTGCGCACGATGGTCGTTCAGCAGAGTGGTTCAAAGTTCAAGGTTCAA
>CAZYQL010000223.1:3003-5626 GCA_964650055.1 uncultured Phycisphaeraceae bacterium | reverse complement strand
CCTTGAACTTCCGTTCAATGTCTGTTATACTATGACCTGTGAGAAGTCATCTCCTGCTTTCATTGGCCCTTGGCCGGGGACTTGGTCATGTGCGTTACCGAATGGTCCGTTTTCGTAGCCCATCCTCGCGCCGTCTGTGCGTTAACCTCATTGGCGGTTGTTCTTTACGCTGCTCGGTTTCACAGCACTAAGGGTTTCCTGGTAGACGTCTACTCGTTTACCCGTAGACATGACGTAAATCACGTTGCAGCAATGGGTAACGATGGCAATGTCAGATTGAAAAACGCGCAGGTAGACATGGCTATTTGCCGTTTTTCAGACTTCGTCAGCGTTCTCATCCATTTTTCACGGTCTGCACGCTACAAAATTTCTCTGGTCACTTCCCTTACATCGCAACTTCGTTTCTAATGTGCGAAGCTTGTCATGGACGACAAACTTAGCGTCGCGATGCGAATCAATCATCTTCACAACCAGTTGGGGAACATCATGGCCACCATCGATCAGAACAAACAGATCATTCAAACTGCGGTCAACACCATTCGCACGCTCTCGATGGATGCGGTGCAAAAGGCCAACTCCGGGCACCCGGGTACGCCGATGGCGATGGCGCCGGTCACCTACTCGCTCTGGAACAATCATCTCGCGTTTGATCCCAACGATCCGATCTGGCCTAACCGCGATCGCTTTGTGCTCTCGATGGGCCACGCCTCGATGCTGCTCTACTCCATGCTTCATCTGTGCCAGGTCAAAGCGGTCAACCGCGCATACGAAACCGTCGGCGAGCTCTCTGTGAAACTCGAAGACATCATGGCGTTTCGTCAACTAGACAGCAGGTGTCCGGGCCATCCGGAATATCGCTGGACCAGCGGCGTCGAGACGACCACCGGGCCGCTGGGGCAAGGCTTCGCCACCAGCGTCGGCATGGCGATGGCGGGCAAGTGGCTGGGCGCGACTTATAACAAGCCGGAGTTTGAACTGTTCAACTTCCACACCTACGCCATGGGCGGCGACGGCTGCATGATGGAAGGCGCAACGCAGGAAGCAGCTTCGCTCGCGGGCCATCTCAAACTCGACAACCTCTGCTGGGTTTATGACAACAACAAAATCACCATCGAAGGTGACACCCACCTGGCCTTCAGCGAAGACATCGCCACTCGCTTTATCGCGCTGGGTTGGAATGTCACACGCGTCGGCGATGCGAACGATCTGGACATGCTCAATCGGGCTTTCAAACTGGCCCGCGAAACCAAAGGTCGGCCCACGCTCATCATCGTGGACAGCCACATCGGCTGGGGCGCACCGACCAAGCAGGACAGCCACTCCGCGCACGGCGAACCGCTGGGCGTGGACGAGATCAAAGGCGCGAAGAAAAACTACGGATTCCCCGAAGACAAAGATTTCTACATTCCCGATGGTGTTCTCGAACACTTCGCAGCAGGCATGGGCAAACGCGGCGGCGATCAGCGCGCTGCATGGATGAAACTGTTTGAAGGCTACAAAGCGAAATTTCCCGCCGAGGCTGACGCCATTATGCGCATTCAGAAACGCGCCTTGCCTGACGGCTGGGACAAAGATCTCAAAGCATTCCCCGCTGATGCGAAGGGCATGGCCTCCCGCGAGAGCAGCGGCAAGGTCATCAACATGGTCGCCAAGAATGTGCCCTGGCTCCTGGGCGGCGCTGCTGATCTGGCGCCTTCCACCAAGACGCGACTCACCTTCGAAGGCAACGCCGAGTTTGGCCCGCCAAGTCTTTCGCGCCCTGGCACTGTCGATTCGCATGGGCAGACCCATGGCAAGGAAACCTTCGCCTGGTCCGGCCGCAACATCCACTACGGCGTGCGCGAGCTGGGCATGGGTGCGATTCTCAACGGCATGGCGCTCACCAAAGTTCGCCCCTTCGGCTCGGGCTTTTTCGTCTTCTCCGATTTCAGTCGCCCTGCGATTCGTCTTTCCGCCATCATGGAAATTCCCGTCATCTACGTCTTCACGCACGACTCCATCGGCGTGGGTGAAGATGGCCCGACGCATCAGCCTATCGAACACCTGGCAGCCCTTCGCGCAATCCCTGGCCTGGTCGTCATTCGCCCCGGTGATGCGAATGAAGTCATCGAAGCATGGAAGTATGTCATGCAGCTCAAGCACGAGCCTGCTTGTCTGATTCTTTCGCGCCAGGCGATGCCCACGCTTGATCGCACGAAATATGCAGCAGCATCGGGCCTGACCAAAGGTGCATATGTTCTGGCGGATACGGCTAGTGCAGCGGGCAAGCCGGATGTGATTTTGATTGCGACGGGTACGGAAGTGCAGTTCGCGATGGGTGCGTATGAGAAGCTCGAAGCCGAGGGCGTCAAGGCTCGCATCGTCTCGATGCCTTCGTGGGAAGTCTTCGAGCATCAGTCGGCTGAGTATCGCCAGAGCGTGCTGCCATCGAGTGTGAAGGCCCGCGTCAGCATCGAGCAGGCATCGACCTTCGGCTGGGAACGCTACGTCGGCGAAGAAGGCAAAGCCATCGGCATGAAAACCTTCGGCGCATCAGCCCCGCTCAAAGAGCTTCAAAAGAAGTTCGGCTTCTCCGCCGAAGCGGTGTACAACGCTGCTAAAGAAGTGATGAAGAAGTAAAGGG
>CAZYQL010000223.1:0-2903 GCA_964650055.1 uncultured Phycisphaeraceae bacterium | reverse complement strand
CTCATGCGCACGTATTCATCCGTGATGGTTTTGCCGGTCTTGACATCGAAGCCGTGTGATTCTTGGCCTGCCGGGATGGACTCGGTGTGAGTTTTCAGGCTGCCGTTTTCCTTCCACGCATAGGTGAGTTTGCAGGCGCGTGGTGCCGGTGTTTGGTAGATGCCATAGAGCTCGGCGGTGATGAGTCCGGTGGTGTACCCGCCTGCGTAGAGGTTGACGCGCAGTAGTGCATCGCGCGATGCAGTGTCAGCGACTTTGGCGGAGCCATACATCCAGCCGCTGGAATATTCGTTGTCGGCAGGCAACGGAGCCTTGGCGAAAGGTTGCCACGTCTTGCCGTCATCGTTGGAAATAGACATGTGAAAGTCAGCGCCTTGAGGCGGCGGCACGCGCACCCGGAAGCGCGCCGCAGCGGAGACTTCCATCAGCCTGTCTCTTTCTGAGAGCAAAGGCACGCGAAAAACCAACTGACCCGGCTTGTTGTTGGTCGTCGTATATGCCAGCGTCTGCTTCGCATCGCGCGGGGTGTATTTGAGGTTCGCGGATCGCCTCGCGCTATCTTCGATCGTACTGATTTCCTTTTCGCTGAGTCCAAAATCAGGCACCAGCGGAAGCACGCGCCGGGATGCAGCGTGATAAACCACGTGGCTGCCTTCGGGTTTGAGGCGAGGGTACATCGCCTGATTCATCTGACTCACGGTGGTGAAGGTGAGTTCATCGAGGCCTGCTTTGTCCGCGAAGGTGAAGCGGAGCCACCACCCGTAGCGTCCCTTGGTTTGTTCGGTGAGATCGCTGGTGAATGAGCCGGTGAGCTTGCCCAGCGGTTGCCACGATTGACCTGAATTCGTGGAGATTTCCAGCGTCACGTTGCCAGTCGCTTTGCCGGTGAGGGTGAGACCGCCGGTGGCTTTGCCGGTCATCGGGTTTTCGTCATCGACTGGATCACCGCAGATGACGTAAGGCGAAAAGTGCGTGAACACCACCGACGCCTCCTTGCCATCTTTGCTGCGAAGGCGCGGCGAGGCGGCGCTGCTGCCCAGGTTGTCCGATATGTTCATCGTGCCTTCGCGCCATGCGTCGGTACTCAGGTCGGGTGTGTAAATGAACTGAGCATTGCAGTAGCTGGCGTTGCCGCGCGAGTTGGATTTGGGGCCATCGTGTTTCGGCTCGCCCTGATTGACGAAGGTCCAATCGCGCATCGGGCCGTTCTTCTGCACGTGCCAGAAGCGGCGATCGGCGGGGCCGCCAAAGTGATCGCGGTTGAAGTAGCGTGTGAAGGTTTCGCCGCGGCGCAGATGAACGATGCCGGGCAGTGCCTCGTAGCCACTGCGATACATTTTGTACCACTTGCTGCCGTCGCCCGATTTGATGATCTCTTGCCAGCCCTGTTTCATGCTATTGAAATCACTAGGCCAGGCGAAGGCATAATGCGGCAGGCTGCGTCCGCCCCCTTGCGGCAAGTTGAGGATCGAAGGGTCCTTGATGATGTCTTCATAGCCCGCGACGACGCCATCCTTGCGAAAGAGCAGCCCCGCCATGTCGGTGTCGAAGGTGTGCCACTGTCCGCCGTACTCGATCTCGCTATTGGTGTGTCCCGGAAAGGCCCGGCGGCGCGAATTCATACCCAGCGCGCTGAAATAGATTTCATTCCATGCATGCACCGTTCCGCACAGTCCATAGCCATAGGAAAAACGACCGCGTGCTGCGTCATAAACCACCATCTCGTAGTCGTCGTTTTTCGCACCGGGCACTTTGCCAGGCACGAAACATTCTTGTGGCGAGTGCAGATGAAACTGGTGCGCGAGCAGCCACTGATAGAGCGCGATCGCGCGGTCCTGATCGCTGGCTTTGTCGGCAGGCAGCAGCCGGGTGGCGAAGTCCACGCAGCCAGTAGGTGTCTGAAACGCGCCTTCACCGGCATAGTGCGGATGATCCGTGCGAAGGGTGGGATCGCCGACACCTGCGGTCGCAATCGACGTGCAGGTGAGAAGAGCAATGACGATGAAAGCAGGCAGCGTGCGCATGAAGAACCTCCAGCTTGTCATCGTACATGTTGTTGATGGAATTGGAATCCCGAAGTTGAAGATGTCCGATGGCCAGCGCGAAAGGATGGTGCGCAGTACTGCGCGGGTCAGGCCAGTCGCTCGCTGACGCTTCGCGGCTCGGACTTAATTGTTGTTCTCAAACTTCTTGAAAAGAATCTCATCCTGCACGGAGGAACCTTTGCCATCGACGGTACCACCGGCAAGGGACTCGAAGACCGCATTGGAGTCGGATCGCCATGTGCTGCTGCCGTCGAGCCTGGAGAAGTTGTAGCCATCGCGGTGGGCGAAATTCATGCCGAATCGCTTGTCGAGGATGTCTGAATTGACGACGAAATGGCCTGGCGTTTTGCCGTTGCGGATGTAGCGGTCGGTGGCGTTGGTCTTCCACCAGGAGTAGGCGCGGTAGGTGTAGCCGATGGTGATGCGGTAGGTGAGGTAGGCAGGATCGTTCCACCATGTTGCGCCAACGGAGTTCCACCAGTTGCCGATGTTGACGTTCATGCTGTGGTAGGGCGTGCTCGGTGCACCGGTCGTATTGAGGCTGGGGCAATGAAGGGCCGCTGGCTGAATATCCATATAGCCACCAGCGAGCGTCAGGCCGATGCCCATCGGACGTTTGGGGGCGGCATCGAGACTGGCGCGGATATCGAAGGAGTAGGCCCAGTTTTCTTCGAGCGGGCCACAGGAGGGTGGAAAGAAATCCTTGTTGCTGCCGCCATAGGAAAGACAGGCTTGCACTTGACTGCGGGAATTGGCCATACAGATGGCACGGCGGGTGACTTCTTTGGAATGCTGAAGAGAAGGAAGCGTGATGGAGATGAGAAGCGTGATGATGGAGATGACCACGAGCAATTCGAT
>CAZYQL010000222.1:0-5667 GCA_964650055.1 uncultured Phycisphaeraceae bacterium | reverse complement strand
TCTGACCTCTGACTCCTGCTATGAAACAAGAACCACAGATCATCCTCTGCCCTTACTGCGGCCATGTGCAGACCGTTCCCGAGACGGCAGCTGTGCCCGATCAATGCGACGAATGCAAGGGCCTCTTCGAGCCGCTCTCTCGCAGGGCGACGCAGATATCGATGGGGCCTTGGTTTATCCGCGACAAGAAAAATCCATTCCGCCCGGGATGCAGCTACGAAGTGCTGGCGAAGATGGCCAAGAACAATCGCATCCGTCCCACGACGGTCATGCGCGGGCCTTCGACCAAGCAGTTCTGGTCCGTCGCACGCAATGTGCCTGGCATCGCGCACCTGCTGGGCTATTGCCATCATTGCAGCGCCAAGGTGGAGCCGACCGCCACATCCTGCACCGCTTGCAATGCGAAGTTTGAAGAACCCAAGGAGCGTAACGAACTGGGCTTGGCCTACCGCACGACTCAGGAAGCCGCAGCGGCCCAGCGAGCGCTTGAAAAGGAAATCGCATCCATCACCGGTGCGCCAGTGAATTCCAGCGCCAGCGGCATTGCCCCGGCCATATCCGCTGCTCCCGGTGCTGACCTGCTCGATCAGGTGCTCGGGGCCGGCGGGAAATTCGGCGGCTCCCCGCTGTTGAATTTCGGTTCCGGTGCACCGGCTGCTCCTGCCGCACCGACGACGACGAAAGCATCACCACCGCCGATGCCCGCCAATCCTGCTGCCCCTAAACCTGCGACGGCTGGCGCAGCACCTGGGGCGCCGCTCAACTTTGCTGCGGGATTCAGCGGCACCGCTGCTTCTGGCGGGCGCGCGGTGGATGCATTTTCTCTATCAGGCGAAGCGGATGACACAGGCGTCGATGACGTCCAGCGAAAGCAGAAAACCGCCAGCACGATGACCTGGGCGCTGATTGGTTTTAATGTTCTTCTGGTCGTCGTGGTGATCGTGCTTTTCCTGATGAACAAAGGTAAGCCGGCCAATGCGCTGAATAATGATGGCAATCAGAATCCGCCAGCGACAGCGCCGCCTTCGACGAATCTTGTGGCTAGCGACAACGAATCAAACACGACGACTCCGGCTCCTGTCGTGCCCATCGCAACCAAGAAGACCGATCCCTTCGGCAATCCCATTGACGTCTCCGCCCCAAAACCGCCCAAAACCAACGTCAAGCCCGGCATCGAACCTCGCGATGATCGCAATGTGATGAATGCCAAACTGACCGAGGCAAGGACGAAACTGGATGGAGACGACATTGCCGGTGCGATCACGGTCATGCGCGACGTGCGTGACACTTATCCTGCGGCTTGGCAACCAGAAGACCTTTCGCAGCGCATCGAGCAGTTCACTGCGATGCTCGACAATCGCAAGGTCATCGTGGAAGAAACGCGCATGGCTGATGAAGTGACCAAGCTTCTCGCCGAGGCCAAAGCGGCGCAGACCGCCAATGACCACACCACCGTCCTTCGCATCCTGACGCAGGTCCACGAAAACTACCCGCCTAAGTTCCACCCCAAAGACATCACCAAATCGATCATCTTCTCGATGAAGGAAGTGGAGCGCAAGAAGAAAGATGGCGGCAAGTTCTTCGGCCAATCCACCGACTGACCGCGGCACAAGGTTGGCCGCGAAAAGTCGCAGAAGGCGCAAAAAGAAAACAGAGTATTGGAGCAGCGTTTTGTCGCGGCTTCTGCCAAGCCCGATGGTGAGGCTTGGCGAGACATCGGGGTACTGTCTTTGATTTCTGCCTGCGTGCTACATTGATTGAACACACCCCGATGGCTCGGCAGACCTCGCCATCGGGCTTGGGGATTCACCACAAATCAACCTGCCGTTCAATTGACATGAAAAACGCACGTCGCTTCCGTCTGCCTTCTTTTGCGCCTTCTGCGACTTTTTGCGGCCAATTCGCATAGCGTGAAGCGAATACGCCGCGCTGACTTAAAAATCAAAAATGCTCTTGCGGCTCTTCCAATAAGAATCGGGCAACATCTCCTCGCGGAACTCCGGCTCTACTTCCGTTGGCTCCTGCTCAATCTCCACCGGCGGTTCAACCGGCGCAGGTTCCACCTTTGGCTCGGGCTTTACGACTGGATCAGGTTTTGGCTTGACAATGGGCTCAGCCTTGGGCTTCACAAGCTTCGCGCTGGCCACGCCAATTCCCAGGCGATCGCGCCGACTGATGGCAAGCTGATCCGCTTTGGTCGGATCGATTTTCAAAGTCGTGAGCATCAGCGCCACTTTCGTCGCGCCGCTTTTCGCATCGCCATCATCAGGAGATTTCGCTAGGGCATGAGCGTAATAGACCTTGGCGCGGATGAGCATGTTGGTCTTGGCGTGGGTCGATCCTTCATCGGCCAATCCGATGTACCACGCCGCCAGTTGTTTCGCCTCATCCGCGTCCAGCGATTGCACCGGCTGGCCCGCCACTTCCATCAGCGCCATTGTTTCCGCTGATTCCACGATGCTCGCATAGGTCTTGGCGCTGACCGGCCGATCCAGATCTTTGAGATAGAGATCGGTCAGCGTCTTGGCGGCTTCCTTGTCTGCTGGATTTCGCGTCAGCGCTCGCCTGGCGGATTTGATCTTGATATCGATCGGTGCCAGCGGCGTCATCTCTTCGATGAGCGATTTGATGTCATCGCTTCTGCCCTCGTAAGCCACGCTGCGCGAGATGCCTGTCGCCTTTTTGAGAAGCCCGATGGCATCGACATACTCAGCTCGCTTTTTCTTGGCCTCGGCAATTTCGACGATGAGATCGGTTGTCGCTGTGCCTGCTTTTTTGTGTACGGTCTTATCACTCTTGCCGGCTGCATTGCGGAAGACGATTTCATACAGGTCCAGAAGTTTTTCCTGCGATTCAAGCTGCCTTCGCGGCACGATATTCGAGATGCGCTGCAAGGCATCGGCAGCCACCTTCATGCCATCGGTGTGCAGCTTGCCTAGTTCGTAAGTCTGATCGAGCAGCAGGATCGTGTACGCTTCGCCGTTGCCATTGTGCTGGGCCGCTTCAAGGAGAGCCTCCGCAAGTTTGGCATCATCAGCGGTGGAGCGCGTTCCTTTGACGCCGCGTAGAGCTGCTCCATAGGTGCTATCGAATTTCGCTTTCGCCTGAGCTGGCGTGTCAGCGCTAAGCTCAGCGATTGCGGAGAAACTGACGATGCTTGCCAGCGCCAGTGAGATGGATCTGCGAATGCGGAGATTCATGGCTTGCCCCTTGGATGAAGTGAATCATTCTATACCACTATGACGCGTGGCCGAGAGAATTGTTCATCCGCAGCGTATGCTTGAACGCAAGTGCCCGTTTTGACGCAAACTTTGAGGAACGATGCACATGGCTGAATATCCGGCCAAAGATGGACAGATCGATCGCCACGGTGAGATGACCGGCGCGATCACCATCAACATGATCTTCACCATGCTGCCAGTGGCGGCGTGGAGCTTCTTCATCGGGCCTTGGCTTCTGGCGGATCAACTGGGCATCATCGTGGCAATTGCGGTGGGCATGGCGGTGCTGTTGCCGTTTATTTTCTTGCGACTCAGCCGATGGATTTGGGCTTGGTTCAGCGACTGGGTGCAGAAATGGTGACAGAGAAAAACGAACCTGCTGGCGACGTGGACAATCCAGCCATCGAATTGCATCCGCCTGTAGCACTGCCCATCTACTGGGGCGAGGGTTTGCGAATCGGCGGCATCACTGCGAGCTATTTCGCGCTGGTGATTCTGATCGATCGATGGTTCGCTCCGATCTTCACAATCTCATTTCTCTCGTGGCCCATTGCGATTGCCATCGCGAGCATCATGTGTGTCGTCGGACTGTTTCTCTACGTCGCCACAACGCTCCAGCTTCGAAGCGCGAGGAAACTGCGCCGCCTGATGACCGATGGCCCCTACCGCCTCGTTCGGCATCCGCTCTACGCGATCGGACTCTGGCTGCTTTGTCCCGGAGTCTGTTTTCTGTTTCGGTCCTATCTCGTTCTCACGACGCCGATCGTCATGGCCCTTGCGATGCACTATCTCATTCCCAAAGAAGAGCGCAAGCTGGTGGCGTATTACGGCGATGCCTACCGCGCCTATCAGCGCAAGGTGCCGATGCTCTGGCCCCTGCGAAGACCGCGATGAAATGTCATTCATCTTCCATCTTGCCCAGTGCCTTCCACAAAGCATCGAGTGATTCGCGAGGCGGAAGGACATCGGCGTGCCCCAGCTTCTCCAAAGCCTTGACCATCGGTTCCACGGCTGAAATTAATCCTTCACGAAATGCCGTCACCAGCAGCGACAAAGTACCTTCACTTTTGATGAAGCTGAGCTTGGCGCGTTCCTTGATGGGGCCATCGATGAGCACCAGTGATGCGGGAATGGACAGTGCCAGTCGCAGTGTCGCCGCCTCACTGGCCGAGGCATTCTGAGGGAAATCAACGCGAGCAGGCAAGACTTGTTCAGGTTGATCTTCAGCGACCAGAAGCCATTCAAAGGCAGGCGCAGCTACAAAATTCTGTCCCGCAGGAATGACGACGTGTCCCCCGGCATCAGGTTGCATTTGGCTCAGTGCAGGTCGGCAAGCTTCATAGACCGACGCACTGACGACGATGGAGCCGTGCAACTGCGGCAGCAACTTGAGCCGACGTATCGCAGCCATGGCGGTCAGCGTTTTCTCGCTGATGACTACGGGGCCGCCGGGACGTGTGAGCGTTTCTCGCTGCATGAAGTTTCACGATGTTGGCACGGTGTCAGCTGCGCAGGCGTGGATCAGGCCAGTGGTGCTTTGATCGAATGGAGCAGTTCGTTGCCGCTGCGCACGCCGACGAGGAATGCTTCGAATTCAGAAAGCTCGGCCAACTTCTGATCGGCCTTTCCACCAGGCCCTGTGGCCATGATGGCAGGCGAACGAGAAAGGTGTGGCTCGTTGGCTAGATGCCCATGCCAGCCGCGCTTGAGTGCATCGGCAAGAATGTCCTTGGCTCTGCCGTTGCCGGTGCCGATAGGAACATGCGAACATTCCTTCGTGCTGTCCTTGAGATGAAAGGCATCGGTGAAGGGTTCGAGTCGTTGCCAGGCATCCCAGACATTTTCACCGACCTGATTGTAGTTGTCGAAGTCGAAGATGCAGCGAAAAGTACCCTCGCTGCCAGGCGCTCCGCTATCGCGCAAAGATCGGGCGATGGTTTCATTCTGCCAGACTTTGTCGCCGAAGATGTCATGCTCGTTCTCGTGATACAGGCTCAGCTTCATTGATGCTGCCTGTTCCTTGAGTGCACCAAGGCGGCGCAGCGACTCACAGGCCCATGTGTACATGGGGCTGTTGTTCTTGCGATTGAAGTAGGAAAATATTCGTACTTTGCGACAATCGAAAATATCTGCCAGCTTGGCGATGTGATCCAGCTTCTTCACATCAATGTCAAAGTCATCGGCGATATCGATCTTGCCCAGCGGTGTGCCGAACATGCCGACTGAGATGTTGGCCGCATCGAGTTTGCCCTTGACGACTTTCGCGCTTTCGACAGGCAACGCGCTGATGTTGTGGCCATCGACATTGCGAAGGTCGATCATCTTCAGGCCACCCGATTGAATCGCGCGAATCTGCTCATCGATATCTTGTGCAGCTTCATCAGCGAAGGCGCTAAGTGTCCAGGTCATAGAACAACTCCGTAGGGGAGAAAGCTTTCAGCCGTCA
>CAZYQL010000221.1:3912-5673 GCA_964650055.1 uncultured Phycisphaeraceae bacterium | reverse complement strand
GATTGGTCAGGCTTTTCAATCCGTTGGCGGCGGGCGTGACTTGCTTGCACAAGGACGATGTGGCGCTGGGCTGCGCTGCGTCAATCACCCCCGGCAAGCCGGGGGCTATGTGGGCGGCCACGCGGTCACGAGCGGACACCGTTTGGACGTCCGGGCGGACATGACAGGTGGTGTTTTTAGTGAAATATCAAGGGGAGGACGTCCGGCGGCCATGGGGCGGCCATTCGCTAAAGTGAGATATGAAAATGTGTTGAGCGAAAAAGAACGGGGGAGGGGGGCCATGGGGCGGACATGGGGTGCAGTTGAGGCGGGTAGGAGGTTGCCGGGATGGGGCGTGGCCGTTACACTGAGTTGTTGTCGTAAGCATGGATGCCCTATGAAAAAACAACCACGAGCGATCGGATTTTGGATGATTCTGCCTTGCGTGCTGATCATGATGATCGGCTGCGAGTCATCGTGGACGCTGCGACCTCAGAGCGATGATGGGCATGTGCTCACGAGGCCCGAGGGCACAGGTCTGGTGGCATCGGAGCGGCCCAAGATTGCCGATGTGCCGATGCCCATTGGTTTCGTGGCGGTGCCTTCGCGAAGTCAAGCGATGGTGCCACGCAGTGGGCCACGCATAGTGACGCACACTTATCAGGGTGTGGCGACGATTGCGGATGCGAGTCGGTTTTACAGGCAGCAGACGCCTGCGCAAGGTTGGCAGATGACGGGCGAAAGGTCCGATGGATCGATCACCACGATGGTGTTCGTCAAGGGTCAGGAGGAACTGACCATTCAGATCAGCCATCCGCGCGTGCTTGATGTGGTGGTGATGATTCGGGATCGCAGTGCCACTGCCCCGGCAGCGGTGAAGCCTTGAGTGTTTGACGTTTGCATTTGTGTGATTTGAGATTTGCGATTTGCGATTTGAAATTTGATAGATGAGATAAACATGGACTCTGAACATCGCCACGAACTGAAGGAAAACGATCTGGAAACTGCTCTCGCCTCCGCCAAGGAATGGTGGGGCAAGCACCAGATGAAAGTGCTCGGCGGAGCTGTGCTCGCTGCGGCGCTGATCTTTGGCATTCGCTTCATGAACGCCAGTGCGACTGGCACGCGCGATGCGGAGCAATATGAACTGGCCACCGCTGCCACGCCGCAGGCGCTGCGCAAACTCGCCATGACCACGGGCAACGAGTCGGTGCAGGTGCAGGCGAATCTGCGCGGCGGCGATGCGATTTTGCCGCTGCTTCGCAAACCCATCGGCACCGAGAAAGATCAGATCTCTGCGGAAGATCGCAATAAACTCATCGAAGATGCACAGTCGATGTACAACGCGGCTCTCGCTGAATCGAAGCATCCGCTGGTGAAGATCAAGGCGCACATGGGCCTGGCGGTGCTGGCGCAGACGCGCGGCGAATGGGACAAAGCCAAGGAACATTATCAGGCAGCCCAGAAAGCTGGCGGCCCGGGATATGAATATCTCACACAGCGAGCGGCTGCATTTGAGGCGGCGGTTGATCGCGTGAAGGTCGAGCCTGTTTATGCCCGGGCCCAGAAGCCTACGGTTGGCAACGATCTGCTCAAGTCGCCGTTCCTTCCCGAAGGCCCGACGAAAGATGGCAAGGGCAAGGATGGCGCGAGCACGGACAAACCGCTGTTCCCGTCGTTCAATCTCGACCCGAGCAAAGGCAAGGAAGAGGATGGCAAAGATGGCAAAGTCGCCGATGACGGCAAGGACAAAGAGCCCGCGCCGGTGTTGCCGTTGCCGGT
>CAZYQL010000221.1:0-3812 GCA_964650055.1 uncultured Phycisphaeraceae bacterium | reverse complement strand
TGTCCCCACGCCTGCTGCACCCACACCTGATGCGCCCACGAAGGACGCCAAGTAATCATCTTATTTAGCTGTTCGCCTCGGCGAACGATTGTCTCTCTGTGAAAAAGAAACGCGAAGAATCCTCCCGCCGCGGCAGCCGTCGTTTTGAGCAGGCCGGTCCGCCATCGCCCGCCATCGATGAATCGCTGCCACTTGATCTAAACGAAGAGGGCATCGATGCCGAGGTGACCGATGAAGATGATGAGCTCTTTGGCGAAGGGGCGCAGCAGCGGCAATTCCTGATCAAGCGCAACGTGCGAAGGCGCGTCGATGTTTATCTCTTGGATCGCCTAAAAGGCATCAGTCGCAACCGCATTCAGAAGCTGATCGCCCTCGGCGGCGTGAAGGTCAACGAGAAGACACCCAAAGCGAGCACGGTGATTCTCAAGGGCGATGTGATTGATGTGATTCTGCCTGCGCCGGCGATTCGCACGATTGAGCCAGAGGACATTCCGCTGCACGTGCTCTATGAAGATGAGCATTTCATCGTCGTCAACAAACAAGCCGGCCTGATCGTTCACCCGGCTCGCAGCCACAAAGCAGGCACGCTGCTCAACGCGCTGGCGCATCACTTCATGCAGCAGCGCGTCGCCATCGGCCAGGCCTTTCGTTCGCACAGCTCGCGCGGCTTCCGTGAACCAACGCGCGGCTCAGGTGCGCCCGAATGGGACCGCAAAAACGCAGGCAAACTCAAACGTGATGCAGCCAAAGCCGCGAAGGAAAGTGCTGATGTTGATGTCAATGCTGACGATGTAGTATCTGAAGAAATACTCGATCCCAAAGCCATCACCTCCGGCACGCTCTCTTCCGCCTCGCCCGGCTCCAAGGAATACGACGGCCCGCCTGTCACCATCGATGGCCTGAGCGAAGTCGGCGCTGCCGAGTGTCGCCCCGGCATTATTCATCGCCTGGATCGCTACACCACCGGCGTCATGGTAGTCGCCAAAAACGATGAATCGCACTGGGGCATCGCCAGTCAGTTCGAAGATCGCACCACCACCAAAGCCTACCTCGCTCTCGTGCATGGCAACTTCGACAATCCCGCGTTCGTCATCGACGAACCACTGGGAAAACATCCGACCATCCGCGAAGCTTATGCAGTCAGGCGCGATGCACTGAGCAAAGCTTCGGTCACGATTTGCCGAGTGCGCGAACAGTATCAAGGCTACTCGCTGGTTGAGCTGGAACTCAAGACCGGCCGGACGCATCAGATTCGCGTGCACATGGGCTACATGGGCCACCCAATCATGGGCGACATCATCTACGGCGGCGAGCCCATCGGCGAAGCAGAACTCATCACTCCGCCGCAACCTGCGGGCGGGCGCAAGCTGCAAACTTATGCAAGGTCGCGCGAAGACGGCCAGCGCATGGAAGCGAAGGCGGCAGCAAGAGCGGACATCATTCTCTACACCCCCGCACTACACGCAGGCCTGCTCAGCTTTGTGCATCCATCAACGCGCCAGGTTGTGCGCTTCACCGCGCCACTGCATCAGCCCATGCGCGATCTCGTACAGCGATTGCGATCGATGCCACACCCAGGTCCGCTAGCGACAGCAGGCACGATGATCGATCTGGCGGCAGCGATACCTCTCTGATCGCAGTTGCATCCAGCCAAGCGAGCGACGCGCGCGAGCAGTCTCGCCGCTTGCGCCTTCGCTCTTCCCGCCGCTCGCGGCGTAGCGACATCAGCGCATCGCTCAATCGAAAACGATAATCGCATCAAGATCGCAAAACGATAAACTTTTCATCTCTCGCTCGCCTGTTTCTCGGAGTTCACATGCAGCCATACACACCCAATCCCACTCGCTACAACAACGCCAGCTTCTACCGCCGCTGCGGCCGCTCCGGCTTGAAACTGCCCGCGATAAGCCTCGGCTGCTGGCATAATTTCGGCACCGATGCTGATCACGAGAACTGCAAGAAGATGCTCTTCACCGCGTTCGATCACGGCATCACTCACTTCGATCTCGCCAACAACTACGGCCCACAGCCAGGCAGTGCCGAGGAGCGAGTCGGCCGCATCCTGAAGGAAATGCCCACCGGAACACGCGATGAAATCATCCTCTCCACCAAGGCGGGTTATCTCATGTGGCCCGGGCCTTATGGCGAATGGGGCAGCCGCAAATATCTGCTCGCTTCACTCGATCAATCGCTCAAGCGAATGGGCGTGGATTACGTGGATATTTTCTACAGCCATCGCTTCGATCCCGATACGCCACTCGAAGAAACGATGGCGGCGCTCGACACTGCTGTGAAGCAAGGCAAGGCGCTTTACACCGGCATCAGCAGCTATAACGCCCAGCAGACCACGCAAGCTGCTCGCATCTGCGCGGAGCATCATTACGCGCCGCTGCTCATTCATCAGCCGAATTACTCGATGCTCAACCGCTGGGTTGAAACGCGTGGTTTGATTTCAACCTGTGATGAACTGGGCATGGGCATCATTGCGTTCTGTCCGCTCTATCAAGGTGTGCTCGCTGGCAAATATTTGAACGGCATCCCCAAGGATTCGCGCGTGTCTGATCCGCATGGATTCCTCAAGGAAAAGAGCCTGACCGATCCGCTCATCGCCGCCACACGACAGCTCAATGAGATGGCGCAGCAGCGCGGACAGACACTCGCGCAGATGTCACTCGCCTGGGTCTTGCGCGATCCGCGCGTGACCACCGCGCTCATCGGCGCAAGTCGGCCGCAGCAGATCATCGACAACGTCGGCTGCATGAAGAATGCGACATTTTCTGCAGATGAACTCAACCAGATCGACGCCATCGTCGCCGCGCTGGACCTGGGCAAGTCGCCCTGGGCATCGGGCGATTGAAGCAGCGATCGTGAATGGATTCATCCCGCATCACATCACTGCACACCATGACCACGCAAGGCCACCTCATCATCATCGGCGCCAGTGCCCGCGCCGCGGCGCAGTCAGCCTTACGCGCTGGCTACTCGCCCTGGTGCATCGACCTCTTTGCTGACGCTGATCTCAAGGCGATCGCGCCAGTGAAGCAGTGCCCGCGCGATCAGTGGCCCCTCGGTGTGCTCGCTCTGATGAAGGATGCACCGCCTGGGCCGGTGCTCTTCACCGGTGCAATGGAGAATCATCTGGAAGTGGTGCGGATTCTTGAGAAGCAGCGCGAGCTTCTTGGTGGCTCTGCAAATGCGATGGAGAAACTTCGCCAGCCGCGTGCAGTTTATGAAGCGCTGATGAACTGGTGTGAAAATCGTGGAAGAAACTGCGAGTGGCATGAAGCAATCAGTCATGTACCCGCGCTGCACTGGGATGATGATTTGAATCACACGATGCCTTTGCGATGGCGTGCTTATGCACAGAAGCAAGTGAATGAGAGCAGCGCATTTCTCGTGAAACCACGCAAAAGTTCAGGGGGTAAGGCGATTCGTCTTTGGTCGCCGCAGGAGCAAGTAGGCGAGGATGAATACCTTCAGTGCTCACTTCAAGGCAGATCACTCAGCGCGGTGTACCACGCGAATGATACTTCCGTAAAACTACTGGGCATCAGCGTGCAGATCATCGGCGATACAAGTTGCGGTGCGCCTTCGCCATTTAGTTATGTAGGCAACGTGTATCCCGCGCAGGTCAGTGGCGATGTGCGGCAGCAGTTTGAGAATGCGGGGCAGGCGATGGTGCAGTGGTCGGGATTGCAAGGCATCTTCGGTATCGACGCGGTGCTTCCTTATGATGTCGATCCGCATCAGCCGCTCAATCACAATCGCATTCACATCGTGGACATCAATCCGCGCTATCCCGCCTCTGCGGA
>CAZYQL010000220.1:0-5755 GCA_964650055.1 uncultured Phycisphaeraceae bacterium | reverse complement strand
GTGTGGCTCGCATCAGCGCGCTGCTTCCAGGCGATGGCGCAGCGCGTGCAGTTCGTACATCAGGCCGCCGGGCAGGCGCGTGCCGAACTTGGCGTAGTGATCTTCGATGCTTGGAATCTCGCTGAGCCAACCGCTCACATCAACGTTCATGAGTTCAGCGACATCCGCCTCTTTCATGTTGAGTCCGGAGAGATCGAGCGCGCCAGGCGCGGGCAGTTTGCCGATGGGTGTGTCGATGGCTTTGCCGGTGCCTAGTGTTCGTTCGACGACCCATTTAAGCACACGGCTGTTGTCGCCAAAGCCGGGCCAGAGCCATTTGCCTTGCTGGTTTTTGCGGAACCAGTTCACGAAGAAAATCATGGGCATCTTGCCAAAGCCTTTGGACCCACCAGGGCCCGCTCCGCCTTTTTCGCCCATGTTCAGCCAGTGTTTCCAGTAGTCGCCCATGTTGTAGCCACAGAAGGGGAGCATCGCCATCGGATCGCGGCGAAGCTGTCCCGTCGCACCCGCAGCAGCAGCCGTCGTCTCGCTGCCCATGATCGAACCCAGGAATGTGCCATGCCGCCAAGAGAGCGCTTCAATCACCAGCGGCACCGTCGTCGCTCTGCGACCACCAAAAAGAATCGCATCAATGGGCACGCCTTTGGGGTCTTCCCATTCCTTGGCGATGACAGGCACCTGACTGGCCGGTGCGGTGAAGCGCGAGTTGGCCTGTGCTGCTTTGTTTTCGCTGTGGGGTGTCCAGTCGTTGCCGGTGGAGTCGATCACGTGCGCGGGTTTTTCTTTGGTGAGACCTTCCCACCAGACATCGCCATCATCGGTGAGTGCGACGTTGGTGTAGATGCAGTTGCCATGCAGCGTGGCCAGCGCGTTGGGGTTGGTATCGGGGCCGGTGCCTGGGGCGACGCCGAAGATGCCTGCTTCGGGATTGATGGCGTAGAGCCTGCCGTCTTCGCCGAATTTCATCCATGCGATGTCATCGCCGACGGTCTCGACGGTCCAGCCGGGCAGGGTGGGCGTGAGCATGGCGAGATTGGTTTTGCCACAGGCAGAAGGGAAAGCACCGGCGATATATTTGACGATGCCCTCAGGGCTGGTGAGTTTGAGGATGAGCATGTGCTCAGCAAGCCAGCCTTGATCGCGTGCAAGAACAGAGGCGATGCGCAAGGCGAAACATTTTTTGCCGAGCAGAGCGTTGCCGCCGTAGCCTGATCCATAGGACCAGATTTCGCGCGACTCGGGGAAGTGAACGATGTATCGATTGGGCGGATCGCAAGGCCAGGGGATGTCAGGACGGGACGTCAGTTCCGAGTTCAAAGTTTCGGGTTTAATGTTGTTGGCATTTGAGCCGGGGGCGCTGGGGGTATTGTCTTTGAACTTTGAACTTTGAACTTTGAACTCTGAACTTCCCTTGGTTTTCGGAATTTGCAGCGGGTAGCCGACTGAGTGCATGGCGGGGACGAAAAAATCATTGCCGAGTGTTTCGAGGACTTTGGTGCCCACGCGGGTCATGATGTGCATGGAGCAGACGACGTAGGGAGAGTCGGTGATCTCGACGCCGATGTGAGCGATGGGGCTGCCGACGGGGCCCATGGAGAAGGGGATGACATACATGGTGCGGCCGCGCATGCAGCCGGTGAAAAGGCCGCGCAGTTTTTCATGCATCTGCGCCGGGTCAGTCCAGTTGTTGGTTGGGCCTGCATCATCCTTGCGAAGCGAACAGATGAAGGTGCGATCTTCCACGCGCGCCACATCGCGTGCATCGGAGCGCGCCAGGTAACTGTTGGGGCGTTTCTTTTCGTTGAGCTTGATGAAGGTGCCCGCTTTGACCAGCGCAGCAGCCAGCGTGTCGTATTCCTGTTTCGAGCCATCGCACCAGTGAATGGCCTCAGGCTGACACAGCGCAGCCATATCGCTGACCCATGTAATGAGCTTGGCGTTGGTGGTGGGGGGTGTTGGCGATTGACTCATGACAGATCGACTCCGTTCGAAGAAGGGCGAAGAAGCAGAGCATGCACTGTAATCGCCTGAGTTTGATGTGCAATCGGGGACAGCGCGGTGGTCAATCACTGCGCTGACGACGCTACGCCGCAAGCGGCGCAAACGCAGCGCCTTCACGCGTAGGCTTGCGAAGAAAAGTGAGGAAGGACTGTAAGAATGTCAGGTTTTCTGCCGCTGGCGGTTGCTACTGCCATTTTCGCTGGTTAAACTCTATAGGATTGAAATGTTCATTGATCTTTGCGTGGTACGGCCCACGCACTGCGATGGCACCGGTTGAATTGCCGATTGAACCTCTATGGTCATCACCCAGCACGATCTGAGCGTCGATTACGTCGAATCGCTTTACGCAGACTACCAGCGCGATCCCAGTTCAGTCTCCGCAGACTGGCAGGCCTACTTCGCCGCGATGCCTTCTAATGGCCAGCAGGCGGTGCCTCTGTGCGACATGAAGCCGCGGGCCAGTGGCAGTAGCAGCAGCAGTGGCAGTGGCAGTGGCAACGGCAAACACAACGGCAGTAACGGCAACGGCGCAGGCGCTCACGCAGCTTCTGGGCCTGTTTCCGGGTCTTCACATTCTGCGGTTGATCCTGCACGATTCACGCCCGCAAGTTCCTCCACCGCTTCGCCGCAGACGCTCACCCGTGGCGGCCTCTCCACCTCCGACTTCGCCCACCTTCAGCACCGCGTCGATCAGCTCGTCCGCAACTACCGCGTGCGTGGCCACAACATCGCCAAGCTCGATCCGCTGGGCACCGAGCGGCCCGAACTCTTCGAACTTGATCCCGCCTGCTGCGGCCTGACCGAAGCTGATCTCTCGCGATCGATCTCCACCGAATCCATCCCAGGCCACGATGTGCAGACCGTGCAGGAGATCATCGATCTTCTGCACAACACTTACTGCCGCTCCATCGGCGTTCAGTTCATGCACATCGACAGCCTCGTCGTGCGCCAGTGGCTCATCGAGCGTATGGAAGGCACGGAGAATCGCCTGATCCTCGATCGCATCGAACAGAAGCGCATCCTCCGCAAACTCACCGAAGCGGTCACGTTCGAAGAATTCATTCAGCGAAAATACATCGGCGCAAAAAGCTTTTCCCTCGAAGGTGCTGAGACGCTGATTCCGCTCCTTGATCTGGCCATCGAAAAGGCAGGCCATCAGGGCGTGCGCGAAATCGTCATGGGCATGGCTCACCGCGGTCGTCTGAACGTGCTGGCCAATATCATGCGAAAACCTGCTGAGAAAATCTTCCGCGAGTTTGAAGATCAGCCCAAAGGCCCAGGCTCAGGCGATGTGAAATATCACATGGGCTACTCGACCGATTACGAGTTCGGCGAAGGCCAGAAGCTGCACCTGTCGCTTTGCTTTAACCCCAGTCACCTCGAGTTCATCAACCCCGTCGCCATGGGCCGTATGCGCGCCAAGATGGATCGCTGCGGCGACTTCGAACGCGAGCGCGGCCTCGTGCTCATGATCCACGGCGATGCCGCTTTCATCGGCGAAGGCATCACGCAGGAAACGCTCAACCTCAGCGAACTGCCCGCCTACAAAGTCGGCGGCGCGCTGCACATCGTCGTCAACAATCAGATCGGCTTCACCACCACGCCCGATCAAGCGCGATCCTCTGCTTACTGCACCGATGTCGCGAAGATGCTTCAAATCCCCATCTTCCACGTCAACGGCGAAGACCCCGAAGCGGTCGCTCATGTCGTGCGATTGGCGATGGATTTTCGCGCTCGCTTCAAACGCGATGTGGTCATCGATATGTACTGCTATCGCCGCCGTGGCCACAACGAAGGCGATGAACCGTTGTTCACGCAGCCCAAGATGTACCAGGCCATCGAAAAGCGAAAATGGGTCGGCGAAACGTACCTGGAAAATCTCGTCGCTCTGGGCGGTGTGACCCGCGAAGAAGGCGAGAAGCTGCAAAGCGAATTTAATGAAGCGCTGGAACTGGCGCTCAAGACCGCGCGCACGCAGCCGTCTGTCGTCAAGAAGGAACCGCCCAAGGGTGTCTGGGCCGGTTACTGCGGCGGTTTTGACTGCGATGTGCCCGAGGTTGCTACCGGTGTTCCTGCGGCGCGGCTGTCGGAACTGCTCACCAAACTGACGCAGGTGCCCGCTGGCTTTCAGGTCAATCCGAAAATTGACCGCATGCTCAAGACGCGCCTGGAAATGGCGCAGGGCGAGAAGCCACTCGACTGGGCCGCTGCTGAGGCGCTCGCTTTTGCAACGCTCGCCACCGAGGGCCATCGCGTTCGCATGTCCGGTCAGGATGTCGAGCGCGGCACGTTCAGCCATCGTCACGCCATGCTGCATGACATCGAAGATGGCGGCAGCTACATGCCGCTCAAACATCTGTCGCACGATCAGGCTCCGGTAGATCTCTACAACAGCACGCTTTCTGAGGCGGGCGTGCTCGGTTTCGAATACGGCTACAGCCTCGACTGCCCGAACGGCCTGATCGCATGGGAAGCGCAGTTCGGCGACTTCCACAACTGCGCTCAAACCATCATCGATCAGTTCATCATCAGTGCCGAGGATAAATGGGATCGCCTAAGCGCCATCACGATGCTCCTGCCCCATGGCTACGAAGGCCAAGGCCCCGAGCATTCATCGGCTCGCATCGAACGCTGGCTGACGATGGGCGCTGCTGAAAATATTCAGGTCTGCATTCCCACGACGCCTGCGCAGATGTATCACCTGCTTCGCCGTCAGGTCCTTCGCCGTTGGCACAAGCCGCTGATCATCATGACGCCTAAGAGTCTCTTGCGCCATCCTGATGTGGTGTCGCCGATGGAGGAACTGGTGAGCGGTCGGTTCCAGCGTGTGATTCCCGATGTGCGATTCAGCGGGCCTGATGCGAACAAGAAGAAAGCGAAAAAGGTCGAGCGCGTGCTGATGTGCTCGGGCAAGATTTATTACGAACTGTCCAAGCGCCGCGATGAACTCAAGCGCGAAGATGTGGCGATTGTCCGCATTGAAAAGCTTTATCCATTGCCTCACACGGAACTGAAGGAAGCGCTGTCGGTTTACGAGGACAACACGCCGGTGTACTGGGTACAGGAAGAGCCGAGGAACATGGGCGCTTGGATTTATCTGCGTGCCAATCTCGGATTTATTTTGTTCAGTCGTTTGCCGTTCATGGGCTTCCACCGTCCTGAATCTGCGAGTCCTGCCACCGGCTCACTGTCGCGGCACCGCCAGGAACAGGAACTGATTATGCAAGCCGCCTTCGCGGATAATGTGGGGATGTAAGCCGCTCGCGGCTTCGCTCCTTCCGTCCTGTGTGGTTTAATTTTCATTTTTCAATGGATATTTTTCAATCGCCTGCCATGCCCGGTTGAATCCTTTTGCCGGCGCGTTACTCTCACCATCCTTATTACTCATTCATTGAATCGATCAACCCAGGATCACTCATGCCCGTTGAACTGAAGATTCCGCAAGTCGGCGAATCCATCACCGAAGCCATCATCGGCAAGTGGCTCAAAAAGCCAGGCGATGCGGTCAAGAAGGATGAAATCCTCGTCGAACTTGAAACCGACAAGGTCTCCGTCGAATTGCCCGCCCCCGTCAGCGGCACGATCACCAAGATCATCAAAGCCGAAGGCGAAAAGGCGAACGTGGGCGAACTGATCGCCATCATGGAAGAAGGGGCTGTCGCTTCAACTCCCGCCAAGGCTGAGCCTAAGTCGGAAGCCAAAGCCGAATCCAAGTCTGAAACCAAAGCAGAATCCAAGGCCCCCGCCCGCACCC
>CAZYQL010000219.1:0-5759 GCA_964650055.1 uncultured Phycisphaeraceae bacterium | reverse complement strand
CTTTTGCCGACTTTCAGCGATCATGGTAGATTAAGGAACTGCAATCCATCTCCGGCGGGGAATAACTTGCTGAAAGGTTTTGTCCATGGGTTTTGACGTCAATCGTGGTCGTGAATGGGTCAATCAGAACTCCGCTGCCGTGACCATCGGTGCGGTGGTGATTCTGATCTTCTCGCTGGCCTACCTCTGGCTCCAGAACAAGGGCCCTTCGAGTGGTCCTCGCGGCACGATGCAGTTCTATTTCTACGATGTCGAGTCCAATGAACAGTTCACCGCCAAGAGCGATGACCTGCCTCCGATCCTGCGCGAGAACGGCCACAAGGCATTTAAGGCTTATGTCTTCACCTGCGGCAGTTGCTCCAATGAAGCTGACCGTTTCGTCGGTTACTACGAAGGCTTCACCGAAGATTACAAACAGAAACGCGCTGCGGCGATCGAGGCAGCCAAGGCTGGCAACCCATCCGGCGGCCCGATGCCCGAAGCGATGTACGCCATGGAAGAAGGCATCAGCGAAGGCCGATTGCTTTCCACCGATGGCAAAAACTGGGTCACCTCCGATTCACCCGAAGGCATCGAGATCAACATTCGTCTGAGCAAGGCATGCGATGGCAAGGGCGGTCAGCTCAAGCCTTGCTTCCCCGGCATCGAGTGAGCAGTGAACGAGTCGCGGAAAGTGAACGAAAAAAACAACGCCGTGATCTTTCGATCACGGCGTTTTCATTGGTACATACGGCTGTAGGAGTTCGTGAATCTCAACGGGCTTGCGTGTCGGAAACAATGCTCAACCGACAATAAAATGGTATGAACAATATCTCGATCCGATGCTTCTCCGATCCGCCCCGATGGTTTGCCGCTGATGGTTGGAACTCTTAGCCGAATGTTTCGCTAATCCCTCGCCACTGCGAGGCGACTGCACGAGGGATGACTCTTGTGTGAATCACTGCGACGTGCAAACAAACGACGCTCGGCAGGTTTTTAGATGATACCACAAGGCCATTGGCAAATCCAGAGAGATTGTCTGGAGACCAGGGCAAACGCATATACGTCGGGAGGGCAAAGCCACTGCTGAGCCGATCCGTTGATGATGCCTGTATTGAGGCCGAAGAAACGGAATTCGCACGTGGGTGTGACGCTCTTCTTGGCCGTATTGACGTCCCTTTGAGACAACAGCCGCGCTCATCGTGTTGCGTTTTCGCATCATCGGGCACCTTCCATCGGTCGTCGCAGGAAAAGTGGCGAAGTTATGCAACGGCTGTTTTCCCATAGAAAAAGGCTGTTTTCCATTCTTCGCTGAGTCGTGGCTGCCATCTGTGCCGCACTGGCACAGGGTTCGCGACTAATGTCAAGTATGAGGAACTGCTACCCCCATCGACTGGCGAGCTTAGTGTTTCTGCTGCTTGCGGGATTTGCTCTGGCGGGTTGTCAGTCATCGTCTTCGGATACGCCTTCACGCCTTTCACCGGCTCAGCCATCCAACGATGGGTATTACCGGTCGCGCAACCCCTACTTTCTGCCCAAGCCTATTCTCGCACTCGAATCGCAAGAGATGCAACAGCTCACGCTCGCCTCGCCTGATCGATCCTACGAAGGTTCAGGTGACCGCTGGTACCACAGCCGAAATGACTGGCAACTGACCACATTCAGTGGCTACCACAGCGCGACCTTCGAATCGACCTACACGCAGACCTACGACCGCCAGTATCAGCATGGCGGGCAGGTGCATGATTACTATTCGAAAACAACTCGCCGCGGTTCGTACAGCCAAACGGTGCGGTAAACATTTCTCTCAAATCTTCACCGGCGACTCGCCCAGATCCGGCATCAGCGGCACACTGTGCTGCGTCAGCTCCAATGGAATAATCAAGCTGAATGTCGCCCCTTTGCCGACATCGCTATCTAGTTCAATTCGCCCTGTGAGCAGCTTCGCCAGATCACGACTGATGGTCAGCCCCAGGCCGGTGCCGCCGTGCAGGCGCGTGACTGAATTGTCGAGCTGCGTGAACTTATCGAAAATGCGATCCTGCATTTCATGCGCAATGCCTGGCCCGGTATCGGTCACGCTGAAACGAATGCGCTTCTCCCCAGCGCGAAGATTAATCGCAGGGCCTTCGAGCAGGTTTACGCTGAGCGTCACGCTCCCGCCTTCGGGTGTGAACTTCACCGCGTTGGAGAGGAAGTTGAAGATCACCTGATGCACCTTGCCCGCATCGGTTTGGATCAGCGGCAGGCCGCGCTGCACCTTCGTTAAAAGGCGGATGCCGCTCTTTTCCGCCTGTGGCCGAATGAGGGTGATCAGCCCCTCGGCTGTGTCGCTGATGTTCACCGTATCAACGCGCACCTCCATGCGGCCGGCTTCGATCTTGGCGATGTCGAGCAGATCGTTAATGAGGTCGAGCAACCTGCGACTGGAGGTGATGATGTTGTGAATGTAGCGCTTGCGTTTTGCTTCGATTGTCGAGTTGGGGCCGACAATTGTTTCTTCGAGTACCTCTGCAAATCCAATGATGGAGTTAAGCGGCGTGCGCAGCTCATGCGACACATTGGCCAGGAACTCGCCTTTGATCTTGTTCGCCTCATAGAGCGCGACATTGGTCTGGGCCAGCTCGCCCAGTTTCAGATCGAGGCTCTTGTTATTTCGGCGAAGCTCATCCTCATTGGACTTGAGCCTTTCGACCATGGTGTTGAACACATCCGAAAGCTGTTCGTACTCATCGCCTGTGTTGATGTCGCTGCGAATGTTTGTATCGCCATCAGCGATGCGCTCTGCGGTATCGCGCAGCAGTCGAACCGGCGAAAGGATGATGCGCGTGGTGATGTACCAGAAGGTGCCGATGGCGAGCAGGCCGGCAACGAGGCCGGCGGTGAGGATGTAAATGCGATTGATCGTGAGCTGACGATCCGCCAGATCGGTGCGAAATTTGATCACCAGCACCTGTCGCAACGGATCCGCCAGGGGTGATGTTTCTTCAGGCGGCGCCGGCGGTGAAGTCTCTGTGCCCGGGGCAGGTGTGAGCTCGCGCACCATTCGTTCGCGAAGGCGGATCAGATCGCTCTTGCGAATGGCGCGGGCGTAAACGTACAGCCGCGCACCGGCATCATCGAACGACTGCGCAAAGTAATCGTGGCGATCATCACGCGAACGAAACAGCGACACCGCACGCGTAAGCACCGGATCCCCCGGATCCCCCGGAATCGTCGGTTCCACATCGCCCGGCTGATCCGCGCTGATCAGCGACATATAAAGCACCGGCTGCGGCGACTGCGGCGGCGGCGCAGGCGTTTGCGTGGGTTCCGTTTCATCACTGGTCGTCACCGGCCTGCCAGGCGTCGCCAGATTGAAAGGCCGCGGCATTTCCAGAAGGCCATCGAACCAAGCGTCCGCCAGTTTGCGGGCCGTCTCCTGTTGACCTTCGTTGACCAGCGTCTGCATGCGGGCGAAGCCGATGGTCAGCGCCGCAGCAAGGATCACCACGATCGCAGCGCCGAACAGCAACTGACACTTGTTGGCCAGGCTGATGCGGACGGGAGTAGGCATGGGCGGTGGGGGGAAGGGAAAAACGGGAAAGCGGGAAAGCGAAAAAGCGGGAAATTCAAGGCAAGGGGAAGTCGTGTTATTGAGTGTGTACTGTAAGCGGGTGGTGTGCGGTCATCGAAAGTTTTGTCCGAAGTCTTATCCGAATTTCCCGCTTTCTCGCTTTCTCGCTTTTCCTACGCCTTCACCGGCTCATCAATCACGCTGTCGTACTTGAGCACTTCGCCCACAGCGTTTTCTTCATCAGCAAGAACAACGGTGGCCACATGATCATCCAAGTCGCTGCTGTCCATGTAGCCGAAGCAGACGATGATAACTTTGTGACCGGGGGCGACGAGTTGTGCTGCCGCACCGTTGACGCCGATGATGCCGCTGCCCGGCTCGCCACGGATGACATACGTTTCAAATCGCACTGCATTATCGATATCGAGCACCAGCACCGCTTCATTGGGACGGATACCGCTGGCACGCAGCAAGTCGGCATCGACCGTGATCGATCCCACATAATTGGGATCACACTGCGTGATCGTCGCCCGGTGAATCTTGGCTCGCATCATTTTCCGAAGCATTTCGCAGGCTCTGCAATGGGTGAAGGGGACATCTGTAGTTTATCCGCATCTGCCTGCGAGGTCGAGAAGGCAAGGCGCTATTTAGCCGTTCGCCTTGGCGAACGAAGTCGTGGTCGTACCTCAATCGTGATCCTTCGCCCCCGCCTCGACGCGCTCCTGCACTGCCCTGCGAAATTGCAGCGGCTGGGCGATATTGCGGTGAGGCTCAGCCGACCCGCCTGAGCCGGTGATGATGATCGTGCCATACCCCAGCAGCCGGCCGCCGATGGACTGATCGACCTGAATCGATTCGACTTTCGACAGAATGACTTCCTGCGTCCGCCGCCAGATGAGGCCGGTCTTGATGACTACGCGTTTATCGGTGACGCCGAACTCGGTGGAAGCGTTGATGATGACGTTGTAAGTGAGCGTCACGGTGCCGATGAGCGCGAACAAGAATCCGATGTAATTGAACCACGTCCAATCTTCGGCCTTGTATGCGAGCCAAAAGCAAAGTCCGCCCACAATAAAAAAAAGCGTCGGCCAAGGGACGGAAGTGATCCAGTGCCGCTTGGTGAGGAAGACGATCTTCTCGCCTTCGGTCAGATGGTCAGAGATGTAGCCCATGAAAAACCTCGTATTAGCGTTCGCGAAAACAATCTCAATCGTAGCCCGAAATCAAATCGGTTTTCAATGTACCACGTCTGTTCCGCGTCGTCGCATGCGAAGGCCCCGGCCCCACCTGTAACGAGCCGCGCCCGTCAGGAAGCGGGGCTATCTGGATTCTCCGCCGCAGAGCAATCGCATGGACTTCCTCTGGCCCGAAGGGCCCGAACAACTCAGCCCTGGGTACGCTCAATCGTGTTACGACAAAGAACTCGTAGGGTGGGCACCGCCCACCATGATTTATCTCTTGCGCCAATCGTGGTTCGCGATGCCCAGCCTACGCTAGCCCATCCTACTTGCAACCCTCCGCCCTTAGCCCTCTGACTTCAAGGCTGAATCTCAACAAGCATGATGCAAGATGCCTCGCTCAGCGAGAACGTGAAACACCCCGATGCAGCGAATGAGTGACCCCGGAGGCGTGGCCGTATGGATAAATAGGACCGCTCAGCACCCATCGAAACAGAGCGGACACCCTGCATCTTCCGGGGGTCGGTTGAATCCATCAGCTTTTTGAGATTCGGACGGAAAGGAATAAACAAGACAGACTCAACGAAATCACATCCCGCCCCCTTGACTCAATCCCGGCTTCATGGTCGCTGGTTCGGCACGTCTGCCAGCCTCGTAATGAAAGTGTTCTTGCGAGGCAGTTGAGAAGCCACCGATGAATTCAGTGATGGCCCTCAGGTTCTGTCTGAAAACAGAATCGCCTCATCCGAGCCGCAAGACGTAAGCCTGCGGTACCTCGGTCATGCAAGGCGTCTCCAGACTCCGCTCGGATGGCGCTTTCATATAGCCCCGGCCTTGGCCGGGGTGATGGTGCGATTTAGATGCTGTCTGCGCTGCGTCAATCACCCCCGGCAAGCCGGGGGCTATGTGGTGAAGCAACACCATCAATTCAAGATCGCACGGTGGCGCGCGGGGAGATATTTCTCCGCAACTCGAAAGCTATTGTTGCACTGCTTTTTCAGAGCCGGAGTCTGTGACTCCGGTCGGCGGCCGAGCCTCAATGGCGA
>CAZYQL010000218.1:0-5813 GCA_964650055.1 uncultured Phycisphaeraceae bacterium | reverse complement strand
TAAACTATGACCTGTGCGATCCTCTCCTTTCTTTCGGAGGCTTGGTCATGTTTGCTAATTCACTGTCTCGGGCCTCGATGTCTCGGTTGCCGATTTCACATGGTTTGCCAGATAAGGGTTTCCGGGTAGATGTCTAGGGGTTTCCCAGTAGACACGAGTTAACCTTTGCATTAACAAAGGATTACAATGGTGGACACGATTGAAAAATGCTCAAGGTAGACAAACCTGGGCCGGGAACAGGCAGCTCGGATCACCCGCAATTGCGAGCGGCCTGTGCGAGCGGGGTTGACGATCGGCGTGGTCACGCCAGCCAGGCCCAGCAGGCGCATCTACGGGCAGTTCCTGGCCGCTTGGGCGATGGTGGGGAAGTCCAAGAATCACTTTCCATTCCTGGACTGGATTGTGCGGACTCTGTATCCGAATCCGTCCGTCGCCAAATCGTTTTGTGGTGTGGTGTGGTGTGTCAGACGCTTTCATTCCCGCTCCGACCAAACGCTCACATCGCCGTTCTCTTCAAGCTCAACTTGGATGACGATGGGGCAACAACACACCGGACAATCCTCGACGTATTTCTGTCGGCTTCCCCCCGATGGATCAATAGGGATCACGATCTCTTCGCCACAGGAGTCACAGATGTAGCTTGCTTCGTTCTGCATAAGGCCTCCGTTACAACTGCGCTTCCACCTGTCACGAATCTTCCCGAGTTTGATTCTCCTCCGTGCAGATGCGAACCAGCGATGATGACTCAAGGTGAATCGCTCTTGGCTTGCGACTGCGCTTCGCCTTCCATGGGATCCTTGAGCACATCCTGCACGTAGAGCATTTTCACCGCGACCAGTCCTACCGCCGCTAGAGGCGTGGCGAAAAGAATGCCCAGCGTGCCCAGCAGCACACCCATGAGCGTCTGCACGGAAAGGGTCAGGGCGGGAGGCAGTTCCACGTTCTTTTGCTGAATCAATGGCGTGATCAGATAGCTTTCGGCCATCTGCACGGCGAAATACAAACCCGCCACATACAGCGCATCGGTCGGACTCTGCGTGAAGCCGACGGCCAACGCGGGGATGACGGCGAGGATCGGCCCGATGTACGGCACGAAGCTGAACAGGAACGCGATCACTCCCAGCGCCAGCGCGAGCGGGATGCCCAGAATCAGCAGGCCCACAGTCGTGGCGACGCCAACGATCGTCATGCTGATCAGTCGTCCGATGATCCACCATCGCAGCGTGCTGCCCAGGGTGTCCAGTACCTCCGCAGCTCGAGCACGCCGTGGCATGGGAATCAGGTGCAGCAGACCGCTGCGATAAAGGTCAGGCGAACTTGCGATGTAGATACCGATGAACAAGATGATGACCATGTTGGCGACTGCGCCGAGTCCGGTGCTTAAGACCGAGGTCATGTGGCCGATGATCTCCGAGCCCCCCGAGCGGTCCTGTTCTGGGTTGCCTTGCCCCGATGGCGTCATGTCCAGAAGCTGGCGTCCCCAGTTGTAGTTGGAAAGCTGGGCGCGAAGTTCCTCCCATGCCGTGGTGAGTTTGCCAGAAAGTTGATCGAACTGGCTGGCGATCTCGGCAGCGAAGTACCACCCGCTGGCCACCACGATGGCGGTCAAGAGCACGAGGACCACCGCCAGCGACCAGCCCGCTGGCAAATGCGTAAACTTCGAAAGCAGTTCTGCAAGACCGCGCAGAAAAACCGCCAGCAGCACACCGCCGAAGATCAGAAGCAATACATCAGTGGCGTACCACGCGACCAGTAGAAGTACGACGGTGGCCACGACGAGCAGAAAATGTCGCTGAAAAGAAACATCGCGGGATGTTGTGGAAGGATCGCTCATGTCGTGTTCGGTTGTTCATCGAATCGCTCTCACCTGGTGACTTGCCGCACCGAGTATGGAGTCGTCGTCACGTGCTCGAACTTTTGTGCCGATCCCACGGCCAGCGCCCTTCGCGCTCCACTTCCAAGGCTATGCTCAGGAAAAGGAGAAAAAGGGAAAAAGTACAAAGCACATATACATCTTGACAATCCTCGTCTATGTCGCCACGACGTATATGTACTTGTCCCCTTCCGGCCCAACTTGGCCGAGTTTACTTCTATGCCAGTAGGCTTACCGGGCCAGTAGGCTTACCGGCGCATCAGCACCACAATGACGACGATCAGGAGGATCAGGCCAAGCGTGCCGCCGCCAATCCAGAGGGCATCGGCGAGAACCGGAGTGACGGAGGGAAACCATGTAGAGAGTAGTGTGTGCATGACGGACCTTGGTAAGAGAAACGGGAAGCCATTGACGGATGCGCATGGATGCGTCGGCACCCATCGCGGAAAGTTAGTTCAGGAATCAGAGAAAGAAACAGTTCAGTCTTTGCGCCTGCTGGTGGCCTTGCCGTAGGCTTCTTGCACCTTGCCGGCTGCCTTCTGGGCCTTGCCTTTCACCTGCTGGACGGTGTCGCCCTTGATCGCGCCCGCAATGTCGTTGAGCTTTCCCTTAACCTGTTTGACTCTGCCGGCGGCAATGTCTTTGCGTGCCATGATTCCGTTCCTTTGGTTGAGTGTTGCGGCTTCAATGCGTGCGGTACGATTCCTCCACTTTGAAGGTAGAGGGCAGCGCTCTCCCGAAGCATCAGCAAATCACTCGACGCGGGATCGGCGAAAGGCTATGAACCGGGATTTCCTATTTGGACTGCGGGCCATGAACATCCGAGCCGGGCGTGGCGCACGACCTTGCAGCCGATCTTGATCTGTTTGTTCCGCAGGGTCGTGAGCGTCCAGCAAGTAGGAATTCGTGACGGGTATCGCCCTGATCTTTCCCCATATCCCTGCCGTATCGGATCGTAACCTGCCCCCTTTATCTGTTCTTTCTTCTTCAGCGTCGTGGGCTTTGAAAAATGGGTCCACTTCCGCGAAGCGTGTAAAGCAATGGCCACTGCACACAGCGGCGGAAGACCTCCGCTGGCTGGCTGGTGGTACTGCCTGGCATACGCCGAACTCAGCATTGCACTGATGCCACGACGGGCTGCACACCCATTCCCCGCATCTTGCAACACGGCAATAATTAGACCGGCAGTTGCATCGGTGAAAAACCCGCGCGGCAACCAACCTCCAACACGGCGAGCCCTATGCAACACACGACACCGCACAAATCGCCACCGCACGAATCGCACATCCCCCACGGCACCACAAAACCAAGGCCCTTCGGCATGACCATCTGGAACCACGCAAGACGTAGCCGCGAAGCCATTAACACCGCCAACCACCGCGCAGGCTGGAGCGCCTCCACCCGCATCGTCGGCGGCCTCGATGACCCGCGCCTCCCCCTGCTCACCTCACGCGATCCCCTCACCCAGATATGGCCTTCTCTACCCTCTGCGCCGCTACCCCCAGCGCCGCTGACATCTGCGCCTCTACCCCCAGCGCCGCCGACCGAAGACTCGCGGCCGCGGCGCTCGTGGATCCTTCCCGATTCCCAAAACTAAGCCCCGGTCCCTTAAACATCTCGCCTTGGGGGAGCAGACCAACGGGACGCAGCTGAGTTGTCCCGTTTGTCTTCTCATCCTGATTCTTTGGGAGGGCTCGTGGCGAGGTTGTAGCCTTGATGGTTGACGAGTTGGGCTGCTGAGATCTTGAACTCACGATTGAACTTCCGCCTTGCCATGGGTTGCTACTTTGGACAGTATTATGCTGTCCTTTCGCCGCGCCCACTGGGACTGGGGAAGTCCACTTCGTGACTTCGTGCCTTCATGGTAAAACCGATTCAATATTCGTGTCCATTATGAAGGCGCAGCCTGTCTGATAACCCGGGGCAATGTCCGATAGGAACAATTCGCGGCTACTGGCAAGGTTACCGCCGATGATTTCGTGCCCTTTGCATTCACCCTTTACGAGGAGCAGCCATGAGCAAGCACGAGATGATCGACGCGATTCGCCAGCACAATCGCACAGCCAAAGTGCCGTTTCTCATGAGCTTCAGCGAAGCGGATCTGGCGACCTATCTGCGCCGGCTGTCGATGAGCGATCAGCGCGGCTCAACCTGGGTGCGCGAAAGCAGCGAGCCTGCGGTGACGGTGCGCGATTGCATGAGCCGGCGCAAGATTGCGGCTTGAGCGCGACGCAAATCTACGGACTGATTCACATCGCCCCGACCTTGGCCGAGGGAACGCCGCGAGAACGTAGAGTCACCCCGGCTAAAGCCGGGGCTATGTGAAGCGATCATCCGCGCACTTGAATCATCGATCACTCAACATGCCCTCACGATAGCGCGTAAAATGACGTGTGTCCACGCACGGCCACGCGCTGATGTCGTTGCCGTTTTTCTGCCAGATGAAGGCGACTGGCCGATGATGTGGGGAGCGATGATGGTGATGGTAGTGAGGGTGATGCTGATTGAGTCTGCCTTCATACTCCCCTCCCTCTCAGGTCTCCGTAGGCGACTCGCAAAGGCGAGGAGAGGTTGGGGAAGGGTTGGATTCTCGAACAGACTTGGACAGACTTGGACAGACTTGGACAAAATAGTGCTGCGGTTCGTGTCATCATCATCGAATACTCGACCCTCCCCTAACCCCTCCCTAGGAGGGAGGGGAATAAAAAAGATGCTGCATGCCAGTAGCCCCCAAAATTATTTCCGATCTGATCGCTGACTTGCCGCTGTCGCTCATGCATGGCGATGGCGGTGCTCTAGTGACGAATCTGACCGATGACTCGCGCCAGGTCACGCCCGGCTGCCTGTTCATTGTTCGCTCTACCACCGCCACCAGCGGTGATGCCAATCCCGCCAGTCCCGCCAGTAGACGCACCTTCATCGAAGACGCCATCGCGCGCGGTGCCGTCGCCATCCTCGCCCAGCGCAGCCTCATCGAACAGACTTGCGCCGACCGCCCCGCCACTTCTTCGCCCCTCACCTGGATCGCTGCCGACAATGTCGATCAGGTCGATCAGGCTTTGTGCGGCCAGCTCGCCGAACGCTTTTATGATCATCCTTCACGCCAGCTCAAAGTCATCGGCATCACCGGGACCAACGGCAAAACCACCACCGCGTTCCTCATTCAACATCTGCTCAATCAGGCCAGTTGCAAGTGCGGACTCATCGGCACCGTCATCAATGATGATGGCGTCACGCGCCACGTCGCTGAACTGACCACGCCCGGTGCCATCGAGTTTTCGCGCCTGCTCGCCACCATGGTCAGTAACGGCTGCGAAGCGGTCGCCGCGGAAATTTCCAGTCACGCTCTGCATCAAGGTCGCACGGCTGCGATGAATGTGGATGTGGCTGTCTTCACCAACCTCACGGGCGATCATCTGGATTATCACCAGACGATGGATAATTACGCCGACGCCAAGGCGATTCTGTTTCGCTCGCTTTCGCCGCAGGGTTTTGCGGTGGTAAATCACGATGATCCGTATGCGGACACGATGGTAGAAGGCTGCAAGGCGAGTGTATTGCGATGCAGTGTGAAGGAAAATGTGGATGCGGAGCTGGTGCGGTGTCGGGCGCAGATTGTCGCGCTGGCGGCGGACCACAGCCGAGTGGTACTCGATGGACCTTGGGGCAGCGTCGATCTGCGATTGTCTCTGGTGGGCAAACACAATATTTACAACGCGCTGCAAGCGGTGGCGGCGGCGAACTGTGTCCGGGCGATGGCGCGAAACCTGCGCGAGGCGATGGCGAATTGTCCTGCGCCGCCGGGAAGATTGGAGCCGGTGCGGGTGGAGAGTGTGAAGGGCCATCCGGCGGTGCTCGTCGATTACGCGCACACTCACGATGCTCTGGAAAATGTACTAAGTACCTTAAAACCGCTGACGCGCGGCAAGCTCATCGTGAT
>CAZYQL010000217.1:0-5863 GCA_964650055.1 uncultured Phycisphaeraceae bacterium | reverse complement strand
AGCACTGCTTCGGCTGCACTGCGGGCTGCGGCTCGTCATGCCAGGGTGCGCTGGCCTGAAGTGTGGGAGGGATACAGGCAACCGGTACCGTAGTTTCGCACACTCAGATTCGACTCGATTCACCACTTCAATTAAGGAGTATTTTCATGAAACTGTTCTACTTGATCATCGCTGGTCTTTTGTTCCTCTGCGGTTGCCAGACGACAGACTGCGACCGCTGCGCTCTCTGTGATGCCTGCGCGAAGGATGCCGCGCCCGTCGCATCACCACCCGTGGCATCCAGCGCTGACAAGGTGCAGCCTCTGAAAGTAGGCGATCGCGCCGGTAGCGCGACGATCCGCAATGTGCAAGGCAAGCCAATCAATCTCGCCACGCTCTACGCCAAGGGTCCCACAATCCTGATCTTCTATCGCGGCGGTTGGTGCCCTTACTGCAACACCCATTTGATGGATATGGTGCAAGCCGAGCCGAAGTTGGTGGCCATGGGATATCAGGTGCTCGCGGTCAGTCCTGATCGCCCCGAGGCGCTCAAGGAAAGCATCGACAAGAACGCTTTCTCATACCAGCTCCTGTCCGATAGCGACATGGCGTTGAGCAAGTCTTTCGGACTGGCATTTAAGGTGGATGATCCGACACTCGCGAAACTCACCAGCTTCAACATTGATCTGGAAAAAGCCTCGGGCAAGGACCATCATCTGCTGCCGGTGCCGGCGGTGTACATCATCGACACCAAGGGCATCGTGCGCTTTGTCCACTGGGACGCGGACTATACGAAGCGACTGCCAGCGAATCAGCTCTTGGAAGCAGCGCGGCGCATTGCGGCGAGATGAGAACGCAAATCGGCGTTGTAAGGAATTGTGAGCCTCGACGAATCACTCGTGCGGCGGACGTTTTCACCCTGTCAAGATCATCGCGATTTCCATCACCATGAATCCACCCGCTGCACATCCTGACCCTCATAAGAGCACCGACGGAACCGCCCTCGTCAGCGCTGATCGGCAGCCCAAGTGGCCGCGCAGGCTGCGAGTGACTTCCATTATTGTCATGCTCATTTGTGCGTTCCTACTGTTGAGGCTGCTCCCGATGGAGCGCATCGTTCGTTTTCTCACGACCACCATCGACGGCCTGGGCATCTGGGGGCCGATCGTTTTCGCCATCATCTACATCATCGCGACCTTGCTGTTTGTGCCAGGCTCGGCGATCACGCTGGCTTCGGGGCTCCTGTTTGGCTTGATTGGCGGAACGGCGGTGGTCAGTGTCGCATCGACCGTCGCAGCGGCGCTGGCCTTTCTCATCTCCCGCTACCTGGCCCGAGGCTACGTGGAGCGATGGGCAGCCGATTCGCCTCGCTTCACCGCACTCGACAAGGCGATCGGCGAAGGCGGCTGGAAGATCATCGCGATGCTCCGCCTTTCACCGGCCATGCCCTTTAGTCTGGGCAACTATCTCTTGGGCCTGACCCGCGTGCGATTTGGAACCTACGTGCTCACCAGTTGGCTCTTCATGCTGCCGGGAACTTTCATGTTCGTGTACCTAGGCTATCTCGGCGGCGCTGGCCTGGGTGTCAACGGTGGAGAGACAGGCCAGACCAGCCGAGGACCAGCGCAGTGGGCGCTGCTGATTGTGGGGCTGCTTGCGACGATCGGTGTGACGGTTTACATCACACGTCTGGCCCGCCGCGCCATGCAGCAACATCTACAACAATCAGAGAAAGCATCTACGACGATGTCGCAAGATTCCAAACCGTCTTCGTCGCGAGCTGTCCGTCCACTGAGTGCTGTGATTGCGGCAATCGTCGCATTGGCTCTGATGGTGACAACCGCCTTTGCCTATATGAACCGCAGTGCGGTGTCCGGGCTGTTTGGCCACACCGGCTTCGATGCCTTGCTCCAGAAGCATGCCGCGTCGCAATCCCCGGCACTGAAGAAGCTCACCGACACAGACCGCAAGCCCTCGGTGCATTACCTCGATTACGACTGGTCGCTCAACAGCGTGGAGAATGCGAAGTGAATAATCACGCTGAAACAGAACACGTTCCGCCACAGGTTGATGGCAGTGCTCACGGCTCAGTGACCGTGGCACCGATGGATGAGTACAACACAGCGCTCGTCTCGCACACTCACCCGCCGGACTGGGTTAATCCGGTGCCAAGCGGCAGGTACAACCTCGTCGTCATCGGTGCGGGCACGGCCGGTCTAGTCGTTGCCGCAGGTGCGGCGGGTCTGGGCGCGAAGGTCGCGCTCGTCGAACGCCACCTGCTGGGAGGCGACTGTCTCAACTACGGCTGCGTGCCATCGAAGGCACTCATCCGCAGTGCCAAGGCAATGGCGGAAATTCGCGATGCGTCCGCATTGGGCGTACAGGCAACCGGCCCGGCTCAGGTGGATTTCGGCAAGGTGATGCAGCGAATGCGACGACTGCGTTCATCCATTGCCCCGCATGACTCAGCCGCCAGGTTTCGTGATCTGGGTATTGATGTGTTCCTTGGGGAAGGCAAGTTCACCGGTTCAGACACCGCAGAAGTAGCGGGCATGGCGCTGCGATTTGCCCGTGCTGTGATCGCCACTGGAGCCCGTGCCGCTGCGCCGCCGATTCCAGGGCTGGCCGAGGCGGGATACCTGACGAATGAAACGGTTTTTTCGCTGACAGAATTGCCATCGCGACTGGCGGTCATCGGTGCGGGGCCCATCGGCTGCGAACTGGCACAGGTGTTCGCCAGACTCGGCGCGAAGGTTCACCTGATCGAATCAGAGAAACAGATCATGCCGCGGGAGGATGCTGACGCAGCCAAGATCGTGGAAGCGTCTCTGAAGCGCGATGGTGTCACGATTGTGTGTGGCGGCAAGGCGGCACGGGTCAGCTGCGATGGACAGGAGAAAGTGATCTCGCTGGATTGTAATGGCGCTGCCCACGAACTGCGTGTCGATGCGATTCTCGTAGGTGTCGGCCGCTCGCCCAACGTGGAAGGCATGGGCCTTGAAACAGTCGGCGTCGAGTTCGATAAACGTACCGGCATCAAGGTCAATGATTTTCTGCAAACGACCAACAATCACATCTATGCGGCCGGTGATGTCTGCTTCCCCTACAAGTTCACGCACACCGCCGACGCGATGGCTCGAATCGTGATTGGCAACGCGCTCTTCTTCGGACGATCGCGCACCAGCCGACTGGTCATTCCCTGGGCCACCTATACCGATCCGGAAGTCGCGCAAGTCGGCCTCAACGAGCGAGAGGCTGCCGAGCGCGGCGTGGCGATCGATACCATTCGGGTTGACATGAATCGTGTGGACCGCGCCATCCTTGATGGCGAAGAGGAGGGATTCCTCAAAGTTCACGTCAAGAAAGGCAAGGACACCATCGTCGGCGCAACGCTCGTGGCTCGGCGCGGCGGTGACATGATCAGCGAAATCACACTGGCGATGAGTAAAGGCATCGGTCTGGGCAAGATTGCAAGTGTAATTCATCCGTATCCCACACAGGCGGAAGTGATCAAACGTGCGGCCGATGCTTACAACCGCACACGATTGACGCCGTTCGTCAAGAAGCTTTTGAGCAAACTGCTGGCGTGGCGGCGATGAGTCGCCATGCGAAGAGGATTCTTCTGATCCGTGATGGACTAAGCGTACATCCGGGTCTCACAATTGGTGCGCAGAAGACTACCACGACATCTGAGATCGCGATATGAAGGATGGCAAGCTCGTCAATGTAGTGATCCCGGCTCTAAATGACGAGCTGGCGATCCCGCGCGCACTCAGCGCGATGCCGGCCTGGGTTGACCGCGTCATCGTCGTTGACAACGGCTCTACCGACAGCACGGCTCAAGTCGCAGCGACGGGCGGCGCGTTTGTCGTTCACGAACCTCAACGTGGATACGGCGCATCTTGCCTCGCAGGAATCGCCGCTATCGATCACGCCGATGTGGTGGTGTTCCTCGACGCGGATTACAGCGACGATCCCGCTCTCATGGGGACGCTTGTTGAACCCATCGTCGCGGGCAAGGCTGATCTGGTCATCGGATCGCCAGCGCTCGGAAAAGCTGAGGCTGGTTCGCTGACGCTGACGCAGCGCTTCGGCAACGCGCTGGCGTGCAAGTTGATGCGATGGAACTTTGGAGCAGGACACACCGACCTGGGGTCGTTTCGGGCCGTGAGTCTGCCCGCGCTTAGACGCATGCATATGACCGATCGCACCTACGGCTGGACCGTGCAGATGCAGGTCCGCGCCGCTCGCCTGGGTCTGCGTGTGACCGAGGTACCGGTGTCCTACCGTCGGCGGATTGGCAAGTCGAAAATCTCCGGAACGATCCGTGGCGTCATCGGAGCCGGCATCAAGATCCTGGGGACGATTGCCGTTGAACGCTGGCGTCATAGTTTCAGTGCATCGATGGACGCGGCGCGGCAACGCCTTCTCGTCTTTGCACGCTTTCCGCTGGCTGGCAAGACGAAGACGCGACTCATCCCCGCCTTGGGTGAAGAGGGAGCGGCTCGCCTTCACGCCCAGATGATTCGCCGCTCGATGCATACAGCCACGCAACTGCGGGAGATCGGCGTCGAGTTGCATCACGATGGTGGACAAGGACGGGACTGGGATTCCCTGCTGCGTTCGCCCGCCCATCTTGAGCCCCAAGGTGAAGGCGACCTGGGCGTGCGACTTTCCTCAGCGTTTGAGCGCAGCTTCTCCCGCGGCGATGAAGCCGTGATCGTCATCGGCACCGACTGCCCGTTCATCAAACGCCGCGATCTCCTCACGGCATTCGAGCAGCTTCGTCAGCACGACATGGTCATCGGACCTTCGGCAGATGGCGGATACTACCTCCTTGGCCTTCGCCGATCCGCCCGACAGGTCTTTCAAGATATCAGCTGGGGTAGCGAGCACGTGCTGGCTCAGACATTGGCTAAAGCTGCGGAGGCGGGACTGAGCGTCGCCCAACTGCGGACACTGCGAGACATCGACACGCCGGACGATCTCGGCGCATTTGCCCCGCCTACACCTGCCGGCAAACCTCCGCGCATCTCAGTCATCATTGCGGCACGCAACGAACAGGATCACATCGCTGCCGCCATCGCTTCAGCGCGCGACCGACACGACGCCGAAATCATCGTGGTCGATGGCGGTAGCGATGACCGCACGCGCGACATCGCCGTTGCGATGGGCGCGCAGGTTCTGGAATCACCGCCGGGCCGGGCCGTTCAGATGAATCGTGGCGCCCGTGCGGCAATCGGAGACGTCCTCCTCTTTCTGCACGGCGACACGGCGCTTCCTCCGGGTTATGCAGTTGATGTGCGAGCGGCGCTCCGCAGGCCGGGCGTGGCGGCCGGCGCGTTCCGACTCGTGATTGACGGCTCAGGACGGCGTTTTCGGATGGTCGAGTTCATGGCCAACTTGCGATCCCGCCTTCTCGGTCTGCCATACGGCGACCAAGCGCTCTTCGTCCGCCGGGACGCTTTTTTCTCATCTGGAGAGTTTCGGAGAATGCCGGTCATGGAGGACTACGAATGGATCAGACGCACGCGCAGACGTGGAAAAATCGCACTTGCGAGTTCGTCGGTGGTCACCTCAGCACGACGGTGGCAGCAATGCGGCACGCTTCGCCTCACCATCGCGCACCAAAAAATGATCCTTGCGTACCACCTTGGAATTTGCCCTGAACGCCTGGCTCGCTGGAGATGATCTTGACTGCGCCACCCGCAGTCTCAACTTTGACCTGCCCCCCAAAAAACTTGTTCCAGAGTTTGCCAGTGAATCCGCCCACACTTTTTGTCGGAAGGAATTCCCGATGAAGACTCGACACGATCCTGAACAGATCGTCTGGAGTCCTGATTCGACAAAGCTGGTGGCGATTCGCAGAAGGCCTGGGGGTGAT
>CAZYQL010000216.1:0-5907 GCA_964650055.1 uncultured Phycisphaeraceae bacterium | reverse complement strand
CTCTAACTCAAAACTACATCTGAAACTGAAAGGCTTGAAACATGAAGATCGACAGAAGAAACCTATTGGGCATGGGCGCGGGCCTGGCGGCGAGCATGGCGATCATCGGATCCCCCTCGTCCGTGCTTGCTGCAACCAAACCGGCGGCTAAGTTTACCGACACCGACATCCTGAACTTTGCCCTGAATCTGGAATACCTCGAAGCTGCTTATTACTCACTGGCCGCCGGCATCGAGATGCCCTTCCAGGCGACCATTTTTGGCGGCAGCCCGGTTCCATTCCAAACGCCAGCGATCCGTGCATACGCCAACGAGATCGCCGCCGATGAAAACGCTCACGTCACCTTCCTCCGGGCAGCGATTGGGCGCGATGCCGTGGCCGCACCGCCGATCAATCTGCGCGAGAGCTTCACCGCTGCCGCCGTCGCCGCCGGCTTGATCCAGCAGGGCCAGACATTCAACCCATTCCTCAACGAGACGAGCTTCCTGCTCGGTGCATTCATCTTCGAGGATGTAGGCGTCACCGGATACAAAGGGGCCAGCCCGCTGATCCAGGACAAGGGCATTCTTGAAGCGGCCGCCGGGCTTCTGGCTGTCGAGGCGTATCACGCTTCGCTGGTCCGCACCACGCTCTTCGCACTGGGACAGGCCGAGGCCACCCAGAAGATTTCCGATGCCCGAGACACCCTCGACGGCCCGGGCGACCTCGACCAAGGCCTCGACCCCGTCACCGGCAACATCGTTCCCACCGACCAGAACGGCCTGGCCTTCTCGCGAACCTTCAGCCAGGTGCTCCGCATCGTTTATCTCACCCCCAACCTGGGCGTCCGCAGAGGCGGCTTCTTCCCGTTCGGCATCGACGGACGCATCAATAAGACGTGAGTAGCGCAGTCTGGCTCCCTTCATTCGTCGTTTTTCGTATCGATCCAACACCCCCGCTTTCCAGCGGAACTTTTAAGGACACTCATCATGACTCGTTTACTTGCCATCGCTCTTCTCGCCCTGTCCGGATTGATAGTGGGCTGCAATTCCGACAAGCCTCGCAACCAGTCAAGTACCTACGGAACTCCTCGCCAAGATGGTTACGACAATACTCACCGGGACCATAACAACTCACAGTATCCTGACAATCGTAACAACCACAGCGGGCATCGCGACGACAATCGCTGATCGCTCATGCGAACTGCGGACGAGAAAAGGGGACAGGTATAACCTGTCCCCTTTTTAGTCATCGACTTCGAAACACACCCCAATTTATAGAAAGAATCTTTATGATCATTCATCCCACCCGCTTACTGTTCACCCTCGTGCTGACCAGTTCAACACTGATCGGCTGTGCTTCCTCCGACACCAGCCGTACCCGCGCGGCAGTTCGCCAGCCCAACGGCCAAACCTGGGAGGAGAACACTCCATCCGATCGCGCCACCACCAATAACACCACCACCGATCGCGCCGCCACCAATAACAGCAGCACTCGCGTCGGGAACTCGAACGCATCCGCTTCAGGCCCCGCCGTCTACGCGGTGCCTCGAACAGATACCGATGCCGCAACCACGCCTGCACCTGCCAACCAGCGCGGCGATGTGGAAAGCCTCATCAGCGCCTGGCCCAACCGGCCCAAGCTCGGTGCCCGCCAGATGATTGCCAAATATGGTCCCCCGCAAGAGGCCACCGCGCAGCGACTCATCTGGCACAAGGCTGGTCCCTTCAAGCGCATCACGGTGTTCAACTTCGAGACGCCCCACGATTTCCCCCTGCCCCACATGGACTATATGGAGCACACGATCGCCTACGACGTGCCCCAAGATAAGATCGGCGATTTGATCGCATTCGACGGCAGCAGCACCATCAACGTGACCGTCGGCGAACTGTCAGCCCGCTGCGATCTGGAAGGACACAACGTCCTGACTCTGAACCTCGACCACGACATCATCACCGGAAAGAAAAGCGTGCAAGAGGCGAGACAGGCCTTCGCGAAAAACATCGAACAGGACGTTTTAGGCAAGCACCCAGAGTACGTCACAGCCCTGCAGTTCAAGCCGAAAGACGCGACCAACACCGGCTTCTCTGACAAACCCGTCATTCCCGGATCGCCCATCCGCGCCGAGGAAGCCCAGACGGCCTCGGTCAGTGCAGATGCAGAGGTTTTGGCCATGGTGATTGCTTCGGACCTCAACACGATTCTTGCCGCGATGCAGGCCCAGCAAGCGAAGATCAGCCAGCCGATCATGGCCTACGCGAAGATGCTTCACGAAGATCACGGCATGAACATGGTTAAGACTCTCAAGCTCGGAAAAGAGATCGGCGTAGAACCGATCGAAACTGCTGACGTGGACAAAATGAAAGTGAAAGCTGCCGGTGAACTGGCCGCATTGATCCCACTCGATGCCCAGCAATTCGAGAAGGCCTTCATCGCCGCGATGATCAAGAGCCACACTGAAACACTGAGCATGATTGACAACAAGCTCCTCAAGTCAGCACAGAACGACGCCCTCAAGGCGCACCTGACTGCAACGCGTGAGCACGTCGCCAAGCACCTGATGAAGACGCAGGAATTACAAGGCTCTACGAGCCGTTAACTGGTGCATCTCAATAGAACCCTAATCGCCGACCAGAGCATCCAAACTCTGGTAGGCGAGTTTATTGGCGTCAGACGTAACAGGTTCAAGAAGGGTACAAGTATTTATACATTCAAAATTCTCGGCCAATTGCCAACGTTGTAAATGTACTTATCCTCTTTTCCGGCTCTATCGCATGGGTACGCGTGACACCACAAAGCCCAGGCAACAGATGCCGCCACTGGCAAAATCAAAATTCCTATCCGTCATAACTACACTATTTTAAATATCACGATCTTTTTGGTTTAATCCACCCATTAACATAGTTTGATGTACTAGAGTAGATGTAGAGCGTTCGTTGTAACCAGCAATTCACCGACCAATTTTTAAAGGAAACTCTGATGACCGCAACACCTGAAGAGACCGTCCGCAGCTACCTCGGCGACCTGATCGCTGTTCTTGAACATGTGTCGAAGGCGGTCGCCACGCAGGCGGGGAATGACGACCTCCGGCGGATTGCTCATGCCGGGCGCGTGATCGACAACCTCAACTCGGTCCTCAAACGCCAGCACGCCGACCTTGAGGCGCACGTCAAGGCCATGGGCGGGAAGAGCGGGGGCGGCGTGCTCAAGGACATGCTGGGCACTGTGGCCGGGGCACTGGCCGGTCTCTACGGCAAGATTCGCGGCGAGACAGCCTCACGCATGCTTCGCGATGACTACACGGCACTGAGCTTCGCCACCGTCTGTTCCACCATGCTCCATACCACCGCGCTGGCCCTGGACGACTCGGCCACCGCAGAGTTGACACTCCGCCACATTCAGGAATACCCGCCCCTCATTATGGAGCTGAGCGAGCTTATCCCTCACGCCGTGGTCGCCGATCTGGCCGCAGACAAGGTACACGTTGTCAACTCCGCCGCCGCCGAAGAGGCGATCCGGAACCTTAACGATTCATGGCGCGGAGCTTCCGTGGCCAACCCGACGTGAGCGAAGAGCATTGAAGCGGGGCACTCATCGCGCTTGGGGGCAGAAAAGGGGATAAGTATGCTCTGTCGAAAACCTCTTGATTGTCGTCAAGCGCGATGGTGAGACTTTGCGAACCGTCGGGGTATTGACCGTGAAATTGCGGCCTTTTACCCCGACGGCTCGGCGGACCTCGCCATCGGGCTTGAGGCTTTCGACAGAGAATACTTATCCCCTTTTCCGGTTCCAGTTCATTTATCTATCTGGGTGCCACAGCTTGTCGTACTGATCCATGTCGGTGCCGCCGGTGATGCCGCCTGAAAGTGCGCTGACGTGGCTGTCGTAGAATAGGACATTGAGTCGGCCGCCGCGTCCGTCGTAGAAATGGCGCCAGGCGATGGCCCACTGATTGGCGGGGGGGATGAAGGCGAGGTCGGGGTTGCTCAGGTAGTTGAAGCGTGCGCCGAACTGCGGATCGGACCACATCGAATCCATCATGTACATCTTGCTTGAGATGTTGCGGATCGATTCGAGTTTGCGGCCGCGGACCACGAAGTCGGTCTGCCAGACGCCAGCCGCGTCCCACCAGCCGGGGATTCCTACGGGGTTCATGCCGTAGGTCAGGTCCAGGCGGTACAGTCCGCCGGGCACGACGGCAGCAGGCATGGCGTACTTGTTGTTCTTGTCCGCCTCGCCGCCGGGGTTGGAGAGCACCCACTTGGCGTTGGGGCAGATGATGTCCTTGGGCGTGTTGTAATAATTCCAGCCACTGGGCGGACTGATGCCCAGCGAGGCTTGGAAGTGCTTGTTCTGATACCACTCGTACCGCCCGCCCGGCCCCGTCGGACTGGGGATCGACTGCGGTAGGAGGTACCCCCGATGATCGACCGTGTAATTGTGCGTGGCGGCACCGATCTGGCGGAGCATCGAAGCGCAACTGACCATGCGCGCCGCCTCGCGGCTCTTGCTCAGCGAAGGCAGCAAGATGGAGATCAGCAGCGCGATGATGGAGATCACCACCAGCAGTTCAATGAGCGTAAACGCACCGCGCCGCTTCAAGTCTGAAGCGGCGCGGCAAAGAGTCGTTGGCCTATTGCATTGCGTTGTGATCGACAACAGCATGTCCTTGGCTCCGCTGCAGGTTGTGAGCCCCTTGGAGGAGCACATTGCAGGCCCATTGTAGCATCACCGGCTTTATGCCAGCCGGCGCCGACGCATGAGCGCAGCAGCGCCGAGGATCAGGAGGCTCGCCGAAGCAGGTTCGGGCAGCGGCGATGCACGCAGGAACTGAGCGGTGGTGAGAATGCCGGTGCTGTAACGGATTTCATCGAGCAGACCATCGAGGGCGCGACCACCGGCGAGGTTGCCAAAGTGAAGCGGGAAGTCATCGAACTGGATGATGCCGCTGTCACCAAGAATGGTGGTGTTCTGCTGCAGGTAATCACCAAAGAGGGTGACCCGGCGCTGGGCGGCATCATAGGTCATGGCAAAGTGATGCCACTGGCTATCTTCGAGATTGAAGCCGGTGCCCAGGGCCTGATTGAACTGACCATCACCACCACCGGCAACGTCGGTGCCAATCGTCGTGTTGCTGTCCACACGAAGGCGGAGCGTGCCGTTGCTGTTGGTATCGATTTCCCACGAGGCGTTGTTGCCGGGCGTTCGCGCCTTGCCAACGAGCGAGGCGAAATTGACATGGGAATTGATCTTGACGAAACCTTCGACGGTGAAATTGCCCGACGGTTCGAGCAGGCTGTTGTTGCCCGCCGGGTCTTGAATGGTGACAACACCGCCGCCAGTACTGTTAACGCCTCCAGTGTTGTCGAAACTCAGCGACGTATTGTTTCCATTGGTGATGAAGCTACCGGCTAGGCCGTCACGAATGACGGGACCGGGCGTATCGCTGCTGAACACCGGTACCGGTCCGCCAGCGTTGCCCGAGGCCACGCCGTTGGCGTCGGGTGCATTGACCTGACTGGCGATCGTCGTTGCGGCATTGCCTGCCAGGCCATCGTTAAGCTGCCAGTAGCCGATGGTCACCGCTGAGGCTACCTGGGCACTGGCGAACACGAGCCCGCTTGCGATAAGTGATTGCATTTTCATCCGAATCTCCTGTGGTGAAAAATAGGAACGTTGACCGCATCGCGTGACGCGATTACCTGTGGTCGCATTAATCCGGGATTTCCCAGTTGGACTTTGACCGACGAACACCGCCGACCACTGGATAGGAGTTCACCATCGCCCCGCCCTCTCGCAAGAACTTTCGTTCACTTTTTGAAGAATTTTCTGTCGTTTCACGGTCGTGTTTGGGGCGGAAAAGGGGACATTCTTGCTCCGTAGAAAACCTCAAGTCCGATGGCCGAGTCTTCCGAGCCGTTGGGGCAC
>CAZYQL010000215.1:0-6050 GCA_964650055.1 uncultured Phycisphaeraceae bacterium | reverse complement strand
ATGAGCAGTTGCGTTCGTTACAGCGTGGCGGTCTATGTGGGCCTGATGATTGCAGGTGCCCTGGCGGGGCCGCAGCCTGACCCTACGAAGGCGGGGCTTGTGGAGACCTGGGTCGATCCCACCGATTTTCGCATTGCACAGCCCACCGGTGCCTGGCACCAGCGGGGCAAAGAGATCAAGGTGCAAGTGCAGATCAATGATCGCAAGCTGCCGTCATGGGTGAACGATTGAAGTCATCGATTTGAATCTTCGTTCGCCAAGGCGAACGGCTAACTACGCCAGCACCGCCCCCCTTTCCTCTCCACTGGACAGCCCCCCTCCATTTAACCGATTAAACACGGTGAGCCTGCCTATTGGATGGGTAACGGCGATATTGTCGCCGCGATTTCGCTGCATGAAGGACCGGAGGGGATGCAGGCATTGTTTTTGCACTGATTATCGGACACAGGGCAGGAGGCCTCGTCGAATCAGTTATTATCAGGTTTGAAAAGGGAGTCTAAATGCCGCGAGACATTCCAGTTGGAAATGGACAAATGCTGGTGACCTTTGACCAGCACTACCAGATCCGCGACATCTACTACCCCCACGTGGGCCAGGAAAATCACACCGGTGGCAGCGCCTGCCGCTTTGGTGTCTGGTCGCCGTTGCCTGATGGTGATCATGGGCACGGCGATCGCCGCAAGCGTCGCCTCTACTGGACCAACCAAGGCTGGGATATCGATCTTCAGTACAAGTCCGAGACCATGGCCACGCAGGTCAAGCTGCACCACGATGTGCTTCAGCTCGAACTCAATTGCAGCGATGTCGTCGATTTCCACCGCTGTCTGCATGTTCGCCGTATCGAGGTGAAAAATCTCTGCGCTGAGACGCGCACCGTCCACCTGTTCCATCACAACAATTTCGAAATGTACGGCACCAAAGTCGGCGACACCGCTTACTTCGACCCGCAGCTTCGCGCTGTTATCCACTACCGCAAAAATCGTTACCTCATGACCACCTGGTTCAGTGACGGCGAACAGCGGATGGATGAATATGCCACCGGCACCGCAGGCTTCTTCAATGCTGAAGGCACCTGGCGCGATGCGGAAGACGGCAGGCTCGGCAACAACGCCATCGCTCAGGGTGCGGTCGATTCCACGGTGATGCTGCGCGTGGAGCTGCCGCCCAATGAGACCAAGGTGGTTTACATGGTCATCGGCGCGGGCTTCAGTCACGATGATCTCAAAGAGCTTCACCACTTCCTCCATTCTCACGGCCCGCAAGGCGTCATCGATCGCACCACTGCCTACTGGCGTCTCTGGCTTGCAGCATCACGGCTCAAGTTCCCCGATCAGGCGCAGCATGGCCCCAGCGACAAAGTGGCTGACCTCTTCAAGCGATCGCTGCTCGTAGTGCGCACGCAGATCGACAACAACGGCGCGATCATTGCCGCCAACGACACGGACATCATGCAGTTCGCCCGTGACACCTACAGCTACCTTTGGCCACGCGATGGCGCGCTCGTGGCTGCGTCACTCGATGACGCAGGCTTCCCTGATGTGGCCCGTCAGTTCTACAAATTCTGTTCCGAGATTATTGACGACGGCGGCTACTTCCTCCACAAGTACAACCCCGATGGCTCGCCTGCCTCTAGCTGGCATCCGTGGGTCAGTCTGGGCAACCCGCAGCTTCCGATTCAGGAAGATGAAACAGCGCTCGTGCTCTGGGCGCTTTGGCGTCACTATCAGCAGTACCGCGACATCGAATTCGTGCGGCCGCTCTGGGTGAATCTCATCACCAAAGCTGCTGATTTCCTCGTGCGCTTTCGCGATCCTGATACGTATCTGCCGCTGCCCAGTTACGACCTTTGGGAAGAGCGATGGGGTGTGCACACCTTCACCGTCGCTTCTGTTTATGGTGGCCTCAAGGCTGCGTGGCAGTTTGCGATTTGCTTCGGCGATACCAAGCGAGCCGATGCATATGGCAAAGCAGCGGAGCAGATGCGCGAAGCGTTCTGCAAGCACTTCTGGTCCGAAGAGCATGGAAGATTTCTTCGCAGAATCGTGCCACTCGATCATGACCGCACGGCCCGCCTGATGGCGCAGGTGCTCGCCGGTCGCAGCCCCGATCAGGACAAACAATTCTCCGCGCTCACCACACCACCCGCCGGTGGAAAAAACGGCAGCGCGGCAGGCAACGGCCGCATGCACGGCTCGCCCTTCACCTCACGCATTCATACCCCCGCTAGTGGTGAACCTGTTGCCAATCCCAGAAGCACCACCGGCCGCGCCAGTGAACCTGTTGAGATTGAATCAGCGCCCATCACGCCAGGCGCAAGTGTCGAGTACGAACTCGATCCGATTATCGATTCTTCCATGTACGCCATCTTCGGCTTCGGTCTGCTCAGCGCCACCGATCCGCGCGTGGATAAAACCATGCGCGCCATCGAAGAGCGACTCTGGTGCAAGACCAATGTGGGCGGCGTCGCACGCTACGAAAACGATTACTACCATCGGATCAGCGATGACATTCGCAATGTCGCAGGCAACCCGTGGTTCATCTGCACGCTCTGGCTGGCGGACTGGCGCATCGCCAAGGCGCAGAACATCAGCGAGCTCAAGGAGGCGATGCCGATCCTCGACTGGGTCGCCAATCACGCGCTGCCTTCGGGTGTGCTCGCCGAGCAGGTGCATCCTTACAGCAACGCCCCGCTCTCGGTCTCGCCGCTGACATGGAGTCACGCGACGGTGGTCTCGACGCTCGTGGCCTACCTGCGCAAGCTCGAAGAAATGACCACCTGCCCAACCTGTGGCCAGGCCCACCAATGCCTGATCACCCACGAAGGCGAACACCACCCGCTATCAATGACGGAACCGGCGATCATTCATTGAGATGGGGATGATGAAGCTAATCATCCGAGCCGCTGGGCGAATGTTCCGAGCCGCTGGGCGTAAGCCCGCGGTTCCCGCGATTGAATATCTGTTCTCCAACCGCAGGCTCACGCCTTGCGGCTCGGACGATCCTATCCCCCGCAGAATTCACAGCGCCGGCACGCTATGATGTTTCGTGGAGCCACTCATGGTCACCAAAATCACCCAGAACGAAGAGACCGTCACGCTGACGATCGAACTCGACAAGCAGACCGCCAAGCGGCTTCGCTTTGACGAGACGACGCCGCATGCCACATTGCGCGATGATGGGTTGTTTCTAACGACAAATAGCAGCAACAACGGCAGCAGCGTTGTGGATCGCCGCGCCACCATCGCTCGTACACTGGGCGACCTTGACGAAAAGTGGGGACCCGTCTTTAAGAAACTGGCTGAGTGAGAACCGGGGCATGTCGATTGAATTCTTGACATACGATGACGTGATTCAAATTCACGCCCACCAGATCGCGACCTACGGCGGCGACCCGGGGCTTCGTGATTCAGGACTTCTCATGTCCGCTCTCGCCATGCCTTCATCCGGCTTCAGCGGCGACTACTTTCATGCATTCCCCGCTGAGATGGCGGCGGCCTATCTGTTTCATCTGGCCAAGAATCATCCCTTCGTCGATGGCAACAAGCGCGTCGGTCTCGCTGCTGCACTGACGTTTCTCAAATTGAATCACATCGATCTGATCGCTCAGCCAATCGAATTGGAAGATCTCACCCTCGCCGTCGCCTGTGGCAATCTCGATAAAGCGGGCATCGCAGAGTTTTTCCGCAGCCATACTCAATCGCGCTGATTCAGCGCGCTCACTTCTCCAGTTCCTTAATCCGATTCTCCAAATCCTTGATCTCTTTAAGCAGGTCAGGCAATCGCATCAGCGCCAAAATAGTGCGCTTGGCCTGGCTTAGGGGCATCGCGGGTTGGCCGCCGTATTTTTCGCCTGCGGGGACATCAGTCATCACGCCGCTCTGTGCTGCCAGTTGTGCGCCGGTGCCGATCGACAGATGACCTGCGACGCCAGCCTGGCCGCCCATGACGACGTAGTCGCCAGTGTCGGTCGAGCCTGCGATGCCCACCTGCGCGACCATGAGATTGTGCTTGCCCAGCGAAGCCCCGTGGCCGATGGCGATGAGATCGGAAAACTTGGTGCCTTGCCCGATGCGCGTGGAGCCGAGCGTGGCCCGATCGATGGCGCAGTTGGCACCCATCTCTACATCATCTTCGATGACAGCGTTGCCGATCTGCGGAATCTTGTGATGCCTGGGAGCTTCGCCTTCGAGTTTGTGCGTGGCATACCCGAATCCATCCTGGCCGATGACGCAGCCTGCGTGGAGCGTGACGCGTTGGCCAAGTACGCAGTGATCGTAAACAGTCACGCTCGGATAGAGAACGCAATCCTCGCCTATGACCGCATCCGCACCGACATAGCAGTGCGGGTAGATCACCGTTCGCGCCCCGATCTTCGCACCGGCAGCAATCACCGCGAACGGCTGCACACAACATCCTTCACCGAGTACCGCCGTGGGATCAACCACTGCCAATTCACTGATGCCCGCTGGCGGATGTTTGCGAAAGCCGTGCAGCGCGACCATCGCTTGTCGAAAAGCGAAATAAGGATCCTTGGCGATGAGCACGGTGAGCGTGGCTGGTGCCTGCGCCGCATCAATGCTGGATAGAATCACAGCGCCCGCTTGGGTGGTGCCCAGCGATGAGGCGTACTTGCGATTGGAAAGAAAGCTGATGTCGGCGGCAGTCGCCTCTTCGAGCCCAGCGCAGCCGGCGATGGAATGAGCGCCATCGCCCTGAAGCTTCGCGCCGAGCATGGATGCCAGTTGTTCAGTCGTAAAAGCCATCGCGACAGGATAGCGAAAGTTGGGCAGTGGGATGGGTGGGCCATTGATGGCGTAAACCAACTTAGAATTGTGGACTTCAGGTGTCGTCGGAGGAAATAAGCAAATCACAATCGTCAAATCACAAACAAACTCCAAAAGTCAATAGGAGCGAAACTAGCAACCTCCCATTTGATTTCTCATTTGCCTTTGCTTCTTTGATGCTTGTTTGTGTTTTGGTTCTTGTGATTTGGAGCTACTTCGCACACACTGAATCTTCATGCAATGTCGTCAGTGTCAATATCCGCTTTGGAACCTTCGGGAGCCGCGCTGCCCCGAGTGTGGGACTGCGTTTGATGTGATGAGCTACTGGTTTGAGCCGGGCACAGTGGTGTTCAAGTGCCCGCTGTGTGCTCATCCGCATCAGGGGCGAGACATGCGTGGCATGCCTTTCGATGCCGGCCGGTGCGAAGGATGCGGGCAAATGATCGTGGTGGAGCAGATGGTGATTGAGCCGGTCGATGGCAAGGTTGATCTGCATGTAAGAAATGATCGCGACCTGGCACCGGGCACCCTCCTTCCCAGTCAGCGACATGCCGCGAAGGCGGTAATACTGGCCATTGTGATGCTCGTGCTCATGATCGTGCTGGCACTGCTTTTGCGGTCGTGATGGCTCTGCAACGTACCCCCGTGCCAGTGGGCCACTCATCAACTGGAGAAAACTCACGTCTCTGGATTGTTTGCTCTGGCACATCCAAATGCTTTGGTTATGATAAACAGGATCAGTCCGATCAGAGGGTCAATTCCAGGGGCGATTCCGGCGGGTACACGACAGGGGTGTGTGCCTTCTCTCGTTGATGTTCTCTCCTCGGCTGTCTTCGATGGCGACCATTTGTTGTGTCGCTGTGGCGGTCGGGGTGCCCAGATCAAGCCCCACGGGAACGGTGCTCTATGAAAATCTATGTCGGAAATCTCAGCGAGAAGACCACGGCTGAAGACCTCAACGCCATGTTCGCCAAACACGGCGTCGTCCAAGATGCCTACCTCGTCAACGACAAGGCAACCAAAGCCACGCGCTGCTTCGGCTTCGTCTTCATGAAAGACGATCTCGAAGCCAAGACTGCCATTCGCCATCTCAATGGCCTGCTCGTGGCGGGAAGCAAAATCAAAGTCAGCGAGTCGCTGCCCAAGAAAAAGAAAGGCGACGCGGCCGACGGCAAACGCTCAGGCCCCCTTGGCCCAGGCCCGCAGCGCCGCACCAGCAGCAGACCGCGCGGACGAGGCAGTGACCGTAGCGGCCCAGGTGGTGGT
>CAZYQL010000214.1:0-6098 GCA_964650055.1 uncultured Phycisphaeraceae bacterium | reverse complement strand
GGCTTACACTCGCCGCGATCAGCTTGATCGATGCCCACTTGCACCAAGGCCCGGAGCCTTTCGATATTCGCAGGATCATCTTCCGAGGCATCGCGTGATGCGAGCAGATGCAGCGCCTCTTCGACGACCTGTTCGGGACTGTTGTAATGCCCTGAACGAACGCGTTCATCAACGACTCGCTGCGCATCAGATGTAAGAGTGATTTTCATGATGACATTTTAGCCTTAGCGGGGCGACACGCCCCGGCTCGCTCTTAGATCAACTCCCGAATCGGATCGCGGCCATCGACGAGGTATTGCGGGCGGCCGGCGGTGTCGTGGATCGTGGTGTTTTTCGCGTCGATGCCGAAGTGGTGGTAGAGCGTGGCGAAGATTTCGCGGAGGTGGACGGGGCGGTCGTCGGCTTCGCCGCCGTGGCGATCGGTGGAGCCGATCATTTGGCCGGTCTTGAATTTGCCGCCTGCGACAAAGGCCTGCATGACGCGGGACCAGTGGTCGCGGCCGGCGCCGCTATTGATGCGCGGGGTGCGGCCGAACTCGCCCCACATGACGATCATGGTGTTCTCGAGCATGCCGCGCTGATAGAGATCGGCGATGAGCGCGGATAGGCCTTGGTCGAGGCGGGGCAGTTGCTTTTTGAGTGCGGTGAAGTTGTTGCCATGCGTGTCCCACCCGCCCCAGTTGAAGGTGACGCAGCGGCTGCCTGCTTCGATGAGGCGACGGGCGAGCAGAAAGTTTTTGCCATCGTTTTCGCCGTAGCGATCGCGAACTTGCTTGGTTTCCTTGCTGACATCCAGGGCATCGGCGAGTTTGCCGGAGGTGACGACATCGACAGCCCGGCTGGTGAAACTATCGAGCGCATTCATCTCGCCGTAAGCATCGGACTCACGGCGAAGATGTTCGAGCTGGGCCCGCAGTTCGTTGCGATTCTTGAGGCGGTCGCCATCAAGTTCGCGGCGCATTTTCAGATTGTCGCGGCCGGGGCCATCGGGGCTGTAGGGACGATGCATGGCACCGAGGAAGCCGGGGCTGATGTTGCCCATGGTGGAGACGAATGAAGGAGCGCCGGTGGCGGTGGGGCCTTTGAGTTTGCTCACGACGGAGCCGATGGAGGGCCAGCCGCCGACGGGCTTGAGATCGCTCTGTCGATAGCCCGCTTGGGTGTGATAGACATTGTGATCATCGTAGGTGCCGACGACGGAACGGATCACAGCATACTTGTCAGCCATGGTGGCAAGACGAGGCATGTGTTCGCAGATTTCCATGCCGGAGACGTTGGTTTTGATCGGGCTGAACTCGCCGCGATACTCGATGGGAGCGTTGGGCTTGAGATCGAACATATCGGTGTGCGAAGGGCCGCCGCCCAGGAAGATATTGATGAGGGATTTTTCAGACTTGCCGATGCCTGCGGCCTCTTCAGCGCGGAGAAGATCGGGCAGCATGAGGCCGCCCACACCCAGAGCGCCAGCCTGCACAAAGCTACGGCGGGAGATGCGATCACAGTAATTGCGATTCACGTGGCCGAAGATGTTGAACATGGCGAGGCTCCGGGAAAGGGCCTAGGGATCAGGGCCTAGGGCCAAGGGGGATGGAGAACCAGATCAGATTGTTTCGCGATTCTCCGTTCGCCGATGCGAACGGTTAACTGCTGCTGTCTTAGCTACACCTAGGCCCTAGGCCCTTCTCCCTCTTCCCTACTCAATGATTGAACATAAACTCTTTCGTATTGATCAGCGCCCACACAATATCTTCGTAGGCCCATTGCACATTCTTCTCGCCATACTTCTCAATGGCGGCCAACGCGATTTTCATTTCGTGAGCATCGGGGCTGCGAGCGAAGGCGTTGTTATAAAGTTCGGTGACGCGCTCTTCGTGTGATCGGCCTTTGTCGCTCGCCAGTGTCTTGGCGCGGCCGCTGGAAAGTTTGCTCTGCACTTCCTGCGAGTTGAGCAGGTGCAGGCACTGCGCCAGGTTCGCATCGCTGGTGCGTTCGCATTCGCAAACGCTCGAACCTTCGGGCGCACCAAACACGGTGAGGAAGTAACTGTTCACACCACCGCGATCAGGAATCTGCACCGCACGGGTGCCGCGAGGCAGGCCACTGAAATCGGTCGTTGTCGCACACAGATCATCCACCGAATCGAGCAGCACCTCAGCATTGAGGCGACGCGGGTAGTAACGGGAAAAGTTCTGCTTATCGCTGGCGTTGTACTCATTGGGATCAGAGGAAAGCTGATAGGTGGTCGATTCGCAGATTGTCTTCACCAGTTTCTTGAGATCGAAATCAGAGGCGATGAAGCTGGCTGCCAGGGCATCGAGCAGCTCCGGATTGCTGGCCGGGTTGGTCTCGCGCATGTCATCTTCGGGATCGACCAGGCCGCGATTGAAAAAGTGCTTCCAGTAGCGATTGCTCAGGCTGTGCGCGAAAAAGCGATTGTCCTTCTGGCTCATCCAATCGACCAAGGCCTGACGCGGATCGTCATCGGCAGAGAGCGCGAGAACTGGTGAACCCAGGCCGGCGGGCTTGAGATTTTCGCCGGTCTTGGGGTGCTTCATCGATGCTTCGCCGCGGTTGTGCGAGATGCGGAATTCATCTTGTGCATCGCCGGGCTTACGGCTGACGCGGGTGAAAAACGCAGTAAAACTGTAGTAATCCTTCTGGCTCCACTTCTCAAACGGATGGTGGTGGCACTTGGCGCACTGCAATCGCACACCCAGAAAAAGCTGCGCGGTGTCTTCGATTTGATCTTCTGCTTTGGTCACTTCGCGGTGCCAGACGACGGGCGGATTCTGCGTCACTTCGCCACTGGCTGCGAGCACTTCGCGCACGAACTGGTCGTAAGGTTTGTTCTCAATCAGGCTCTGGCGAATCCAGTCGTGGAAGGTGAACGTGCCTCGGATGTAGGTCGCCTTGCGACGCTTGTTGCGCAGAATCGAGGACCACTTGTTGGCGAAGAAATCCGCGTAGTCACTTGAGGCCAGTAGCTCATCGATGTACTTGCCTCGCTTGTTGGCATCGGTGTCGGCAACGAATTTCGCAGCCCGCGCAGGATCAGGCAGGCGACCGGCGACATCGAGCGTCACTCGCCGGATAAACGTCGCATCATCGCTCACCTGAGAAGGCGGCATGCCCAGCATCTTGAGCTTCGCGAAGACAAGCTCATCAATGAAGTTCACGGACTTAGGCAGATCGCCCACGGGTGCGCCCAGCGGAATGGTGGCGCGGAAGACGCCCACCTGCGAGGCATAGCGCACCATGATGGCGACATCGCCGGTCTGCTCGAAGACTTTGATGAGGCCCGTCGCGTCAGGCTCGGCCATGTCTTTGCTGTTGGCTTCAAACTGTGCGGTGTGCGTGACATCTTCCGCAGAGCCATCGGTATAGACCGCGATGACCGAAAGCTGCTGCGAATCATTGCGGGCCATGATGCGATGCTTGGGGAAGACTTCGATGCGAGCGACGATGGGTGCGCTCGCATCGCCGCGCGGCATGCCCTGCGCGATCCATCTGCGAATGAGTTTGTAATCGAAGGTGTCTTTGCTGATGCGCTCGCCGCCGCCGTGGGGAACGATGTTGGCGCTCTTGAGTAGCAGCAGGCTGTTGTCGGGTGCAGCGGGGAAGAGGCGACGGCCGCGGCCTTCCTTGACGAGGTATTCGTAATCTTCTGCGGGTTCAAAGCCGAGCAGCGAAAGGCGGAAGCCGTTTTGGCCACCTGATTTGCCGTGGCACCCGCCGCTGTTGCAGCCGTACTTGGTGAAGATGGGCGTGATCTTGTTGGTGAAGTGAACGTCAGGCGTGGCGGTGAAATCTTTGACGGTCACTTCAAGCGTCGCAGCGACGGTGCCATCTTTCGTCTTGGCGGTGATGGTGGTTTTGCCATCGGCGACAGGCGTGGCCAAGCCGAGGGCGTTGATGCTGATGATGCTCACGGGTGCGGTGGTGAGGGTGACTTCACGGGTGATGTCGCGATTCTTGTTGCCTTCGAAATCGCCGGTGACGATGAGTTGCAAGCGAGCATCGGCACCGGAGAGGATGAGGCCGTTCTTGAGCGAGTCCGCAGGATGCGCGGTGGCGATGGCGAGCTTGGTGGGGGAGGCAGGAGCAGCGGCAGGAGCAGGAGCAGCGGCAGGAGCAGTAGCAGCGGCAGAGGCGAGTGATGCACAGACGCACAGGGTGAGGGCGAACGCGAACGTGAACGCGATAACAATGGACGGGTGGGTGCGTGTTTGCATGTGAACTCCAAAGCGTTAACAGGACTTAAGCTCTATCTGAAAACGGAAACATCCGATACGAGCCACGACCGTAAGGGAGTGGATTCTTCTGTTGTCAAGTCGCACCCAGACCGCTTCCTGACGGTCGCGGCTCGTTTTCGGATAGAGCCTAAACCAATTCCTTCATAACCTTGTACTGCGGATCGATGAGGTAACGCGGCCGGCCACCTAGGTCGTTGATCGTGACAGTTTCCACATTGATGCCCAGGCGATCATAGAGCGTGGCGAAAATTTCCTGAAAGTGGACGGGGCGATCTTTGGCCTCGCCGCCCAGACGATCGGTGGAGCCGATGATTTGGCCGTGCTTCATGCCGCCGCCTGCCATCAGGGCACAGGAAACATGAGGCCAGTGGTCGCGGCCGGCGTCTTTATTAATCGTCGGTGTTCTGCCGAACTCGCCCCAGACGATGACGGAAACATCCTTATCTAGGCCGCGCTGATGCAGGTCTTCCACGAGAGCGGAAACGCCTTGATCGAGCATCGGGAAGACGACGCGGGCCTGCTTGAAGTTGCCGCCGTGCCAGTCCCAGCGGTTGAATCCGAGCGTGACGCAGCGAGCGCCTGCTTCGACAAGCTGACGGGCAATGAGGAACTGATCCAGCAGCTCCGGCCCGCCATCATCGCGCCTTTTTTCCGTGCCTCGGCCATAGCGATCGCGCAGCTTCGGATCTGCTTTATTGATGTCCAGTGCCTCCGCAAGTTTGCTCGATGTGAGCACGCCCAGGGCCTGCTGCTGAAACGCATCCATGCCTTCCATGGTGCGGGTGGTGTCGATATCTCGGCGAATACGATCGAAGCTGCGCAGCATGGCGTTGCGATCGCGCAGACGATCGAGCGAGACATCGCGGAGAATCATGTTGTCCATGATTTCGCCGGTGCCTGGCGTGATGGGGGAGTGAGCGGGGCCTAGAAAGCCGGGGCTACCGTTGTCAGCCCATTCTTTATGCCCCATCGGCAGCGACAGGCCGAAGGCGGGGGGCACTGCGGGAACAACCGGGCCTTGCAGCGCGGACACGACGGAACCCATGCAGGGCCAGCCGCCGGGCGGGGCGCCATCATTGGTGCGACCGGTCAGGCATTGAAACGCATCGTGGCGATCCTTGCAGCCAACGACAGAGCGAAGGAAAGAAAACTTATCCGCCATGGCGGCGATGCGTGGGAATGATTCGCCGATCTCGATGCCGGGGACGTTGGTTTTGATGGAATTGAATTCGCCGCGAATGTTGATGGGGGCATCGTTCTTGATGTCCCACATATCCTGATGCGGCGGGCCCCCAGGCAGGAAAATCATAATGACGGATTTGTGTCCCAGCCCCCCAGCCGCTCGCGGCTTCGCTCCGCCGCTGTTGATGGATTCCGCCGACGCCCTCTGCGCCTTCATGATCTGCGACATCGAAAGGCCACCCAGCGCCATCGCCCCGACCTTCAGGAACGACCGCCGCGACTGTCCATCGCAGAACCGGCTGCCTTGCTGTCCCAAAATCGTGAGCATGAAGTGGATTCCATAAAGCCTTGGAAAAGTCAGTCACATCCTGCCAAAGCCCCGGATCAAAAACCCAGCCTGTCCACAAGTCATTATCGGACAGCCCCCCAGCCAGACGCCAGCTTCACGCCAGCCAATCTTTAATTGTAGATACCCCCGGCAGAGTTACGAAGGAGTTTTTACCTGCTCGCCAGGTGAGCAGCGAAACTGCGACAGCAACGCCCTCTGCCCCGGGGAGAGGGAAGGGCATGTAAGCAAATTAACGATGCAGGGGAGGTGGAAATGAGGCGAGGCGTGACTGATGTATGGATTCTTCTTAACAGCTAGAGATCAGGTTTATCTCC
>CAZYQL010000213.1:0-6148 GCA_964650055.1 uncultured Phycisphaeraceae bacterium | reverse complement strand
TTTGTATTAGGGGAAACGGTGTGAAATCGGTTGAGTCACCCCGGCTAAAGCCGGGGCTATATGGGCGTGCCGATCATCTGTCTTCAGATGAAGATCGCGCGCAGAATGAAGAAGATCACAATCGCCAGACCTGCACCTGCGGGAATGGTGATGATCCAACTGGCGACAATGTCGCGCATCGTTGAAAGGTTCAGCGCTCCGATGCCGCGCGCCAGGCCCACGCCAAGGACTGCGCCAACAAGAGTGTGTGTGGTGGAGACAGGCAAGCCTAAAACGGAAGCGACGAGAATGGTGATTGCTGCACCGAACTCGGCGCAGAAGCCGCGCGTGGGGGTCAGTTCGGTGATGCGTTTGCCGACGGTTTCGATGACGCGCCAGCCCCAGGTCGCCAGGCCGATGACGATGCCCACGCCGCCCATCGCCAGCAGCCAGGCGGGCACTGCTGCTTTGGCGTGGACCACCCCATCGCGAAATGCATCGAGCGCCCCAGCCATCGGGCCGATGGCGTTGGCGACATCGTTGGCACCGTGGGCGAAGGCGACGAAGCAGGCGGTGAGAATCTGGAGGTAGGAAAAGATGCGCTCGACTTCGCGGAACTCGGACTGCGGCGGAGCCTGCATCGCCTGTTGCCTGGCTTGCAATGCCAGTTCGTCGATTTCACTGAGCAGTGTGGCAGCGCGATCCTGCACTGCGCCCTCGGCTGTGTCGGCCACGCGGCGAAGGTGCATGCCTGCTTTTTCCAGGCCGCGCGCCACGTAGCTGGTGAGCATGTGATTGGGGGTCACCTGTTCTTGAGCCGGGCTCTTGCCGAGCATTTTCTTAGCGATGAAGAAACCGATCACGCCAATACCCACAGCTGTAAGCCAGATGAGTTCCGGCGCTGGTGTCGCAATGTTAAAGCGTGGCCACATGCCCTTGAGGCCTTTGACGCCGGTGACCGAAAGCATGACCACCAGCACCACGAATACGAGGATGGGGGTGATCCTTTTGGCCGCCGCCACGGGATTCTTTTTGTAAAACACCTTGACCAGGATGATGCGGAAAAGGATGTAAGAAATGGCCCCGGCCAGCAGCGGCGAAATGACCCAGCTCGAAGCGATCTTGGCCACTTCGCCCCAGGCGATCTCACTCACACCCACAGTGATGCAGCCCACGCCGATGACCGCTCCGACAATCGAATGCGTCGTTGATACCGGCCAGCCAAAGTAAGAAGCGAATTGCAACCAGATGCCTGCCGCAAGCAAAGCCGCGAGCATGCCGCAGCCCAGCGTCATGGCGTCGAGCAGCTCCGTATCAAAGAGCTTGCTGCGCAGCGTATCGGTCACCGCAGCGCCGACAAGAAAAGCGCCAGCAAATTCCAGCACAGCAGCCACAAGCACCGCCCTGCGAAGCGTCAGCGCGCCCGAGCCAACACTCGTGCCCATGGCATTAGCAACATCGTTGGCCCCGATGTTCCACGCCATGTAGAAGCCGAACAAAATGGTCAGTCCGATCAGGACCGATGACGTATCCATAATTGATTTAGCCTTCTAACTTGGAAAAGGGCCTAGGGTGGAGGGCCTAGGGCCTAGGAATATGAGCAAGAGAAACCAGTCTCCAGCCTTTGCTTTGTTCCCTAGGCCCTAGGCCCTTGTTCCCTAGGCCCTTTGGCTACTTGATCTCCAACGTCATGCGAATCACGTTGCCCAGTTTTTCTGCGTAGTTCGAGAGATCCGCGATCTGGCGGATCAGGCGGGTCCAGAGGAAAAATTCGCCGTAGGTGTAATCTTCTTCCCGGGCGAGCATGGTCTTGAGCAGTCGCCGCTGAATGACATCGACTTCGTGCTCCTTGAGCGCCACATCTTCGACCATACCTTTGACGCGATCAGCTTCCGCGCCGCCAAAGCCGCTCTCCATCAGTTCATCGAGATGATGCACGACCCGCGCGACCGCTTTGACCGCACCGATGTTCATGTCGATGAAAGCGCGCAGGTCAGCGCGAATGGCATCAGGCACGGTCAAGCGTTTGAAGGTGAGCAGCACGGCGATGTTCTCCGCCTTGTCCGCGATGCTGTCCTGCACCGAGAGAATCTCCAGCAGGCTGGCGCGATCGACGGGAAGAAACATGCCCTTAGGCAGATGATTGCGAATGTCGTTCTTGATGCGATCCGCATCGTGTTCCAGGCGCGAGACAAACTCCGCCAGTTCACCGAGCCGATCAAAGTCGCCGGTCAGAAAAAGTTCGACCGCCTCCATCACCTTGGCGACGCACTCCTCGACCTTGTCCATGTGCGTCCGCAAAGGGACGAAAGGCGAGCGACCAAAAAGTTTTGCAAAGGTGCGCATAGGCAGACCTGAGTGAACTTGGGTGAACGTAAAGGCGGCGAGCCCGCCCGATGCGCGAGGAATGTACCAAAGTGTTAGGTCAATGTGAAATGACGGTGAGGAAATGATTAAGCCGGACAACGCGTGCGATACACCGCAGGCTTACGCCTTGCGGCTCGGACGAGCCAACTGCATTTTCGGACAGTGCCTAATTCTTTCTCTCGCTTGCGCGGATGGATTTGATCCATGAAATGAACCACAGATGGACACAGATGAACACAGATAGAAAGGCAGTTTCGCGCTGGACTTTTCCGCCTTCTCTTATCTGTGTTTATCTGTGTTCATCTGTGGTTGATTATTTCCAGTTCCGGCGTCCGTTCTGTTTCCATTTTTGCCACGAAGGCACGAAGACATGAAGCGGCAATAAACAGACCTACCGCGCTTGTCACTTTGCCTTGAACTTCGTGGCTTCGTGGCTTCGTGCCTAGTTGGTTAAATCGAAAAAAGTAGGAGCCAGCCTCTGCTGTGTGTATCAAGCGATTGAAGATGCGCTCAGATCAATTCCTTCATCGGCTTGTAATCATCCACCAGATAGCGTGGCCGACCTTGCAGGTCGTTAATGGTGTTCTGGTTGGGGTCCAGGCCCAGGTTGTGATAGAGCGTGGCGATGACTTCGCTGAAATGCGTGGGCCGATCTGCTGCTTCGCCGCCTAAGCGGTCGGTGGCGCCGATGACTTGCCCGGTCTTCATGCCGCCGCCAGCGAGCAGGCCGCCGCCGACCTGGGGCCAGTGATCCCGGCCGCCGTCTTTATTGATCGTCGGCGTTCTGCCAAACTCACCCCAGGCGACGAAGCTAACGTCATCGGCCAGGCCGCGCTCGTGGAGGTCTTCGATCAGTGCGGTGATGCCTTGGTCCCACAGCGGCAGATATCGCTTGCATTCGCTGTGATTGTTGCCATGGAAATCCCAGCGGCCGAAGTTGAGCGTGACCACTCGGCAGCCGGCCTCGACCAGCCGACGTGCCAAGAGGAAGTGTTGCAGATTCAGCGGAGCGCCATCGGCATGACGATTGGGATCGCCTTTGCCATAGCGTGCGATGGTTTTGGGATCTTCTTTGGACAGGTCGAGGGCATCGGCGAGTTTGCTCGAAGTGAGAATATCCATCGCTCGCTGCTGAAGCGTATCCATGCCTTCCATCGCGCCGCTGCTATCGACGCTGCGCCGCATGCGATCGAAGGCTGCCAGCGTGCGACGACGATCCGCCAGGCGACTCAGATCAATGCCTTGCAGGAGCATGTCTTGCCCGACTTCCGCAGCAGGGCGAAAGGCGGCATGCGATTGACCGAGAAACCCGGGCAGTCCCGGCGAGCCGTAGGGCGGGTGACCGGTGTCAGGCGAGAGGCCAACGAAAGCGGGAACCTGAGGCGAGGTGGAACCCAGCAGTCGCGAGACACTGGAGCCGAAGCTAGGCCAGCCGTTTTGAGGCTCCTGCTGCTTGGCGCGCCCGGTGTAGCAGATGTGCGAATCATGATTGCCATCAGGCGAGCCCACCACCGCGCGCAAGGGCACCAGTTTGTCCATGATCTTCGCCATCATGGGCAGGTGCTCGCAAATCTCGATGCCTTTGACATTGGTTTTGATCGGCGTGAAGGGCCCGCGAATCTCCGAAGGGGCATCCATCTTCAGGTCATACATATCCTGATGCGGCGGCGCACCACACATATAAACCATGATCACCGCTTTGTTCGATTTCTTGATGCCCGCCTGCTGCTCCGCTCGCAAAAGCTGCGGCAACGACAGCCCGCCCATGCCCAGCGCTCCCACTTGAAGGAAGGAGCGACGGGACAGACCATCACACAAACGAAATGGCGAGCCGGTCAGATTGAGCATCAGAACAAAACTCCAGTCGCCAAGGGCTTCTCACACAAGAACGAAAACCACTACACATGATATATCGACACGATCCGTAAGCCTTGGCCAGTGAATTGTCACACCGGGCCCGCACCCTTCATTGACGCGAATAGCCCGAAGGTTTCGGAATATGAAACCACAGATGGACACAGATGAACACGGATGGAATCATGAGAAGGCTTGAAACATCATCAAAACCCTTCGTGCCTTTATCTGTGTTTATCTGGTTCATCTGTGGTTCATTTCAGGCTCTGGCTTTCACCCAGCGCTCACACCAAGCCTTCTACGCCTGAGAGCGCCCAGCCTTTGCGGTATTCCTCGCGGATGTACTGGTCTGCTTCGGGGGCGTTGGTGATTTTCATCTCTTCGCCGTTCCACTGGATTTTCTTACCGACGCGGAAGGCCACGTTGCCCAGCAGCACAGTTTCCGAAAGCGCGCCTGAGTAGTCGAAATTGCACGTCGTGGGCGAACCATCTTTGCAGGCTTTGATCCATTCTGCATGGTGGCCGATGGATTTGGCGATGGTCGGCTCGGGTGCCTTGAATTCTTTGAAATTATCTTCGGGCAGGAGGAAGCGCTGGCCGTAGTCGCACAGCAGCATGCCCTTGTCGCCGACGAAGAGCACACCCGAGCCCCACTTGGCGGGCTTGCCGCCCACGATGACTTTGTCCTGGCTGATCAGGTCCGGACGGCGAGCAGCGTCGTACCAGAAATATTTGCAGGCTGGCATCTTGCCGCGTGCGGGAAATTCCATCTCGACGCGCAGGTTGTTGGCGGTGCCATCGGGGTGAACTTTGTCAGGCGAATCGGAGACGACAGTCGTGGGCCATTTGAGATCGAGCGCCCAGAAAGCGACATCGCTGTAGTGGCAGGCCATGTCGCCGAGGGTGCCGGTGCCGTAGTCCCAGAAGCGGCGCCAGTTGCCGGGGTGGTAGGTGTTGGGCGTGTACGGGCGATAGGGTGCTCCGCCATGCCACAGATCCCAGTGCAGATTCTTGGGCGGCTCGATGCCTTTGCCCTCAGGATGGCGGCCGTCGGCCCAGCTCTTACCCACCCAGACGTGAACTTCGCTGACGTTGCCGATCGCGCCCGCCTGGATCAACTCGACGACTCTGCGGTAGTTGTCCCCCGCATGAATCTGCGTGCCCATCTGCGTGGCGAGCTTGTGCTTCTTGGCGAGCTTGGCCAGCACGCGACATTCAAAAACGTTGTGGCACAGAGGCTTTTCCACGTAAGCATGTTTGCCAAGCTGCATGCCCGCCGAGGCGATCATGCCATGCATGTGATCAGGGGTGGCGACGACGATGGCGTCGATTTCCTTGTGCACCTTGTCGAGCATAACGCGGTAGTCGTTGAACTTCTGCGCGTTGGGAGCGCGACGGCCGGCGTGGTCCAGGTTCTTATCATCAATGTCACAGACAGCCACGACATTTTCACCCAGCACGCCACCGAGGTCATCCGCCCCGCGCCCGCCGACACCGACACAGGCGACATTGAGCTTTTCATTAGGCCCTTTGCCAAATGAGGAGTATGGGCCGTAGGCCGTGACTGCAGCGGCGGCAGCAGATGCCTGAATGAACCGACGACGCGTGATGATGTAAGCCATGACGACTCCAGATGAAAACAAACAAGTGAAAACAAACGGGAATCACACCGCGAAGGCGTGAACAATCATATTATCAACACATTGAGCAGAAAATAGCAGAAGGTTACCACTGCCCGGAAAAGTTTCTGTTCAAAAGTGAGCGCCCGACCAAGCACTGCCCTCGTTGTCATGTTCCCATTCTTTCCTCATCAGCCCAATGCGCACTGAGGTAATCGCCCGTCGCTGATGAAACATTCGTATCGAGGAGCGACCGATGAGTTCCATTGGCGTATTGGTTGGCACCAACTATAAAGTGGTGTGTTTTCGCCCCTCCGGAAATCCTTGAC
>CAZYQL010000212.1:4423-6170 GCA_964650055.1 uncultured Phycisphaeraceae bacterium | reverse complement strand
GTCGATCACATCGGCGGCATCGGCACTGTGCTCGAAGGGCTTATGACCAGTCCGGTTTATCAGCAGCATGTCGAGCGCTCCATCCTTGTTGGGCCGACGGCTTCGCATATGGAAGTCGATCCTGAAGCTCGCCTCGGTGAGCATGGGCATGTGCTTTACAGTTCCATCGACAACATCGATCGCGGGCATTTCAGTCCCAAGCTCAAGCCGATCGAGTGGGCTTTTGATGTGAAGTTTGTTTATGGCACGCGCAAGTATGCGGTGCCTGGCACCGGTCGCACGGGTGAGGCGGAGGTGCTGCTGATCGATGTGTTTCACATCAACGCGGCTCGCCTCAATGTGTTCAAGCATCGCCTCTGGGAAACCTTTGGCCTCAATAGCGGTCGCTACGAAAATTCCTGGGACTACGAAGAATATGTCCGCCTCGCTGAGCCTGCGTTCTACGCCCTGACTGCGCTCAAGGACAAGAGCGATCTGCCCGCCATCATGTTCGGCCACGAGTACATGGGTATGCCTGCGGTGCTCAGCGCGATTCTCGATGGGCAGGAATCTTTCCGTACTGTGTTCCACGCTCACGAATGTGCGACGGCTCGCAGGATCGTTGAAGATCATCCCGGCCATGACACGATGTTTTACAACCTGCTCGATCAGGCGCGGGCGCAGCATCTCTATGTGAACAACGTGTTTCACAATCTCGATAAGTTTCTGCGGCATGCACTGGTTGGCCGTGCTTATTTGTGTGATGGCGTGATTGCGGTGGGTGACAGGACGCGCGATGAATTGCAGTTTATGAGTCCGAATTTTGATGATCAGCCGATCGATCTGGTTTACAACGGGCTGCCTGACATCAAGCTGGATATGAAGGTGAAAAAGAGCAGTCGGCAGATGCTGCTCGATTATTCGAAGAAGCTGCTGGGCTGGGAGCCGGATTTGCTGATGACGCACGTGACGCGGCCGGTGATCAGCAAAGGACTGTGGCGCGATTTGAAAGTTTGCCACGAACTTGATGCGAAGCTCGGAGCGAAACAGAAGAAGGGCGTGCTTTACATTCTCACCAGTGGTGGCGGTGTTCGCCGCGCTCAGGATGTGATCGCGATGGAGGAGCACTACGGCTGGCCTCGCAATCATCACGAAAATTATCCTGATCTCGTTGGCCCTGAGGTTGATCTCTGGCATGACATTTCCGCCTTCAACGCGGGCCACAAAAATGTGCAGGTCATCCTCGTGAATCAGTTCGGCTGGAATCGCGCTCGCATCGGCAAACGCCTGCCTGAGAAAATGGATATTGCGGACCTTCGCCGTGCGACGGATGTGGAGTTTGGCATGGCGACGTATGAGCCGTTTGGCATCAGCCCGCTGGAGCCGCTGGCTTGTGGCGCGATTTGCGTCATCAGCAATGTGTGTGGCTGCGAAGGCTTTGTGCGCCATGCGACTGGCGGCAAGGGCACCGAGGTCGTCATCAGTGCGGATTACACAAAGCTCGATCATCCGCAGTCGATTGATGAACTGAAGAACATGGGCCGAGGTCAGCGCGATGCGATTGAAGCCCGCGTGGCCGGTGAAGTGGCCAGTGAACTGATGAAGCGGCTGGCGTGGACGGATGACGGCCGCGAGAAACTGCTGGCCATCGGGCAGGAGCTGATTAAGAAGATGGGCTGGGATCAGGTAATCGAAGACGGCCTGCTGCCGATGCTTGATCGCATTCGATCAACGGTGAATGGAAAGTAAATGGTGTGAGCCGCGACTC
>CAZYQL010000212.1:0-4323 GCA_964650055.1 uncultured Phycisphaeraceae bacterium | reverse complement strand
CCGCGACTCGTTGAGTCGCGGCTCTTCTTATTTTTCCGACAGCACAATCGTGCCAATGAAATCAGCACCGGGCGGCTCGGCCAGATAGTTCTCGCAGTTGCGGCGGTAGAGCTGCGCCAGCTTGGAAGTGCCAAAGGCTTCATCGAGCTCGCGAATGCGTTCGATGCAATCGACGAATTTGCTCTGCACGAAGGTATCGATCATCGCATTGGTCATGGCGACGAGTTTGTGATGATCTTCGGTGGCTTCTTCGTGATAACAGATCGGCTCAAAGACCTGTACGCTCTGTGATTTTCCGACGACTTGCAGCCGGGCGATGGGGCGGAAGAGGTAGAGGTCGCCGCACATTTCGCGGGTACGCTGACTGACCATCACCAGTGTGCCCGTGGCCTTGTTCGCTGATTCGAGGCGAGCGCCAAAGTTCACATCATCACCGAGCACGGTGTAGTCACTGGCATCGGGCGAGCCTGCATCGCCTACGACCATTTTGCCGGTGCTGATGCCTGCGCGCATTTTCACGGCTGGCAGATCCTGCGCCTCGAGCCACTTGTTGAAATCGAACATCGCAAGCTGCATCTTCAGCACCGTGGCAACAGCATCGACCGCGTGCTTGGCGTTGGGATAAGGAGCACCGAAGAAGAACATGATGCCATCGCCCAGGAACTTATTGCGGTAGCCTTGCCGCTTCGATGGCATGGTCGGGTTGCGGATGATATTGACCATGCGCTGCATGTATTCATTAAGAATCGGGACGACGCGTTCCTTGAGTTTTTCACTGATCGTGGTGAAGCCCGCCAGATCGGTGAAGACGACGGTCATCTCTCGGCTCTCACCCTCGAGATGAATCTTGTCAGGATTTTCAATGACGAAGTTGACCAGCGCGGGATCGACATAACTGCGGAAGCGATTTTCAATGTGACGTCGTTCTGCGCGTTCGACGACAAAGCGCATGAGCGTGCAGCCGGACCAGACCAGGGCGATGGCGACGAGTGGCCCGGCAACGCCGACGATGGTGTTGTGATAATCAAAGAGGAGCAGCCCGTTGAAAAATACATATCCGACGGCCATGGCGAGTGAAGTGAGCAGGGCGGGGACAGGTTGAAAGTAAGCGACGGTGGCGGTGGCGATGATGCCGACCAGGAGTGTGAGGCCGCGCGTGATCCAGGGTGAAGCGCGGGTCCAGACATCCTCGGTGACAATGGCGTTGAAGACGACACCATGCACGACAGGGCCGGGGCACGAGGGCATCAGACTGGTGGGCACCACGTCAACGCGACCGGTGGCGGTGAATCCCACGAGCACGGCTTTGCCGTTCATCTCATTCTTCAGCCAGGCGCGGCGAACGTCCACCTGTTTGAGCATGTCCAGCGTTTCTCTTCGCAGCTTGCCGATGTTTCGATAGGCAGCCAGGGCAGCATCGATTTTCTTTCGCTCGCCTGCGGGTGCACCTTTGAGTTGCTCTTCCACTTCTTCTTCGGAAAGTTCATATAAGCCGAAGGTCGCAGCTTCGTGTTCCTTGGCTTCGACGATGCCATCGAGCCATTCGATTCGCGTGGTGACATCGTCAGGCTTCTGCCGCAACTTCAACTCTTCGTATCGCTCGAGTTTGCCGGGATTGGACAGTTCAAGAATGGTGCCGATGGCCTCATCGAGTTCCCGGCTGTTGTGGCGGACTTTGTCTCGGGCATCGAGAATTTCCCAGACCTTGACCATGGGGAGAAATTGCCTGGCGCTGACAGCGCCTGGCCGATCGTACATGCGCGTCCAGTCATCGGATCGCTGGGAAGGGCCAAACCACGGAATGGGCATGAACATGCCGCAGTCATAGCGTGCCAGTGTCGTGGCCTGCGAGAAGACGGGGACGGTGAGCCTCGTGCCATCGGGCTTAGGGATGACGATGTGGTCGGCATAGATTTCGATGTCTTCGATCTTCACACCCAGCCAGGCGCAGGCCAGCCGCATGCCAAGCTGCGGATAAAGCCAGCCATCGCAGTTGCGCCAAAGTTCGATCGAACGAGCAACGCCATCAGCATCAGAAAGGTGATCGACGAAAGCCGTCGCTGTCGCGGCAAAGGCCAACTCAGGAATCGGCGGCAGATCGGGCGACACCGGAAGTAGCGGCGGCAGGTTCGGCGGAATCGGCCTCGCCAATCGGCGCAGCAATCGAAACGAACTCGCGCGGCGAAACTGCTGCTCAAACAATCCCGGCGGCAGTAGCTTCTTCGCCACCAGCTCCTGGCCTGGGAAAAGCATCGAGTAGGCGTCCAACAGTTTCAGCGTCTGTACTTCCGCTTCCGTCGTGCGGGTGTCGAGCAGCCTGACCAGCTTTGCGTAGATCACTTCTTTCTTGGCGCTGGTGACGACGCTGGAAAATACAGTCTCGCTGCTCTCGGGTATCGCGCCCTTGGCGGCGAGCTTGGCGTGGACCTCCTCCGTTGTCATCAGCGGGCCATCCATCAGCACCTGCACAACATCCTGATGAAGCTGCGAAGGGACAGCCTTGGTGGTCAGCGCCGCAGGAAGAATGGCATTGCCAAAGTCCGCCAGTGCTCTCGCAAACTGCGTGTCCTCATTGACGCGAACAAACTTGCCTTCCAGCGAACTGAGTCGCGTCTGGGCAAAAGTTAATTCCTCCGCAGCAGCGCCAACGGGTTCAAAGTATGACTCCTGCTCTTCTGAGAAAAGCACGTCGAACCCGATCGCCTTCGCCCCTGCTTTGTGCATCTCATCGGTGAGCTCAGCCAGCATCGATCGCCTCCACGGCCACTGCCCGATGTATTGAAGCGAAGGATCGTCGATGGAAACGTGAATGATCTGATCGGTCGGCAGCGGCGTGTAATACTGAAACTTGCGGGCGCGAAGGTCGTAAAGATTGTTCTCCACCCGCGCCAGCCAGCCGTCTTTCCCTTTCCAGTCAGCAATGAGAACGATCAGCGTGAGCACAATGCCCAGCAGGGTGTTGCGGATCAGAACTCGCTTTTCAATTCGCGTCATGGAAGGTTCAGCAGCAGTGGATTGACATGCCCGCCACCACAGGCGCAATCGTCACATGGTTGTAAATCGGCAGATTGATGGACCTCGGCGCAATATCAGCGCCTGTCAGCGGTATGATAAGGTAGTCCCTCACTGGATAGTGCGTCTTGTCATACCGCGCTTTGTCCTTTTAAGAATGGTCGGGCCTTTCGCCCATGACGATCATTCATCCTTTGCGGAGAGTTTTCATGTCCTCACGATTTCGCACTTCACTCGTTGCACTCGTTGTCCTCACCTTCGCCTCAGCATTCACTCACGCCGCTGATGAAGTCGATGAGACCGGCTGGCGCGACAGCGCCAAGCCCGAACTCCGCGATGCCTGGGATGCAATGGAAGGCAAGCCCGCGCCCAAGATCGATGACCTCACCGGCTGGATCAATACCCAAGCCCGCTCCTGGAAAGACCTCGAAGGCAAGGTCGTCATCATCGACATGTGGGCCACCTGGTGCGGCCCGTGCATCGCACAGATTCCCAAGCTCAAAGCACTGCACGAAAAATATGCCGAGCAAGGCCTGGTCATCCTCGGCGTTCACTCCGCCAACGGCTTTGAAAAAATGGATGCCTTCGTGAAGGACAAACAACTGCCCTGGGCCTTCGCCGCCGATGACAAGCGTGGCATCTCCACCGCGCTCTCCATTCAGTTCATCCCCAGCTATTTCATCGTGGACAAGAAGGGCAACATGCGCGTCGCCGGTGCTAATCGTAATAAGATCGAAGACATCGTGGCTGCGTTGATCAAGGAAGATGGCAAGCCGATCGATCCCAAGACGCTCATCGGCAAGTTCCCCAAGCCCGTCGATAAACGACTCTTCGCCAAGAACGACCTGCGCAGCAAGCCCGCCCCCAAACTCGAAGTCGATCAGTGGATCGGCGATGCCCCCAAGACCGAAGGCAAAGTCATCCTCATCGATTTCTGGGCGACCTGGTGCGGCCCCTGCAAAGCAGCCATGCCCAAACTCACCGCCTGGCAGGAACAGTTCAAAGATGACCTCGTCATCGTCGGCATCAGCGATGAAACCCTCGACACCGTCAAAGATTTTCTCGCCACAAACAAAGTCGGCTTCAACATCGCGCTCGATCCCGCAGGCAAAATGAAACAAGCAGTCGGCGTCGAAGGCATCCCCCACGTACTCATCATCTCCACCGACGGCGTCGTCCGCTGGCAAGGCTTCCCGTTCAGCGGCCAGGATGCCCTGAACGAAAGCGTCATCAAGAAAATCATCGCCGCCGATCCGGGTGTGCAAGCCCGCAAAGAGAAAGAAGAAAAGGGCAAGGCGGCGGCGAAGTGAA
>CAZYQL010000211.1:0-6256 GCA_964650055.1 uncultured Phycisphaeraceae bacterium | reverse complement strand
AGGCCAAAGCGCCCGCGACAATCACCAGGCCCAGGTGGAGCAGAGCGCTGAGGAAACCTTGCAATCCCTGCCAGTAGGCGATGCCCAGAACGAAGATGAGTATGCCGATGTTGAAGAGCATGGGAGGTTCCGAGTTCTGAGTTCTGAGTTCTGAGTTCAAAGTTCAAGGTTCAAGGTTCAAGGTTCAAAGTTCAAGGTTCAAGGTTCCAAAGGCTTACCCGCGACGGTTCGCCCCCGGAGTCAGCCTCACCATCGGGCTTGGTTTTTAATCTTCCGATCCATGCCTCCCCTTTCTGTTTTGCGCTTTTTGCGCCTTTTTGCGGCCAATCCGCACTTCGTTCGCCAAGGCGAACGGCTAACTATGTAAACCCGGCATCTGCCTTGTTCTGCCGTGCCACTTGACCCGACCATCGCTTTGGCAACAATAGAACGATACAATACGCAATCGCAGCCTGATGCTGCCTGGAGATTTGCTTGTGATGCTCGATGAAACCACCCAAACGCGTCTGCTCGATAAAAAAATTCTCATCGTCGATGACGATCCGGAAGTGCGCGACAGTATTGAACATGCCTTGCGCGCTGAAGGTGCCCGCACGCAGACTTGCAGCGATGGCAACACCGCTGTCCGCATCTGCGAGACCGATGCTCCTGATCTGGTCGTGCTGGACATGATGCTGCCCAAGCGCTCGGGCTTTCTCGTGCTCGAGAAAATCAAGAGCTTCCCTAGCCCAGCCCGCGTCATCATGGTGACCGCCAACGAAGGCAAACGGCACCAGCAATATGCTGAGCATCACGGCGTCGATGGCTACATGCTCAAGCCGGTACGCCTGGAACGGCTCATCACGTTGGCGCAGGATCTGCTTGAAGTGCAGGAATGATTTCCTCTAGCCGCCACTGAGCCGCGACTCAACGAGTCGCGGACGCAAGCGGACTGAAGGCGTGTCCATCGCGCCTTGTCTTAAATGCCTAGGCGAAGGGTGGCGGTCAACGTCGTTGCTTTGCGCCAACCTAAAATATTTCACCCCTTCAGGCCGTTGGCGTCCGCGACTTGTTAAGTCGCGGCTCACCACGCCTTCACTTCGCTTTGCGCTGCGCCAGCATTTCATCCATCTGCTTGAGCATCATCTCCACCACCCTCGGCTGATCCTTCGCGACATTCTTTTTCTCACCCGCATCGGTGCGATGGTCGAACAGCTCAACACTTTTGCCACTGCGAATCAGGCGATGGTCCTTCGTGCGAATTGATTCACCGTCACCCCAGAAACCGAGCGCCGGGCGATGGGTCGTTGCTGCGGGATCATTCAAGATAGAAACAAACGACTGGCCATCGAGATGATCGGGCCGGGGTGAGCCGGTGAGTTCCATGATCGTCGGGTAGATGTCGATGGTGGCGATCATCGATTTCGTAGCCACGCCCGGCTGCTTCATGTCAGGTGTTCGCACAATAAACGCGGAGCGGAGCGCGTGTTCGTAGAGCGTGTGTTTGCCCCAGATGCCCAGTTCGCCAAGGTGGTAGCCATGGTCGCCCCAGAGGATGACGATGGTGTTGTCGGAGAGCTTGAGATCATCGAGCGCTTTGAGCACCTTGCCGACTTGGGCGTCGGCGAAGCTGGTGCCTGCGTAGTAGCCGTGGCGCAGGTGACGGACGTAAGCATCTTCGCGTGCTTGCGAGCCATCGTGAGCGTAGTTACCGAAGAACTCGCCGCCGGCGCGGGTGACAGGATCGACATCAGAGATATCGATTTTGGCGCGGTCGTAGAGATCCCAATATTTCTTAGGCGCACAAAACGGAAGGTGCGGCTTGTAGAAACCGACAGCAAAAAAGAACGGCTTATCACTCTCGCTCAGCTTCTTTAGCTGCTCCACCGCAGCCTCGGCCATGATGCCATCGGGGTATCCTTCATCGGGCACATCGGCGGCTTCCATCGGCGGACTCTTGCCGCGTGTGCGGGTCTTGCCGCCTTCGTAGCCGAAGAAAGCCGCCTCACTATTTTTCCACTGTCCAGAGGGCGTATTCAGCAGTTGCCAGCCACCAACCACCTCTGGCGTGCGATCGCCCCACATGCCATCGGGCGAGTGACTGATCTTGCCCATCTGCACCGTCACATACCCCTGCTCGCCCATGACCTGCGGCAGCGACTTGGGCGCGTTGCCACTTCGATAAAGCGCGAATGCACCATTGCCCAGGCTCGCGTTTTGTTTAGGCCATTGACCGGTGAGCAGCGCATAACGCGAAGCGCCGCAGGTGGGCACCTGAACATATTGATGATGGAAGAGTCGGCCTTGCGAAGCGAGCTTGTCCATGTTGGGCGTGACCATGAACGCATGGCCATAGGCATGAAGCTGCGGGCGCAGGTCATCGACGGCGATGAAGAGGACGTTGGGTTTTTTCGTCGTCTGTGCTTGAACGACAGGCCAAGCGTTGAATGAACTGATCACCAGAAAAAACAGAAAATGAAATCGCAGCAAAGCAATGCTCCCGAACAATGACACAAGCAAATCACCAAACAAGAACCACTGAAAACAGATCGCCGCAATCGCTCCGCAAGATACCCCTCGTCTCCAAAACCCGCTTGCGCCCCCGCCTCACCAGGGTCTTGGAAATCCCCACATCATCGCCAGCGCATCGGCTGCCACCTCCGGGTCTTCGCCGGGGTAGCGTCCTTCATTGCGCAGATGCGCGTGCGCCAGTTCATGAGCAATCACCCAGCGGATGAACGGCTCATCGCGCCGCCACATTCTGCGCTTGAGGACCACTGCTCTGCTGCCGCCTTGCTTGCCCGGCGATGTGAGCGTGGGCATACCCACAAGCACCTGAAAGCTGCGACCATGCCCCGGCTCAAAATCGGTGAGCGTGAACTGCGGGTCACCCATCAAGTCATCGCGCACCTCCACCGGCAGCGCAACGAACACCGCCGCCACATGGGGGTGCAGCGACGCATCCAGCGAAAAACCCGCAAGCCATTGTTCCACCTGATGACGCATCTCCGGATTATAGAGCGGCGAGACGCGGATTGTCGCACAAAATTCGCCACCATTGGTTTGGCGTTTGAATCTCGCCGGGCTATCCTACGGGGCTGGATTCTTGGACATCAGGTGGCCCATCGCCTTGGTCCCTGCTGCAAAGTCATGAGCATGAAATCTTTGCAGGACTTGGCTTTGAATCTGCCCCAGCGTCAATGGTGGTCATACGATGCGTTTCACATAGGATTTCGCATCGTTCGCCCGCTCAAAGAGCCTTCGGAAGTAGAGAAGGCGAAGTTTTAGGACCATGGCAAGTCGCTGCGCGAGGTCGTTGCGACGTATGAAGATGGGAACACCAGCCTTAGGACGGAAAATCCAAATGACCAGCATCAATTAACAAACGATGCGACGTACGATGGTTTCGTTCTCTGCTTTTGTGATCGATTGGATTTTGTTCGAGTATTGCTTTTTGAGATTTGAAATTTCAGATTCCTGATTCCCGCTTACATCCCTTTGGAGATTCATTCCATGTTTCGAAGCTTGATGAAAAAGACCGGCTTCCTCTCACTGGCACTCGCGCTGAGCGCCATGTCGGTGAACGTGATGGCGGATGACAGCGCCAAGACTGCGGCCGAGATGAAGCCTTATAAGGCCCAGATCGGCAAGCACCTGGAAATGCTCCCGATCCCCGGCGGCAAGTTCACCATGGGTTCACCGGCCGGCGAAGCCAATCGCGTCGCTGATGAAGGCCCGCAGTTTGAGGTGGAAGTTGAGCCGTTCTGGATGGGCAAGTTTGAAGTGACCTGGGATGACTACCAGCTCTTCCGCGATGAGTATCCGATTCGCAAGGAAAAGAACGAGCGCGTGGCCAAGGAAAAATACGCCGATGGCGTGAGTATTCCCACGCCGCTGTGGGAGCAGGATTCGCAGCCGATTCTCAAAGGCATGGGACAGTTCGATGGCTACCCCGTCGCGGATATTTCCCAGTTCGGCGCCAAGCAGTTCACCAAGTGGCTCAGCAAACGCACCGGCCACTTCTACCGCCTGCCCACCGAAGCGGAGTGGGAATATGCAGCACGCGCAGGCACCAAGACCGCTTACTCCTTCGGCGACGCGCCTGATGCGCTGGGCGATTACGCCATCAACTTCGACAACTCTGTTTACGATGATCCCACCCAAGGCCATCCGCAGACCGGCTCAGGCTACCGCAAGGTCGGCTCCAAAAAGGCCAACCCCTGGGGCCTTCACGATATGCACGGCAACGTCGCCGAGTGGGTCATCGATGGCTACTCGAAAGAGTGGTACACCAAGTTCGCAGGTAAGAGCGTTAAGGCCAGCGAAGTGATCAACTGGCCCACTCAAGTCTTCCCGACTGTCGCGCGCGGCGGGCACTGGGATGCACCGCCGGAGCTTTGCCGCTCGACTGCACGATTGGCGTCGGACAAGCAATTTCAACACCGCGACCCGCAGTTGCCCAAGAGTGTGTGGTGGTTCACCGATGCCTTCCACATAGGCTTTCGCATCGTGCGTCCACTCACGGAACCCAGCGAAGCTGAGAAGCTCAAATACTGGGACTCACACGCGGAAGATATCACCACCGTGCTGACCACCAGCGAGAAGGAACTGCGAGCGATCGTCGAGAAGAAGTGATCGTTTTCAGCTTGGGAAAATGTAAGTTTATCGATGCAAGAATCCCGGCAGGTGCCGGGGTTTTTTTTGTTGGAAAAACGTAACGAGCCGCGCCCGTTAGGAAGCGGGACTGCGTCTTGATTCATCCACTCCCTTACGGTCGTGGCTCGTTATGGAGCATACGACTAAAGTTGATTCTCTCTCACTCATCCCGCTCAAACCTTGGGTGAGAGTTTGTTGCTGGTGCGGAACTGGCCGGGGGTCTGTTCGAACTTTTGTTTGAAGACGACGCTCAGATATTCCGCGTGTTTGAAGCCGGTCATCTGGGCGATGATCAGCAGTGAGTAATCGGTCTCGGCGAGCAGGCGTTTGGCGCGGTCGAGTCGGATGCGAAGGATTTCCGCTTTGGGGGAGTGGCCGATGATTTTGCAGAATCTGCGCTCAAGCGTGCTGCGCGAAAGCTTGACCTGATTGAGCACATCTTCGACGGCGATGTCATCGGTGGCATGCTGGCGAATGAAGCGCACAGCCGCAGCCACCTCGCGATCCGCCATCGCAAGTACATCGGTGGACTGGCGCGTGATGACACCCGAAGGCTCGATGAAAAGCGTGCGCGCCTCAGGCCGATACCCCGCCATCATGCGATCGAGCAGCGTGGCAGCTTCGTAGCCGATGCGAAAGGTATTAGGCTCGACACTCGACAGCGGCGGGTCGGAAAGTTCGCAGAGCACTTCATCATTATCAACGCCGATGACAGCCAGGTCTTCAGGCACGGAGATGTTGTGTTCTCGCGCAGCATTGAGCACCTGCTGACCGCGCACATCATTACAGGCGATGACGCCGATGGGCTTGGGCAGCTTCGCAAGCCAGCGGGCAATGGCACCTTCGTAATGAAGGCCACGCGATTCGGTGGCGACGGTGTCAGAGAGGTGGGCCAGGTCATCGGACTCGTAGATTTCCAGGGAGTAGCGATCATCGCTGGTGAACTGTTTGAGAAAGGAGAGGCGACGATCCGAGTAATTGGCACCAGCGAAACCGCAGTAGGCAAAGCGGGTGAAGCCTCGCTCCATGAGATGATCCAACGCCATGCGAACGACGGTCTTGTCGTTGGTTTCGACGAGGGGGATGCCGGGCAGATCGTGCAGGCCGCGCAGGTCAACGACGGGGCAGTTGAGTTTTTGGATGGTGCGGATGAGCTGCGGATTTTCGAGTCGGCCGATGATGCCGTGTCCCTTCCATTTCGCCAGCCAATCGGGCGCGGGATCGTTGAGTGAGCGTTCGTAGTGATAAACCGACCAGCGACCGTGCAGGCGTGCGTAATGCGCGATACCTGTGAGCAGCCCTCGGCCATAGGCACGGCTGGACTCGACAAGCAAAGCAACTTGGGGCGGTCGTTTGGCCATGGGGATCAGAGGCAGGGGCAGGGGGACAGGGGACAGGCAATTGATCCGCAAGTCTTTTCGTTTAGCGCCGGCCCGAAGGGCCGGGCTTCTCCTAAAGCATCGCGGTTTTACGATAAATCGTATCCCGGAAGGGGCGTGGCCGCGAATGAGCACAAGAATACCGGCCTTCATGTCTTAAAAATCATGGGATTTACCGGTCAAATACCTGCCCGAACGCCAGTGACGAAAAACCTCAATGCAATTCTGCGATTCTTCATTGG
>CAZYQL010000210.1:0-6288 GCA_964650055.1 uncultured Phycisphaeraceae bacterium | reverse complement strand
CATCGCCGCCGCCGGTGCGGTGGAACTGATCACCTGCGTCCTCGCCATCCGCGATCAGATTCTCCCGCCCACCATGAACCTCGACACCCCCGATCCCGAGTGCGATCTGGATTACGTCCCCAATGCCGCAAGGCAAGCGATGGTCGATATCTGCATGAGCAACAGCTTCGGCTTCGGCGGCCAGAACGACACGCTGGTGGTGAGAAGGTATGAGGCGTGACGAACAGAAAACTGTTGCGCGAGGATCGCAGCGCTGATGTCGCTACGCCGCAAGCGGCGAAAGAGCGAAGCCGCAAGCGGCGAGAATTCTACGCGCGACGCACACGTAGGCGTTTTGACATTCAGCGGGCCGCCGAAGACGTGGCTTTGGTTTGAGCCACGTGGCGATTGAACGGGCCGCCCGCCGAGGGCATTGTTTCTCATGTCTTCAATGACTCGCGTTCTGCAACTTTGAACCTTGAACCTTGAACTTTGAACCTTGAACTTGTTTATTCCATCACCACAAACTTCACACACACCGGTGAGCCGACCTTGATCGATTGGCCGGTCGGGGTCAGTGCTCCGGTGGTTTGATCAATGCGGAAGACGAAGACATCGTTCGTGCCTTGGTTAGCGGCGAGGAGGAACTGGCCGGTGGGGTCGATGCCGAAGTTGCGCGGGGTTTTGCCGCCGGTCTTCGTGTGGCCCGCGGCAGTGAGTTTACCGGTGGCCTGATCGATGGTGAAGATCGCAATGCTGTCGTGGCCACGATTGGAGACGTAGGCAAACTTACCGCTGGGGTGTACCTGGCACTCGGCGGTTGAGTTGCCTTTGACTGGCTCAGGCAGCGTCGAGAGCGTTTGAATTTCTTCGAGTGCGCCGCGCTGGGCATCGTAAGTGAACGCGGTGATGCCGCTGGTCATTTCGTTGCAGACGTAGGCGAATTTGCCGCCGGGATGGAAGGCGAAATGGCGTGGGCCTGAGCCGGGCTTGACGACGCCGTAGGGCGGATCGTTGGGTGAGAGCGTGGCGGTCTTCGCATCGAATTTGTAGATGAGAATCTGATCGAGGCCCAGGTCAGCGCAGAAGGCGAAGCGGTTGGCGGCATCGAGATTGATCGAGTGGGCGTGCGGGGCTTGCTGCCTTCCTTGGTTGACGCTGGACCCGGCGTGCTGAATCGCGCTGGCGGCGGGGCTTAGTGAGCCGTCGTTTTGAATAGGCAGTGAAGCGACACTGCCGCCGCCGTAGTTGGCCAGGAGGACGGCACTGCCGGTGGCATCGACGACGAGGTGGCACGGGCCGGTGCCCATGGAGGATTGCTTATTGAGAGGCGTGAGCAGGCCGGTCTTTGGATCGATGGCGAAGGCGGAGACGGCTCCGGTTTTCTTGCCTTCAAACTCGCTGATCTCGCCGACTGCGTAGAGATATTTCTTGGTCGGATGAATCGCCAGGAACGAAGGATTGGTGGTCTGGGCAGCGAGCTGCGGCTCGGTGAGGGTGCCGGTCTTGAGATCGAGTTCGCTGACGTAGATGCCTTTGCTCTCTTTGCCCGTGTAGGTGCCCAGATAGACACGCAGCTTGGTGGGCGCAGCAGCAGCCTGGCAACCGATGGTGAACAGACTCATGGATGCAAACACGATAATCAGAGCGAGCAAGCGAGGTGACATAGGAGAACTCCGGTGAAGTAGTGGAAAAGAGAAATGGTAATCGGCAGCGGGAAAAATTGCTGCAACGATCCAAAGCGAAAATCACAAATTACAAATTACAAATCTCAAACAAGCTCCAAAATCCAATAGGAGCAAATAGGAGCGGAGATCGCTTCGCTGCTTGATTGGTTTCTGCTTGATTGGCTTTTGCTTCCTTGGAGTTTGTTTGTGATTTGAGATTTGAGATCTGAAGCTTGATTCTTCACTCACACCAAAAACGACAGCACACCCGTATCCGGTCCACACGCACGGCAGATGTACCTTCTATTGCGCATCGGCTTGCGATGACGCGTGTACTGCTTGCAGCAGCCGGGACATGTTGCTTTCCAACGGCCGCTGGGCATGGTCGCTTCGCGGTCGAGGCGCTCGGGCTTGGCGCCGATCTGCACGCACTTGGCTTTCCAGCGCGGCCCATGTCCTGCGGTAGGGCCCGCTAAGGCGTGGGCGACTTCGTGCAGGATGGTGTCGCGCACGGAGCCTTCATCGTTGGCGGCGACGTAGAAGATGGAAAGCTCGATGAGTTTTTCATCGTGACGACAGAGGCCCAGGCAGCGCTTTCGCCGGTTGTAGGCGAATGACCAGCCACGCAGCTTGTGGTGCTGCATGAGCGATTGAGCCAGTCGTTGTGCGTGAGGAAGGAGCATGGGGGGGAATCAGTGGCAGTGGCAGGGGCAGGAGCGGGAGCAGGGGCAGGAGCAGAGATCAGAAGTCAGAAGTCAGAAGTCAGAGTAGCAGCCTCCCCATGGGCTTGAACAGCTTTACTGATCACTGCCTCTGCCTCTGCTACTGCCTCTGCCTCTGCCCTCTGGCTTCCATTATCGCATGATTGGCCGGTCTTACATTCGTTATTCCCGGCATGATCGTTACAGCTTCGCAGGTTCCCCCTGCTTCGCTCAACTGCGCAGCAGCGATGACCGCGCATTGGCGCGCGTAACAGGAGAGAAACCCGACAAGTTAACTCGCTTACCTTGCCCAGATATCTGATGGTTCATTTGCCTGCTTTCGGGGATGTCAGCGCAAGGCCGCCGGCAGAAAGCGAATGAAGTCATGAAAATCGCCATCATCGGTCTGGGCGGCATCGCCACCAACTACCGCAAGAGTCTGGCCACATTACAGCGGCCACTCACAGCGGTCTGCGATATCGACGACAACGTCGCAGCTAAAATCGGTAAGGAGGAATCCTGCTCCGCCTACCACGATTACCGCCACATGCTCAGCGAGATCAAGCCTGATGTCGTTTTCGTCTGCCTGCCTCCGGGTGCTCATGACCAGCAGGTGATCGACATTGCCCGCACTGGCGCAGCGGTCTTCGTTGCTAAGCCTGTCGCATTGAATCCGATCGTCGCCAAGATCACTCGCGATGTGATTCAGGAAACCGGCATCATCAATCAGGTCGGCTACGTCGCGCGTTACTCCGACACCGTCATCCGCGCCAAGCAACTCGTTGCTGGCAAGAGAATCGTCATGGGCTCGGGCAGGTTTATGTTTCGCATGGCGGCTGGCCATCCGTGGTGGGGCGATCCGCGCATGTCAGGCGGGCAGGTCGTCGAACAATCGACGCACATCATCGACACCCTGCGCGTTTTCTTTGGTGATGTCGATGAAGTTCACGCCCTAGGCACCAAGCGCGTCTCCGCTGCACACATCGCCAGCTTTGAAGAGTGCAGTGTGATCAACCTGCGCTTCACCAGCGGCGCCATCGCCAGTGTCACCAGTTCCTGCGTCGCACAGGCGGATGAAACGAGCAGCCTGGAACTGGTGGGCGATGAAATCTATTTGCGGTTAAGCGGAGAATCGAAACTCACCGGGCGAGTCTTTGGACAAACCATTGACTACTTGGGCACCGAGCGTGGCTACTTCAGGCAGATCAAACGGTTCCTCGAAGCGGTTGAAAAAAACGATCAATCGCTGGTTGCCTGCAACTATACCGAGGGCGTCAAGACGCTGGCGGTGACGCTGGCGGCGAATCTATCGATGCGCAGCGGTCGGCCGGTGCGGGTGCGCGAAACTTCGCGCCCGGTGCAACTGGCCAGCGCTTGATATCGGTGTGCTGCAGAAGGCGAAGAGCGAAGCCGCAAGCGGCGTCTGATCGCGGGCTTCTTTGCTTGATGATGATTCAAATCGCCGCAGGCGCAGGCACCGGGAAGTTTTCTTCGCGTGCTGCTTTTTTGGTGCCGCGTGGCATACCGATGGTCTGGCGATCGATTTTGTCCATGAGGCGCATCAGGCCTTCTTGCAGGGCTTCGGGGCGAGGCGGGCAGCCGGGCACATAGACATCGACAGGCACGACGAGATCGACACCTTTGACGACGTGGTAGCCATACTTGAAATAAGGTCCGCCGCCGACGGTGCAGGCACCCATGGCGATGACGTACTTCGGCTCAGGCATCTGATTGTAAAGCCGGCGCACACGAGCAGCCATCTTATAAGTCACCGTACCCGCGACGATCATCAGATCCGCCTGGCGCGGCGTCGCACGAAACGCACCGGCACCAAAGCGATCCACGTCATAACGCGAAGCCGCAAACGCCATCATCTCAATCGCACAGCAGGCCAGGCCGAACGTCATGGGCCAGAGCGAACTCTTGCGTGCCCAGTTAATCGCCCAGTCCACACTCGTGACGATCAGGCCTTCCTCAAAGCGGTTTTCAATCCAGCTCATGGCGATCCCTTTTTGGAAACAACAAATGATGGACGAGTGTCCGTGAGACTCGAACGATTCTAGTGTCTAGCCGCCCTGCCCGCCAGCAGGCGGGAATGAAAAGCTGCCCATCAACCTTCGCTGGCCTCTGCGGGGCGTTGTGCCGATAGACTCTTGGGTATTCCATTTGGAGCGCTTGCGTGTCTGATAATTCTGCGACATCTGATTCTTCCCGCGCGGTGGCGAACTATGCCTCACCCGAGGCGGACAGTACGCCGATTGCTTTGCGCCGGGCAGACCTCATTGGCCGGGCGGCGCTTTGGAGTGTGTCGCTCTTTCTGATCTGCTTCAGTCTGGCGTCGCTGTGCACGGTGGTCTGGTTGTTTCTTCAGCCGGGCCAAGTATGGTTTTATCACACGTTCCGCGTGCTGATGTGGGCGACGTTCATCACCGGCTCATCGGTCTTCATCTCGCTTTTCATTTTGCATCGCAAGCTGGTGCCGCCTCGCGATTTTGTTTTTCTGCCGCTCGATGGTGCACGCGTTCACGTCGGCCTCACTGCCTACAACGACGAAGCCGCCATCAGCCAGGCAGTGCGCGAATTCAAAGCATGTCCGCAGGTACACAAGGTCGTCGTCGTTGAAAACAACTCGAAGGACAACACCAAGCAAGCCGCGATCGATGCCGGTGCTGATCTGGTCGTCACCGAAATGGTGCCAGGCTATGGCTCATGCTGTCAGCGCACACTCGCTGAGACTTCAAAAGATGCCGATGTCGTGATTCTCTGCGAAGGCGACATGACCTTCGCGGCGGCTGATGTAAAAAAGATGCTCTCCTACTTGGAGAACGCTGACATGGTGCTGGGCACCCGCGCCACGCAGGAACTGCGCGAGCGCACCACGCAAATGGATTGGCTGATCAACCCGGCGAATCAGATCGTCGCCAAACTGGTGCAGGTTCGCTTCTGGGGCACGCGCCTGACCGACATGGGCTGCACGTATCGCGCCATGCGCGTCGATTCATATCACAAGCTCAAGAGCAAACTCACTGTGCTGGGCAATCACTTCTCGCCGCACATGTTCATCGAAGCGCTCAAGATGCGGCTGCGCGTCATCGAGATTCCCATCGTCTTCCGCGCTCGTGTCGGCGAAAGCAAAGGCGTCGGCTCCAACAAAGTGAAGGCCTCCAAAGTCGCCATCGCGATGCTCAAGCAACTCTTTCGCGCGTGAACGCCGCTTGCGGCTTCGCTCCCCTTCGTGTCTTCGTGTTCTCTTAAAGTACCCCGGATTCCCGCTCCGACTGAATTAGTCGGCCTCACTTGAGCTTCGCACTCCCCCACCCGCCCAGCACGTAACTCACATAAAGCTGATGTGCGATATGTGCCGCCATCTCGCGGGCACCTTCCACACCTTCACCACCGGAATAGACGGTCATCTCCACGACCATCGCATTGTGTTGGATAATCTGCGCCCGCGCCTCGTAGCCAATCTTGAGGCTATAGCCAATCTCCGGTCGCAGCCACTTGGTACCAGTATCAAGGTCAGCAAACTGGCCGGTGATGATCGTCGCATTGGTCGGTGGCTTGGAACCATCGGACATGACTGCGGGGATGCCGCGCAGGCTCAGTTCGTTGATCAGTTCCTTGGCCAGCAGCTCTGCGGAGATGTGGCCATAGCGAATGTCTTCGCTGGTCTGAAAGCGCGAGCGAGGATTGCGAATCACCCAGGCCGGCAGCACATCCGCATCGCGCACCGCTTCCTCCGCAGTGACCGCGAAGGGCCGCACCACCACGACCGTCGGCTCCGTGGGCACATAGCCGGTGCCATACACCACCTGTGCACCCGAACTTTCGCAGCCAACCATTTGCATCGCCACGCAGCAAAGCACCATCACAAGCGACCATCGCAACAGGTGATCAAACATCATGACTCCCATCCTTTTTTAAATCACAAATCGCAAATC
>CAZYQL010000209.1:4791-6339 GCA_964650055.1 uncultured Phycisphaeraceae bacterium | reverse complement strand
GCGAGCGATGATTTCGATAGGGGAGTCGTCCATTTGAGCAAGCCTACCGCGTTGTAGTATGCAGAGCAACTGGGATGGCGATGTTCCACGTGGAACATTTGACAGGTGAGTAGAGCCGCGACTCAACGAGTCGCGGACGCCAACAGCCAATTGGCGTGTAATGTTTTAATCGATCTACAAGGCCAAAGAGCCAGGGGCGACATTGATCAAGGCGCGATTCACGCTCCTTCAGTTCACCGGCGGCCTCGACTCGTTTAGTCGCGGCTTTACAAACTCTAGACTTTGCCCTTTCCTGTTCCACGTGGAACATTCGCGCGCAATACCAAATTCCCCTTCCAAAACTCCCGCGACTTGGTACGATGAATCTACTTCGATCACCGAACAAGGAGGTTCACGCATGTCCAACGATCAGAACGCCAAAGCTCGCCCCGCCCGACTTGGCCGCGGCCTTAGTAGTTTGATGGCCAACCCAAGCATCGCGCCTGGTCAACTGGCGGCCAGCGAATTCTCGGTCGTCACGCCCGAAACATCCGCACCTCCGCGCGCCAGGCTTGCGACTGTTGCACCCGCCGAGATGCTCGCCGAGGGGGATCCATCAACATTTAATTTGACCGATCCTCCACCTGCCGCGATTGTTCGATCTTTATCGATCACCGCGATCACACCCAACCCCTACCAGCCTCGCAAGCAGTTTGACCTGCGCGCCCTTGAACAACTTGCTGCCTCCATTCGGCTCGATGGCGTGATGCAACCCATCCTGGTTCGGCCGCGCCCCGGTCACGCCAACCAATATGAACTCATCGCCGGTGAGCGCCGCTGGCGTGCGGCTCAACTCGCCGACCTTGCCGAGATCCCCGCCATCGTTCGGGACCTGGGCGATCAAGACACTGCCGAGTGGGCACTGATCGAAAATCTCCAGCGCGAAGACCTCAATCCCATCGAGCGAGGCGAAGCTTTCCAGCAGCTCATCGATCGCTACGAACTGAGCCATGAACAGGTGGCTGATCGCGTGGGTGTTGAGCGCTCTACTATCTCTAATTCATTGCGTTTACTGTCTTTACACGATGATGTTCAACAGTTCGTCCGTGATGGCTTGTTGGCTGGCGGGCACGCCAAAGTACTGGCGGGTGTCAGTGATTCCGATGCTCAAAGAGCCCTGGCGATACAAGCGGTTAAAGAATCCTGGTCGGTTCGTCAGGTCGAAAGGGCGGTGCGCGATCTGCTCGATTCCACTGGCCCCGCCAGCGACAAAGGGGCTGGCAAAATCAAGCGGGCCCGCACCACGCACACGGCTGACTTGGAACGGCAACTCACCCAGCAACTGTCCACCAAGGTTCGCATTCAGCAAGGCAAGAAGAAGGGCACCGGCACCCTCGCCATCGATTTCTACTCACTCGAACATTTCGATGACCTGATCGCCAAACTCGGCGCCAAGCTCGATGGCTGAAAAGGCGTTGGCCGCGAAAAAGCGCACAAGGCGCAAAAATGAAAAGAAGGAAGGATTCGATTGATGCGCTGATGCCTGAGCCGCGACTCAACGAGTCGCGG
>CAZYQL010000209.1:0-4691 GCA_964650055.1 uncultured Phycisphaeraceae bacterium | reverse complement strand
GAGTCGCGGCTATTGATCTCCGTTAATCCCCGCTTCCCCTTTTGCGACTTTTGCGCCTTTTTGCGGCTACGCCTTCTCACCCTACTTGCCGCCAAGTTCACGATGGCGAAAGCAATCGGTGGTGTGATCGTTGACCATGCCGACGGCTTGCATAATGGCGTAGCAGATGGTGGAGCCGACGAATTTGAAGCCGCGCTTTTTCATGTCCTTGCTCATCGCGTCGGATTGCTTGGTCTTCGCGGGTACTTCCTTCATCGATCGCCAACGATTCTGCACCGGCTTCCCCTCCACGAACTGCCAGAGATAAGCATCGAGGCTGCCGCACTCTTCGATCACCGCGATCGTCGCCTTCGCGTTGGTCACTGCGGAGTTGATTTTCAGACGATTGCGGACGATGCCCGGATCGAGCATGAGCTTCTCGATTTTCTTGGCGCTATAGCGCGCGATCTTTTCGTAGTCGAAACCGTCGAGCGCTTTGCGATAGTTCTCGCGCTTGCGCAGGATGATCTCCCAGCTCAGGCCAGCCTGGGCACCATCGAGAATCAGCTTCTCAAACAAATGTGCATCACTGTGCGAAGGCGTGCCCCACTCGTGATCGTGGTAGTGAATGGAAAGGTCTGACTTGGGCCAGGCGCAGCGGGTGATCATGGTGGTAGGGGAACGAAGAAGGCGCAGAGGTATTGAGGTAGAAACAAAAAAGCGGAGAGAATACATGAATGCTGTTCAGTCTGGATGAACGCCGTTCATCTTTTATGAACACTGTTCACGCTATGACGTCTTTGACGATGTTGCCGTGAACATCGGTCAGTCGGAAATCGCGTCCGCCGTAGCGGAAGGTGAGCTTTTCGTGGTCCAGCCCGGCCAAGTGCAAAATGGTGGCGTGGAAGTCGTGAACATGCACGGGATTCTCCGCGATGGTCAGGCCGTACTCATCGGAAGCGCCGTAAACGACGCCGCCCTTGACGCCAGCACCTGCGAGCCAGCAGGAGAATGCTGCTTTGTGATGGTCTCTACCTCCGCCCGGTGCCGCTGGTGTTCGGCCGAACTCGGTACACCAGACGATCAGCGTTTCCTCAAACATGCCGCGCGATTTGAGATCACGAATCAGGCCCGCGATCGGCTGATCGATGTTGCGGGCCATCTTTTCATGATCCTTGATATTGCCATGCGCATCCCAGTTGTTGGCATCGATGACTTCAATGAATCGCACGCCGCGCTCAGCGAGTCTGCGCGCCATCAGGCATTGCCAGGCAAATGATTTCGCATCGCCGCGCTGCACCCCATAAAGCGATAGCGACGCATCCGACTCTTCGCGGAGGTCGAATACTTCCGGCGCCTGGCTCTGCAATCCTCGGGCAGTCTGAAACGAAAGCATGCGGCCTTTGAGCCGCTGATCCTCTGTTCGCTTGGCCAGATGAATCTGGTTGACGCGATCGAAGAGTTCTTCTTCCATCGAGCGAAGCGTGACATCACCCAGCGCTGGCTTCAGATTGGCGATCGGCTCGCTGCCTGGCGTCACGCGAACGCCCTGGTGATAAGCAGGAAGAAAGTTGGCATCCCAAACCTGTGTACCGGCGTAGGGATCTTTTGGCGCGAAGACAACATGCGAAGGCAGGTTCGGGTTATGCGTGCCCAGGCCATAGGAAAGCCAAGCGCCGATACCGGGGCGGGCTTCGCCGTTGGAGCCGGTGTGCATACCCAGCGTGGCGGCAAAATGGTCGCCGTGGTCGCCGTACATCGAACGAATGAGTGCGATGTCATCCATGCAAGCGCCAAGCTGGGGAAATAGCTCGGTGACCTGCGTGCCACAGGAGGCGTAAACATTCGTTTTCCACGGGCTGGCGAGCAGTTTTGCGCTGCCGCTGATGATCTTGCCGTGGTCGCGGCGAAGGCCTTCTTTGGGATCAAAAGTATCGACGTGCGAGACGCCGCCGTTCATGAAAAAGAGGATGACGCGCTTGGCTTTGGGCGCGAAGTGGGGGGCCTTGGGGTAGAGCGGGTGCGTGGACGAAAACGTGTCGCCTCGCGCTGTTGACGGGAGCAATGCGGTGGCGCAGGCAGTGGTGCCCAGCGCCAGCGCCGATCGGCGGAGCAGGTCGCGGCGAGATAAAGATTTTGAGTCACGTGAATTCATAATGCACCAAAGAAAAACAATTCTGAAATCCGACAACTGACCAGCCACGCAAATTAATCCACAAACATAAACATATTGCTCGTCAGCAGCACCTTCGCATAGCTGGCCCATGCCTGCTCGCTGCGCTTGTCTGCGCCCAGTGACCCCGGCAGCGAGTTCATAAATGCCTGCACATAGTCCACCGCCATCGACAGTTCATCATCGCTGGCCTGCATGCTCCATGCCGCTTCAATCGCCCACTTAGCGCGAGCACGATCATCTTTGCCAGCCTTGATGATGCGGCCGGCAAAGAGCTGCGACTGCGCAGCGATGAACTTGCTGTTCATGAGATAGAGCGCTTGCAGCGGCACCGTCGATTCATCGCGAAGGCCGGTGGCCTTATTAGTGTCCGGCCCATCAAAAAGCCCTAGAAACGAATGACGCTGAAGCCGCTGCGTCATGAGAAAAACACTGCGTTTCTGGCTGGAATACGCGGTGCGAAACGGAGAGCCTTGCGTGATGCGCACCTTCATGACATCGGGAAACGGATGCGGGCCGCCATCGCTCAGATCCAGATCGCCGCTGATAAACATGATGCCATCGCGCAGCGACTCAGCATCGAGCCGCTGCCGCTCAAAGCGCCAGTAGTTGGCGTTGTCTGGATCGATCACCAGTTGCTCGGTTGCGCTGGCCGAGGATCGCTGGTACGCATCACTGAGCATGATGTAGCGATGCATGGATTTAATCGACCAGTTCATCTCCACAAACTTGCTGGCCAGGTGATCGAGCAGCGCGGGATGAGTAGGGGGCTTGCCCTGCACACCGAAGTTGTCGGGCGTAGCGACGATGCCTTTGCCAAAGTGCCAGTGCCAGAGGCGATTGACGATGACGCGCGTGGTGAGCGGATTGGCTGACGAGGCGATCCAGTGGGCCAGTTCGAGGCGGCCCGACTGAGCATCGGCAATGTGCGGAGCAGTCGGGGTGATGGCGGTGAGGTAGCCGCGCGGCACAGGTTTGCCTTCGCGCGATGGCTCGCCGCGAATGAGCAGCGGGGCATCGCCCACTTCATCATCGGTCTTGTCGGTGACTGCCCATGCGAGCTTACCGACAGGAGCGGGGGCCGTGATTTTCTTCAGGTTTTCCAGCTCTGTTTTCGTTTCCGCCAGAGCCTTGCGATCTGCTTCCGCTTTGCCTTTGCTGACTTTTCGCTCCAGCTTCTTGATGCGAAGCAGCACATCGGCCACGGCGTTTTGATGTTGCGTGTAAGGAATATCTTCCGCACTGATGGGCACCAGATTAGAAGGCTCCTGGCCATGCTCGGTGCCTGCGTGCGGATACTGTGTGCTGCGGAAGTAGCCCGCGAGGCCGTAGTAATCTTCCTGCGACACCGCGTCGAATTTGTGATCGTGACAACGGGCGCAGCTGATGGTCATGCCGAGCATGCCCTTGCCCAGGGTGTCGAGTGTTTCATCAATGATCAGATGCATCTCCGCGAATTTGGAGTTGCCAAAGCGCCGAGACAGCGCGATGAAACCGGTGGCGATGATCTGGTCTGCATAGCGCGGGCTATCGGGATGATCCTTGGCCAGTAGATCGCCTGCGAGCTGTTCACGAAGGAACTGATCGAACGGCATGTCGCTGTTGAAAGCGCGGATCACATAGTCGCGGTAGAGATAAGCGGTAGGCACCGGCATATCAGTACCGTCGCCGCTGGTGTCTGCATAGCGCGCGACATCGAGCCAGTGCCGTCCCCAGCGCCGGCCGTACTCGGGCGAAGCGAGCAATCGATCGATCAGAGTCGAAAATGCCTGCGGCGATTCATCCTTGAGAAACGCGGCAATCTCCGCGCTCGTCGGCGGCAACCCGGTCAGATCAATCGTCGCCCGGCGAATCAGCGTGCGCTTGTCCGCCAGTGGCATCGGCTGCAAATTCTTCTGCTGCATCTGCTCCAGCAGGAACGCATCAATCGGATGTGGCGCCTTCGCGTCGCTCTTCACATCCTTCACCACTGGCACCGGCGGATTCGTCACCGGCTTCAGCGACCAGTGATTCTTCGGATCAGCCTTGTCGTTCTTGTCCTTCGCGTTGGTCTTTTCTGATGCGGGCCAATGTGCGCCATCCTTGATCCACTTCTCGATATCGGCAATCACCGCGTCATCGAGCTTGCCCTTGGGCGGCATCTGCATGTCGTCCATCTCATACTTGAGGGCAACGAGGATCAGGCTTTTTTCCGGCTCACCCGGGACGACAGCAGGGCCGACTTCGCCGCCTTTAAGCAGGGCCTCAAGGCTATCGACGCGCAGGCCGTTCTCCGTTTTTTTCTCGCCGTGGCATTTGAGGCAGTTGTCCAGCAGGACCGGCCGAATCTTCTTCTCGAAGAACTCGGCCTGTTCATCGGCGCGTACAGGCACCGCGGCGCAGGAGAGCGCGAGCAGCGCGAGACCAGCCGCAGCAGGGGGGAGGCTAGATGAGATCGCTCTGTTCATTGGGCTTTCCACCAAACAAACATTGTAGGCAGGAATTAAGAGGTAACAGAGGGTCGCCAGTTGGTGAAGGTGAAACTCGTTTTACCACGAAG
>CAZYQL010000208.1:1557-6355 GCA_964650055.1 uncultured Phycisphaeraceae bacterium | reverse complement strand
CGGCGCGATGGACACCCCTTCAGGTCGTTGACGTCCGCGACTCGTTGAGTCGCGGCTCTGAAAGAAAAAAGCCGACCTGAGTGCAGGTCGGCTTTCGATTGATTCGTATGAATGAACTTCGCTTATTCCGCAGCGGCGGGCGCTTCGGTTTCGGGTGCAGCGGGAGCGGCTTCGGTTGCAGCGGCTGCCTTGGTGGCCTTGCGGATTTTGGCGGCAAACTCGGTGCGGCGGTGAGCTTTCTCGCGGCGGCGCGAGTAGTTGCCAGAGACCTGCGGGCCTTCTTCGCCACCGACGAGCATCAGCACGCAGAGCATGCCGCCGTCACCGATGCGGTGCTTGCCCAGCTTGACGATGCGAGTGTAGCCACCTTGGCGGTCAGCCATGGCGGGCGCGACTTCATCCATGATCTTCTTGACGACGCGTGGGCCGTCTTTGAGCTCATGGTATCGGTTGACGATGTAGCCGTCGGCCTTGAGGGTCTTGGCATCGAAATCCTTCAGGTCGCGATCAACCAAGAAAGGATTGCCGATCGCCTGAATGATGCGGCGGCGGTAAGCCAGCTTGTCCTTGGCTTCCTTGGCAGCATTGCCCTTCTTGGCGCTGGTGATGAGCTTCTCGACGAGCGGCTTCACAGCCTTGGCGCGAGGAATGGTCGTGGTGATCTGGCCATGCGTGAACAGGGCAATCGCCAGGTTACGCAGTGTGGCGCGGCGGTGATCACCGTCGCGACCGAGCATATATCCGCCAACTCGATGTCTCATGGCTGACTCCGGGGCTGGGAAGCTGTCAGCAATAAGCCGTCAGCTTTCAGCCTTTTCAAAGGAGCGTGATGCCTTCGCATCAGGCTCGGGGTGGTACTTCCTTGCAGGTCTCGTCACCGTGATCTCACGGCAACGTCAAAATCAATTTATTTTACGTTTCTTCACGTTTCTTCACTCTGGCTCAAAGCTGATAGCTGACAGCTGAATGCTTCTCTCTCACACATTTTCAGTCTTGAGTTCCGTGGGCAGGTCCATGCCCAGCGAAAGGTTCATTTCCGAAAGTTTGCGCTTCACTTCACGCAGGCTGGTCTTGCCGAAAGAACGAAACTTCAGTAGGTCCGCTTCGGTACGCTCGACCAGCTCGGCCACCGTGTTCAGCTTGGCTGACTCAAGGCAGTTGCTGGCGCGAACGGACAGGTCCAGTTCGCTCAGAGGCATGCGAAGTTTCTTGAGCAGATCTTCTTCGACCTTGGCGGCGGCGCTGGCGGATTCGCTGGCGACGGCTGAGCCGAGTTCGAAGTACTGAACGAACGGGTTCAGATGCTTACGCAGAATCTTGGCAGCTTCGACCATCGCCATTTCGGGCGTGACTGTACCGTTGGTCCAGATTTCAAGCGTCAGCTTGTCGTAGTTGGTCTTTTGGCCGACGCGGGTGTCTTCCACTTTGTAGCGAACGCGAGTTACGGGTGAGTAAATCGCATCGACGGGAATCACGCCCACTTCGCGGTCTTCGCTGCCTTCGTAATATTCGCTGGCCGGAACATAGCCGCGACCTTTTTCGACGGTGAACTCCATATCGAAGTCCACTTCCTTGGTGAGCGTTGCGAGCACCAAAGTCTTGTTGTGGATGGTCAGGCTGGTGTCTGCTTCGATGAGGTCGCAGGTCACTTCGCCAGGGCCTTCGGCTTCGAGCTTCATCGTCTTGGTCTCATCGCTGTCGAGAGAGACGATCATGTTCTTGACGTTAAGCACGATGTCGGTGACATCTTCCATCACGCCATCGAGGCTGGTGAATTCGTGCGAAGCGCCTTTGATTTTGATCTGTGTGACCGCAGCGCCTTCCAGTGAAGAAAGGAGGATGCGGCGAAGGCTGTTGCCAACGGTGGTGCCAAAGCCACGCTCGAAGGGCTCGATGACGAACTTGCCATAGGTGGCGTTGTTCAGGTCGGGATCGGGCACGACGCGCGAGGGAAGTTCAAGGCCACGCCAACGGATTCTCATGGTAAGTCTCCAGCAATCAAGCAGACCTTGGGTCCGGTGCCATCGGTGAGGATGTCCGGGGAAGGCAACTCTTCATCAGCACGCCGCAAGTTCACGCTGCTTGGCCGTGAACAGGGCTTCTGTGATAAAGATTAAAAACGGTGAACAATCTGTGATGGCCAGACTTGGTGAATCCTTGAAGGAGTAAATCCTTGAAGGATCAAATCTGGCATCTGAGATTGAGGATTTCGAGTGATACAACAAATGGTCGGTAACGCAGGGCGCTGACGTCGCTACGTCATGCCGCAAGCGGCTTACACGCGGCGTTTCTTGCGGGGGCGGCAGCCGTTGTGCGGGATCGCGGTGCGATCTTCGACAGCGGTGACGCGAAGGCCGTTGCGCTGCAAAGCGGTGACGGCTGATTCACGACCCGAGCCAGCACCGCGAACGCGGACTTCGACTTCGGACATGCCGACCTTCTTGGCCTTGATGGCGCACTCTTCAGCAGCGCGGGTGGCGGCGAAGGGTGTGCTCTTGCGTGAGCCTTTGAAGCCGACGGTGCCGGCCGAGGCCCAGCAAATCGTTTCACCGTTCATGTCGGTGATGGTGACCTGCGTGTTGTTGAACGACGCTTTGACGTGAGCGATGCCGCGGCTGACGCCACGACGCACTTTTTTCTGTTTCTTTGCCATGGTGTTCCTCGAAGTTTGCGTTGCCAACTTTCCCTACAAGGGGCGGGCAACTGGCTTCGGAAAAAAAATCAGTTCTGAGTTCTGAGTTCAAAGTTCAAAGTTCATAGTTGAAAGGCACTGAGCCGCGATGTTTGAACAACTCGGAACTCAGAACTTTGAACTCAGAACTTCATCCGTCTTACTTCATCGCCTTGACGCCCTTCTTGGTCGCCACCGTCTTGCGACGGCCCTTGCGGGTGCGGCTGTTGGTCTTGGTGCGCTGGCCACGCGTGGGCAACCCACGGCGGTGACGATCGCCACGGTAGCTGCGAATGTCACGCAGGCGACCGATGTTCTGCGACACCTGGCGACGCAGGGCACCTTCAACGATGTACTCGTTGTCGATGAGGTTGATGATCTTCGCCAGCTCGTCCTCGGTCAGGGCCTTGGCGCGCTTCTGCGGATCGATCCCTGCTTCGGTCAGGATCTTCATGGCATTCACCGGGCCGATGCCGTGAATGTAACGAAGAGAGATGCGAACGGGCTTGTTGTCTGGGATGTCAACACCGGCGATACGGGGCATGGGAAACTCCGGGAAATAAGTTCTGAGTTCTGAGTTTCGAGTTCTGAGTTACGGGTTCCGAAGGCGGTAAGCCAACTCAGAACACAGAACTCAGAACTCGGAACCTACTCTCAGCCTTGACGCTGTTTGTGCTTGGGGTTGGTGCAGATCACGCGCACGACGTTCTTGCGGCGAACGACCTTGCAGTTTTCACAGATACGACGAACACTGGAGCGAACTTTCATGGTGATTCTCGTCATTTAGCCCCGGCCTTGGCCGGGGAGTGTTTCACGATATTGTGAAACACAGGTTTCTCTGCAATCACCCCGGCCAAGGCCGGGGCTATATGTTCAGTGGCGGTACGTGATGCGGCCACGGGTCAGATCGTAGGGGCTGATGTCCACGGTCACGCGGTCGCCGGGCACGATCTTGATGTAGTGCATCCGCATCTTGCCGGACAACTGCGCGAGGATTTCAGGCTTGTTGTTCATGTCCAGCCGAACGCGAAACATCGCATTGGGCAGAGCATCAATCACTTCGCCTTGAACCTCAATTTTATCTTCCTTGGCCATGCGTTTCGTTAAGCTTTCAGCTTTGAGCATTCAGCATTCAGCTTTCAGCTTTCAGCAAATAAAAAGTCGAATCTCAAATTTCAAATTTCAAATCTCAAATCAACTCGGAGCAACAGAGCCAATCTTCTAATTTCTAATTCCCGTCCGTCAGTATTTCCACGCCACCTTTGACCACGGCAATGGTGTGCTCGTAGTGGGCCGCTGGCAGGCGACTGACGCTCTTGACGGTCCAACCGTCGTCGAGCACTTCGCACATTTCGTTGCCACCAAGAATGCACATCGGCTCAATGGCGAGCGTCAGGCCTTCCCGCAGTTCGAAGTCACGCCAGCGCGGGTCGCGTGGGTCGTAGTAGTTGGGCACCTGCGGTTCTTCGTGCAGCGACTGCCCAACACCGTGGCCCACAAAATTCTTCACCACGCCGTAGCCGTGTCGTTCTGCGTAATTCTGCATGAGCCTTGCGATCTGGCTCCACTTGCGACCGGGCTTGATGTTATCCAGTGCCAGTTCCAGCACGCGCTTCGTGTCTTCGCACAATTTTCGTACTTCCGGATCGACGTTGCCGACCATAACGGTCGTCGCTGCGTCGCCGCACCAGCCATCTAGGAGCACGCCGCAGTCTACCGAGACCACATCGCCATCCTTAATCACGCGGTCACTGGGGATGCCATGCACCACTTCATCGTTGATGCTGATGCAGACATCGCCGGGGAATCCTTCACCAGCCTTGTAGGTCGGGTAGTTCTTAAACAGACCCGATGCCCCACCGCTGGTGAATATCTCGTAACACTGCTCATTGACTTGCGCCGTCGTAATGCCCGGCTTGCAAATCTCGTGGCAATGGTTCAATACCTTGCGAACCAGTCGCCCGGCATCCCGCATCTTGGCCAGCTGCTCTGGCGTCTTGAGCGTGATCTTTGCGCGGCGTTTGGTTTCAGTCGCTGTCATATCCATCCGCCCAAAAGCCCTCTGTCACTGGCCCGGGCGGCACAGAAAGGCCATCGTACCTGAAATCGTTAAACGCCACAAGTCAG
>CAZYQL010000208.1:0-1457 GCA_964650055.1 uncultured Phycisphaeraceae bacterium | reverse complement strand
CAGGAGCAGGAGCAGGAAGAAGAGCAGGAGCAGAATTCGTCGTTCGATGACTTTCCACTGCTGCTGCTACTGCCTCTGCCGCTGGCCTTACCGCGAGCCACGAATCTTCGGGCCGCTGCCGCCGCTACCACCACCGAGGAAGCCCTGGTAGTTTCGCATGAGCAGATTGGCTTCGATTCGCTGCACGAAGTCGAGCATCACGCTGACGGTAATGAGCAGGCCGGTGCCGCCCAGGAAGCTTGAAACGGTGTAAGGCACGCCAAACACACCTGCGATAACGTTGGGGATGACCGCGATGACAGCAAGGAAGCCCGCACCGACAAAGGTGATGCGTTCCATGACGGTTTCGAGGTATTCCGCAGTACGGGGACCAGGGCGAAGGCCGGGGATAAAGCTGCCGTGATCGCGCAGGTTGGTCGCCATTTCCTTGGGCTGGAACTGGACGGTGGTCCAGAAGTAAGCAAAGAAGTAGATCAGGGCGATGTAGACCAGTTCATACAGGTAGTGGCCCATGGCCAGGTTACGCTGGAAGAAGCCGATGAAGCTGCTGCCTTTGAACATGCCCGCAAGCCAGCCGACGATCAGGGACGGGAACATCATCAGAGCCGATGCGAAGATGATCGGCATGACGCCGCCGTGGTTGACACGCAGCGGAAGGAAGCTCTTTTGGCCACCATACACGCGGCGGCCACGGGTATGCTTGGCCTGCTGAATCGGAATGCGGCGCTGGCCCTGGGTGATGACAATCGAACCTGCCACCACCAGCACGAAGGACGCCATCAAGATGAGGACCTTGATCGGGCCAAAGGAACCAGGCTCGGTGGAGGAGACATCGAACCGGCTGATGACCTCGCCGATGGCGTCATCCATATGGGCCAAAATGCCTGCGGTGATGATCAGCGAGATGCCGTTGCCGATGCCGAATTTGTCAATCTGTTCACCGAGCCACATGAGAAAGACTGTGCCTGCTGTCAGGGCCATGATGCCCGTGATCCAGAAGGTGAACGTGCCTCTCCAGTCAGCGTAAACGTGGTTCTGACTCTGCATAAAGCTAAGCCAGAATGTTGCCTGCACGAGACAGAGGCCGACGGTGGCGTAACGGGTCCATTCACTGATTTTCTGCTGGCCGGCTGCGCCTTCCTTCTTCAAGGACTGAAGCGAAGGGAGCACGGTGGCTAGGAGCTGGAAAATAATAGAAGCGGAGATGTAGGGCATGATGCCCAAGCCGAAGATCGTACTCTGACCCAGTGAGCCACCGGTGAAGGTGCCCATGAAAGCGAGGATGTTGCCCGCGACGGAGCCTTCCTGTGCCTTGGCCCATTTCTGAAGTTCGAGCTGATCGACGCCCGGCAGCGGAATGAAGAAGCCGATGCGGTAAATGACCAGCATCGCCAGGGTGAACAGGAGCTTGTTGCGAAGCTCCTTGATCTTCCACATATTGAGAAAAGCGTTGAGCA
>CAZYQL010000207.1:0-6439 GCA_964650055.1 uncultured Phycisphaeraceae bacterium | reverse complement strand
TGAAAGTTTTCATCGAGCCTTGTGCGCTACTGCCCCGCACGCGGCCCCCCGGGACTCGCAACTGAGTGGCAGGTCGTTAGTTCGGCGGCCGGTTTGAGGCCGGGACGCATACTTGAAATCAGCAGATTTACCACACCATCATCGGTCGTAGATGAACCAACGGAATCCGACGAGCTGAACGACCGCTTTTGAGGAAGCAATTCATGACGTTGCAGGCTGCCCGATCGAACCTAGCTGGCTTGCGGCTCGCATGGGTGGACTACGCTCGAGGCTTGGGGATCTTTCTCGTCGTCGTCGGCCACACTCTCCGAGGCGTTATCAACGCCGATCTTTTAGAATCATCGGCAACACTTCGATTCGTGGATGCTTGGATATATACATTCCACATGCCGCTGTTCTTCCTCTTGTCGGGTCTGTTTGCCGAACGCTCGATCAGTAAGGGTATAGCCCGATTCGTCGCCGATAAACTCCGCACCATCGCCTATCCTTACGTAGTCTGGTCGTTATTACAAACAATTGTCCAATTGCTTTTATCTCGTTACACCAACTCCACCGCGACTTGGTGGGATTTAGTAGCGATCGTCTTTATACCGCCCATGCAATTCTGGTTTTTTTATGCGCTATTCCTATGTTTTCTCCTATTTCTCCTCTGCTGGCAGGCGGGTCTAGGTCGTTGGGGTTTCCTGGGCGCGGTGATAGCGCTCTGGGTCATCCGATCTCAAGTCGGGTTGGGTTCCTGGGGTGTGCTGTATTCGTTTGTCGCGAACGTGCCCTATTTCGCGATTGGCGTCTTCGCCTCCAAGTCAGTGCAGAATGCAATGTCCTGTGCGAGGTGGCAAACCGCGTTGACCGTCACGGTTGCTGGGTATGGAATCGTTACATTGTTCGCTCTTAGCGATGGTGGGGTCGATGGATTACATCGCCTCCTGCCGGCCTGTAGCGGGATTGCTGCCACGTTAGCGCTGGCCGCACTACTGGCCCGTAGCCGCGTGCTTGTGTGGGTACTACACTGGGGGGAGGCGTCGCTTCCCATTTTCGTAGCTCATACGCTGGCCTCGGCCGGGTTCCGTATCTTCTTACAAAAGCTGGCAGGCGTCAGCGACCCTACTACTCACTTCGTCGGTGGTTTGTTGGTCGGTTTATACGGACCGATTTTACTCGCTGTACTCGCCCGGCGGGCTGGCTTCGATTATCTCTTCACCTGGCCTGCTCCAGCAGCGGAGGTGAGAGGAGCGAGTCCGACGGCCCTCGCATTGACCGGCACCGATTCCAAGTGATCCTCAAGGAGCCTTGCCCAACCATGCGCTGCAGCGGCCCCGACAAGTGAGCTGTGTCGTTAGGCCAAAGCCTCTACATTCATTTGCGAGTGACCTCTAGGAAAAGCAGGAAAACAGTAACCGATACTATATTTTAGATTGTATCCTAACCGTGAGCTGGCTTCATTTCTTTTTCTGTTTTCCTGCCTTCCTTATAGAATGACTCCGAGTCTGTTGACCAGTGGCCTAGCCCGGAAGATTCACGGTGTCCGCTCTTTGATGTGCGTCGGTGCTTGAGCGGTCCGTTTTTTCCAAACGGCCACGCCCCGGAATCGCGCCAGACAAGAGGCGACACATCGCTTTCATGGATTCTCCGCTGTAGACGAGCGCGCGGGCGTAGAATGTCTCATCGAACCTTGCGTGCGAACGCCTTTATGTGAGTCTGCAACTAAGCGGGACGATGGCCAATCGGGTGCCGGTGACTTTGTGTGGCAGAGCATTGTGCCTATGTATTCTCCTTAACGATTTGAACATTCCATGTGGATCAAAGCAACCTGTTCTCTTGACTTCAATATTTCCGTTGCAACGCCTTTCCTGTTCATGCTGCGACCGCGCAGTGGATGGCAGCAGTGGGTTGGACGCGAACTGTATGTACTGACGCCCAGCGTTCCCGCGGTCGAGTTCACCGATCCCTTTGGCAATCTTTGTCAGAGGCTCGTGGCACCAGCGGGACGATTTTCTGTACATACATCAGTTGATGTAGAAGCGGCTGAAGCTTCCGATATTGCGCCTGGTGCTCCGTTTGTGGAAGTGCAGCAGTTGCCTGATGAAACGCTGCCGTTCCTGCTACCTAGTCGGTACTGCGAATCCGATCGTTTCAGTCAGATGGTGCCTCCCATCGTCGCCGGTTGTGCGCCTGGCTACGATCAGTGCACCGCCATCGTCAACTACATTCGCCAGACGACGCAGTACGCGCCCGGAGCCGGCCAGGAGATCATCAGTGCGTGCGAGGTTAACGAACGGCCGCAAGCCGTCTGCCGGGATTTGGCGCATCTGGGCATTGCCTGTTGTCGCGCACTTTCGATACCGGCACGCATGGTCGTGGGCTATCTCGAAAAGCTGCAACCGATGGATCTTCACGCCTGGTTCGAAGCCTACGTCGGCGGAAGGTGGTACACGTTCGATCCGACGCAGGACAATCTGCAAGGTGGCCGCGTGGCGATTGCCTATGGCCGCGATGCTGCCGATGTCGCCATCTACACACAATTCGGAAGCCCGGTAGAACTACTGAACATGAGCGTCACAGTCGAGCGTATCGCTGCGCCATCGTATTGAAACTCCAGCGCATTAATTGCAAGGCGATCCGCTTGACACGACACGATTGCATCACCATCACTGCTGGCGATTGCGCCTGGCATCTATACTTTCACAACTATATATTCGAGTTAATCCCACACCATGAGCAGCACTAAAAAGCAACAGAACAAACTGCCGGCAGAGCAACGCAAGACACTACTCGAAGCCTTGAGAATCCGCTTCGAGAAGAATATGCACCGCCATGAAGGTATGGACTGGGCGAAGATACAAGCCAAGCTGGAAGCCAACAGTGACAAACTCTGGTCGCTGAGCGAAATGGAAAGAACGGGCGGCAAGCCGGATGTTGTGGGGCTAGATAAGAAGACGGGCGAATATATATTTTATGATTGTTCGCAGGAGACGCCCAAGGGTCGGCGAAGTACTTGTTACGACCGCGAAGGCCTGGAATCGAGGAAGGAACATAAGCCTGCGAACACTGCCATTGATATGGCCGCTGCCATGGGCATTGAAATGTTGACGGAAGAGGAATACCGCGAGCTACAGGAACTGGAGAAAGTCGATATGAAGACATCAAGCTGGGTGAAGACGCCAGCGGATGTTCGAAGACTCGGCGGCGCTCTTTTCTGCGACCGCCGATATGGCCAGGTCTTTGTATATCACAACGGTGCACAGTCGTACTACGGCAGCAGAGCGTTTCGAGGGTCGCTGAGGGTGTAGTGCGTAATTGCCAACGATTTAACCGTTCGCCTTGGCGAACGAAGTTTGAAACCGCATCCCTACAACTCCAGCCCGAAGAAGCCGCGAATTTTCCGAAGCAGGTCTTCGGTGAAACTGTGTTCTTCGCGCGCTCGCTGCACAGCATCAGCTTTCTCCATCGCCTTGCTGTTGCGGGTGCGACGAATGGCGACGTACCGGCTGATTTCCTTGGCGATCTCCGGCCGCTGCTGAAGGATCGGCGAGATCACTTCGTGGGTCAGTTCGTAGAGCGTGGCGTCGGTGATGGCGGTGACGCAAGCCCCGCGTGGTGAGCCGGTGAGCAGAGAAATCTCGCCGAAAAATTCGCCGGGCGCGATGCGGCCGACGACCTTGACCTGTCCTTCGTGTTCCACTTTCACTTCCAGCAAACCATCGACGACGACAAAGAGCGAAGCGCCCGGGTCGCCTTGTTTCACAATGTCTTCCCCCGCACTGCACTTCTTTTCAATGAGCGATGATGCGAGCACCTGAAGCTCCGCAGACGAGAGCGATTCAAAAAGCTCGACTCGGGCCAGCAGCGCGCTGCGATCGGTCTTGCGATCCAGATCGCGGTGAGGCATGCGGGCGTGAAATAGATCCGTCTTGGGATAAGCGATCGCAAAGCCTGCCTGCCAGAGATGGTGGGCGATGCTGGTGTTGACCGCGTCGCGCGTGGTACGCATCGCAGCGTAATCCGAAACGAAATAGCGAGCGGTGAACTCGTGCCCATTGGTTGCAAACTCGGCCAGCAGCACATCAGGCTGGGGCCAACCCAGCACGCCAGGCGTCGAGCGCACCGCAGCAATCAGCACGCGCTTAGCATCGTGCGGCGGCACCTCGAACTCCAGCGTGACCTTCGTCTCCGTGCGGAACCAAGGCTCAGGCAAATTGTGATTATGAAACCGCCGCTCCGCGATGAAACTGTTCGGCAAGACCACCATCACATGCTCGAGCGTGATCATGCGCGTAGCGCGCCAATTCGTCTCGATGACCTTGCCGGTGACGCCATCGACTTCGATCCAGTCGCCCACGCGAAACGGATGTTCCATGCCCATGGCGATGCCGGAGAAAAAATCGGAGATCATCCGCTGTAGCGCAAAGCCCAGGACAATACCCACGACGCCGGAGCTGACCACCAAGCCGGTGAGCACGTGCTCAAAGATGACGGTGATGATGACCGCGATGGCCAGCGCGAGAACGACAAGCCTGCCGACGGCGACGAGCAACTGCGGCGCAGGGCGGCCGGTGCGATGTTCGATCGAAGACCAGAGAAAGACATCGAGCAACCGACTGACCACCCATGCGATAGCCAGCCAGAAAATAGTTTCGACGATGTCGTGAACGATCTTCTGCGTAGGCAGCGCGAGCTGGCCACCGAAGGATTGCAGAATGATGCCCAGTGTTCCCACGAGCACCCCCATCGCCAGGGCGAGAAGCATGGGAGCGATCAGCACGGAAAGGCGACGTGGCGTCAAACGAAAAACCCCTTGAAAACCAGAGCAAACGAAGAGTCACAATAGGCGATGCACATAGCCACGCCGATTATATCGCTGTTGAGCACGAGCGCGGGAGTTGATTCATACTTACAATTTGATCGCCCGTAGTATCGCCCTGTCGTGACGCGTGAACACGACCTGAATCTATTGATGCAGTGCCTTAAATAAATCCCACAACAACCAAGCCCAACGCTTCACAGCGTAACCCCGCCGCGTGTTCCCGCAATGAAAGGCAGCGGTTTTCTGCGGTGCTGCAACGGACCCCAACCTCATGTTCACCTTGCTCGACAAAGCGGCCAACCGTACCTGCCAGGGTGCCAGTCGCCGCGAGTTCTTGCGTGTCGGTGCGCTGGGCCTCGCCGGCCTGTCACTGCCCCATCTCCTGGCCGCTCGCGCCGCTGCCAGTGCCACTGGTCAGCCTTGGGTCACCGACAAATCCGTCGTGCTCCTCTTCCTCCAAGGTGGCCCGCCGCACATCGAATGTTTTGATCCCAAGATGTCTGCCCCTTCCGAATTTCGCGCCATGTTCGGCGAAGTCAAAACCAATCTGCCCGGCGTCACCTTCGGCTCCCACTTCGGCAAAATGGCCAAGCTCGCCGACAAGCTCGCCATCGTTCGTTCCTATGGCTCAAAGAACGCCAACCACTCTTACGAAAACGTCACCACCGCAGGCAACCCGCTCAAAGCTTCCATCAGTTCCATCTATGCCCGCGTCGCCGGCACCAACGATCCCACCACCGGCATCCCCAACAACGTCCTCGTCCTCCCCGAAGCGGTCAAAGAAAAAATAAAAATCGGCACCAGCTTCGAAACCACCGCCCTCCCCACCCTCACTCAGCCCGGCCAACTCGGCCCAAACTTCGCCGCCTTCAATCCCGCAGGCGGCTCCACCATCAAACAAAACATGGACCTGCGCATCGAGCCTGATCGCTTCATGGATCGCAAGCATCTGCTCGCAGGCCTCGATCGCATTCGCAAAGGTGCCGAAGAATCCGGCGAGCTTGATGCAGTGGACAAATACCAACAGCAAGCTTTCGAAATCATCGCCAAAGGTGTCGGCGATGCCTTCGACTGGTCAAAGGAAGATCCTCGAACCATCGCCCGCTACGACACCTCGAAACTATTCAACATCGATGATGTCCACCGCTGGGGCGACATGCGCCGCTCTTCGCATTACCTGGGCCATCAGCTTCTCATGGCCCGTCGCCTCTGCGAATCTGGCTGCGGCTTCGTCACCGTCAGCGACTGCGGCTGGGATTTCCACTCCAACAACAACAGTCCGAAAAATCTCGGCGGCATGAACTGGCTTGCACCGCAAGTCGATCACGCCGTCGCCGCGTTTATTGAAGACATCCACGCCCGAGGCTTGCAGGACAAAATCCTCCTCTGCATCACCGGCGAAATGGGCCGCAACCCCCGCATCAACAGCAACGGCGGCCGCGACCACTACGGCGACCTCACCTCCCTCGTCTTCGCCGGCGGCGGCCTAAAAATGGGCCAAACCATCGGCCAATCCGACCGCACCTGCGCCTTGCCCACCACCGACCCCCACACCCCCGACCACCTCGCCGCCACCCTCTATAACGTCCTCTTCAACCCCGGCGAACTCCGCCTGCAAACCAACCTCCCCCGCGA
>CAZYQL010000206.1:4175-6481 GCA_964650055.1 uncultured Phycisphaeraceae bacterium | reverse complement strand
ACATTACTTCACGCGCTTGATCCATGTCGCCAGTGCTTCATGCTTCGTCAGATCAAAATGCAATGGCGAGAGCGTGATGAAATGGTCATACAGCGCGTGGACATCCGTGTTGTCCGGCGTCTCATGAAATGAGAAATCATCCGCTGCGTGGTAGAGCGATCCGCCCTCCGCATCGCGGGTGTGGTGGTAGGTGTCGATGATCGGGCTGGTCGAAACAGGCACGACCTTCAAGCCGCGAGGCTGATGCACATCCAGAATCGGAATATTCAAATTCAGCAGCGTGTGGCGCGCAAGCGGAGCAGCCACGATCTGATCGATGACGCGGCGGGCATGCCCGGCAGCAACATCCCATTGAATGTGCTTGCGATCGCCGATGTGCAGGCTCACGGCAATGGCGGGTGTGCCGATGAATGCTGCTTCGCGGGCAGCAGCGACGGTGCCAGAGTAGATGGTATTGATGCCCACGTTAGCGCCGCTGTTCATACCGCTGATGACCAGATCGACGGGCTGTTTCACCAGATGCGCGAGGCCGATCTTCACGCAGTCAGCCGGTCTGCCTGCGACGGCTAATCCTTCGAAGGATTCGCCGGTGGTGGGGCAGGTCACGCGCTGGGGCCTGACTGCAACGGGGCGATGAAACGTGACGGCGTGACTGGTGGCTGATTGCACTTTTGATGGGGCGATGACATGCACTTCGCCAAGCGAACGAATCGCACGGTAGAGCGCGCCGAGGCCGGGCGCATCGATGCCATCATCATTGGTCAGGAGAATGCGCATGCGGTGATTCTAAAAAGAAACCCATGCACGGGTGTGCATGGGCTTGAGTGTTGATACGGAAAGTGCAAGAGATCGAAAATCTCAAGGGGTTGTCACAGTTGTCCAAGGCGGCGTGATCACCATGCGAACCGGAAGCAGAATCGTGTCCAGTGCAAACTTGGATGGCTGCGATAAAAGCTGAAACGCATGGTGCCCATCGAAGAGGCCGTGGTTCTTGCTGCCAGCGAGCGCGGCTTCCAGTTGCACTTCGTAAGGATCGTTGAAATCGATCATCGGCTCGGGCCGATCGGCAGGGTAGTCGGTGTAGTAGTAAGGATTGTGAGCCGTGGTGCCGCGATCAGGACCGATCTGAATTTTGGGCCAGCGCGAACGATCGCTGCCAATGAGTGAAGGTACGGTTTCCTCGCTAGCGGCAGGTGCGGCAACTGCGGGAACAGGTTCCACTTCATCGGCCACGAAGACCGTGCCATCGGGTTGCGTCATCTGCTGAGAACGATAACGATCGATGTTGCTGGGATGCTCGGGCTGCGTCGCTTTATAGTTCTGCTCGTTGCCGCGCGAGGCACATCCGAAGATGTTGCCCAGCCAGAGCACGACGCAGATCCACACAAAAAGCCATTTCACTTTGTGCCGCATAACTGAACTCCAAAGCGGGCAACTGCCCACCCGCATGCGGTCATCTTAACTTGTCATGTCCGAAAACGGAAGAGGCAGTTTGCAGCTCGCTTTTGTTCACTTGCTGGCGCTCTTGACCGTCTGTGCCTGCTCCGGGTGCAGGATGCGGAAGTGCACTTCGCGGTAAGCCAGGAAGTTCATCCAATTTCGCAGGGCGTAACCGGAGTCGGAAAGGTTCGTGTCAGTGAAGACATTGGTCTTGCCTGCGGAAGGATGGACGCCATCGTTTTGCATGAGGGTGCCGTAGATTTCCTTGCCGGGACGACGACGCACGAGCTCCGCGTGATAGTCCACCAGAGGCACGCGGTACTTGCCTGCGACATTGCGGATGATTTCGTTAGTGGCGGCGACAGCGTCATCACGATCGCGGCGGGGCGGAATGGTATTGAGAATCGGCACGCAGTGATTGTCCAGACATTTGCGCACGATCTTTTCGTATTGCTCCTGCCAGCCGGGCGCGACCTGACCGATGCCGATGTCGTTGGTGCCGATCATGATGATGGCAACTTCGGGCTTCTCGCGATCCATCACTTCATCGATCTTGCGAAGGATGTAACCGACCTGCCAGCCTGAGCCGTTGCAATGATCCAAGCCTTTGCCGCGCGTGCCTTTGATGATGTCCTTCCAGAGCTTGCCTTGCGGATGCGTGGGCAGGCCGTCGTTGCCAGCGAGGTACTGCGCGGGATCGGTGAATTCGAGGGGTGTCCAGAAGGCGTCGGCGAAGGTGATGGAGTCACCAAGGAGGGCGACGTAGCCGGGCGTGCCGGTGAAGTTGGCGTGGAGCTTACGCATCTCGCGAACCCAGGCGTCGGGGTCGGCGGCGACTTCGAGTTCTTCCTTCTGCTGCGGTGCGG
>CAZYQL010000206.1:0-4075 GCA_964650055.1 uncultured Phycisphaeraceae bacterium | reverse complement strand
CGGTGCAACAGGTGCAGCGCTTGGGAGCGTGGCAGCAGGTGCGGCATTACCCAGAAGGGCGGGCGGAGCGTAGCGCAAGATCGCAGCGGGTTTGCCTGCTGCTGCTCCTGCTACTGCCGCTGTTCCTGCCGGTGCAACTGCGTCCGTGATCGGCCCAGTCGCGGGCACCGGATGCGCTGGCACGGGATAGGTGCGAATCACCAGCGTCGGCGTGGCGGGCTTGGGAAAATTCACAGGCTGCATGACCTGCGTCTGGCAGCCGGAGGTAATCAGAAGTGCGCTCAGTGTCAGTCCGCTAATGGTGTTCCAGTTCCCCATGACCCGTGCCCTTTCTAAAGGTAGAGGTTGATCGTGGAGAGAATGTGGCAAGGCCCACGCCCTGCAAAAGCGGGCGCGATAGATGTGCGAAAACACCTTGAAAACAAGGCGAATCGTGGTTATGTCAGATGTAGTGATTATGACGGCGCGAGGCGAAATGGCATCAGGTTGTCTTCCGCAGCGCGCTCGCTGCGCGTCTGTCACAGCCGCAGTGTCCTCACTGCGCGTTCCCCTCAAAACAACAAGAGCAGGCCGCTGATGCGTTGCCTGCTCCGCTGCGTCACATTATTGATTTGCTGCTTACTCGTCCTGCGTTGCTGCCGCCTTCGATTCTGCGTGAGGCCAGTGCTGATCGCTCAGGCCACTGAGCACGCCGGCATTATCGTTGAACACGCGCGCCGATCGCGCCAGCCAGAAGCGGAGCACGATGAAGAAGAGCAGGCCGCCGCCCAGGGTGGCGCCCAGGATCATGCCGAACATTTTCAGCCAGGGGTCTTCGATGGGTGTGGGGTCGCGCAGCGCCGCCTCGGCGATTTTCAGAGCGCCTGCTTTGCGCGTGGCTCGTTCGTGATACGTGCCATAGGCTCCGCGAATCGCATCGAGCAGGAAGAGCACAAATTCACGGTCCTTGCTGCGGAACTCGAGAGCGAGCTGATTGGTGGAACTGGGCGTGATGGTGAGCGACTGTTTGAGCTGCTCGCGCATCTGGGCGGCAGTTTCGAAGTAGCGGATGCCGCGCTGCGAGAGAAGATTGATCGTTTCGGCAAGCACTTCATCGCTGGTGATCGCGCTGGTCTGCCCCGCAAGCCAGGCGGCAGGGGTCTGATCGCCCAGCGCTGCCGCATCAGGCGTGGTGAGTTCGAAAACAGTCGTCGCACGCCAGACCGGCTGGGCGATTTTCTTCGCAGCAAAGTAGCTGCCTCCCGCCACCGCCACGATGGCGATGAGCAGACTGGCCACAAGCGTCGCTCCGCGATTGGTGGACCAGCGGCGCACCATCTCCGCTTCGCTGGCAGCCAGGAATTCTTTCACTTCCTTGAGCACCTGCTTCTGCTGAAGCAGGCCAGCATACTGCTGCCGCATCGATTCAATCTGAAGCTCCGCAGTGCGCAAGGCCTGCGAACGTTCCTTGAGAATGTCGCGGTACTTGTGCAGTTTGGCGCGGCGAATGGCAATGTCATCTTCAGTCTCGGGATAACCTGATTCACCCGCTTCGACATCGATTTCCGCCTCGGATTGCACGGCTGCATCTTCGACGGATCGCTTGCTCTTACTGCGACCACTCAGGGCCTTTTCGCGGGCTTCGATCTCTTCGCGCTCAGCGGTGAGCTGAGCCTTGGCCTTGCGAAGAGCTTCGTGATAGTCCGTGACTTTGCGCTTGAGTTCCTGTTCTTTCTTTTCGACTTCAGTTCGGCGTTTTTCAAGCTCGCGCATCTCCGCACGCGCCGCCTGTGCTTCGGTCTTGAGCTTCTGCGCATCCGATTTGCTGATCGTCGTTTCGCCTTCGCTGCTGACGGCAGCGATGGCCTGACTTGTAGCCGCTGCTGCTGCTTGGGGCACCGCGCCAGCGGCCTGCGCGACCGCTGCTGCCGCCGATGCCGCAGCCACAGCCGCTGTTGCTGCTGCTGATTTCTGTGCGACATCTTCGCGCTCTTTGATGATCGCCTGTCGCTGCGTTTCGATGTCGTCGCGCTGCGATTCAAGCTGCTGACGCAAGCCATCGAGATCCGTCGCCTGCACTTCAAGCTGCGATTTCACTTCCGCAAGCTGATCGGCTCGGCTGTCCTGGCGCTTCTCAATTTCATTCTGCTCTTGTGCCTGCTGATCGAGCTCGGCTTTGCGCGCTTCCAGTTCCTTGTTCTGCTTCGCCAGCGTAGCTTCCTGATCGCGAAGCTGCTGCTCCATCTCCGCCAGGGCAGCGGTGTCATCGTCAGCAGTGGAGCGATGCTTCTCAACGGTCTCCTGCTGCGTGGCAAGTTGCTTGCGTAATGTGTCACATTCAGCGCGGGAGACGGCGAGTGCTTCCTGCTGCTGATTCAGTTCGGCGCGAAGCGCATCGAGTTCTGCTCGTTCCGTTTCAATGCGCCCAAGCTGCTCGGCCACTTGTGCCTGCTGTTGTTTGAGCGCCGCCATCGCGTCGGCAGCCGAGGCCTGCCCGGTCGCCTTCTGGAAGGCATCGACCACTTCGCTCTGCTTGCGCTGGAGTTCACGCTCGCGCTGTTCGACCTGCTGACGCTGCGCTTCGAGAGCGCTGGTCTTGCTGTCGATCTGTGATTTGCGCACCGCCATCGCAGCGCGTTCTTCATCGAGCTGAGTGCGAGAGGCATCGATCTGTTGCTGCTGATGCAGATTCTTACTGCGGGTTTCTTCGATTTCACTGCGGCGAGAATCGAGTGTCTGCTGCCTGGCTGTCAGTTCCGCGGCAAGCGTTTCCAGTTCCGCTGCTCGCTCTTCGAGTTCATGCTGCTGATTCTGCTGCGCCTGCGTTGCGCCATCAAGCGACTCACGACGAGAAGCCAGTTCCTGTCCTTGCGATTCGATGTCAGCTCTTGCGGATTCCAGTTTCTGCCACGACTGATCAATGCGCTGACGCTCGGATTCAAGCTCCGCCTTTTCACTTTCAAACTCGGTGCGCTCCTGACCAAACTCAGCGCGATCCGATTCAAGCTGCGTGAGCCGTTCATCCAGGGCGCTCTTGCGCTCGCTGATGGTCGCCAGTTCCGCTTCAAGTTCGCTGCGGCGATCTTCCAGCGTAGCCTCGGCGCTGGTCAGCTCAGTGGCCCGCTGCGCGAGTACCTCGCTCTCCTCTTGAGCCTGGGCGCGTGAAGCTTCGAGCTGATCAAAAGCCTTTTGAGACTCGGCAGTTTTTTCTACAAGCTCCTGCGACTGAGCTTGGAGTTCATCTTGTTTCTGTGTGATCTGTGCGGCGGCTGCATCAAGTTCTGCTGCCCGGGCGTCCAGCGCATCGCTCTTGTCTTTGAGCTTGGCAGCAAAGGATTCGAGCTTTTTCTCGCGATGGTCCAGTTCCTTGGCGCCCTTGTCGAGTTGCTTTTGCTGGCCGGCCAGATTCTGGCGCTCCATCTCGACGGAGGCGATCTGATTTTCGAAAGCTTTGATTTCTTCGCTCAGTTGCTTTTGGCGGGCTTCGATTTGAGCGGCACGCTCATCGACTTCCGCTTCGCGAAGCTGAGCGAATTCCAGACGTTCGTTGATGGCAGCTTGTTGCTTGTCGAACTTTGCCTGAGTGTTTTCCAGTTCGCTGCGCCGGGCATTGATCGCTTTGGATTCTGATTGCAGATCAGCGAGGCGGGTCTGGAGTTCGGCTTGTTTAGCTTCGAGATGGCCGGTCTGTTCGGTGAGGGCGGTGCGCTGGCGGGCGATGGCCTGGCGCATGGCATCAAGGCGCGAGCGTCTGCCGCTGAGGCGCTGGCCCAGTTGCTCGACCGCTTCGCTCCGCTGGGAGACGACGGTGGCCTGCTGTTCGTTTTCCTGTTGCCAGGTTTTGAGCTGGCCCAATCGCTTTTCAAGATCACCAAGCAGGTCCATGACCTGATTCGTGTCCTGTTTGCTTACGCTACGTGTTGCTTCTCGCTGGCTCATACGTGGTCCTTCCTCGCCCGACCGTTTAGGCTTTCTGTGGTATCGGACGAAGAGAGAGGCGACCTAAGCGGTACAGGCGGAAAATTAAGCCCAGATTGCTTGGCCGGTGCAGGCGGTAGGATGGGAGGGAATTGAGATCAGATTTGCGATGTGAGAT
>CAZYQL010000205.1:2666-6493 GCA_964650055.1 uncultured Phycisphaeraceae bacterium | reverse complement strand
GCTGCTGACGACGCTCTCGGCCAGCATGCTGGTGATCGCCACCTTTGCCGTGGGGTCGATGGTGTCGTCCTATTCGTCGGCCAGCAACATCGCCACGCCGCGCACGTTTCCGCTGGTCATTTCGGATGATGTGTCGCAGAACGCACTGTCCATGTTCATCGGTTCGTTCATCTACAGCGTGGTGGCGACGATCGCCGTCAAGAACAGCTATTACGATGTGGGGGGCCGCTTCGTGCTCTTCTTCTTGACCATCCTTGTATTCATCCTTGTGATTCTGACTTTCGTGCGCTGGGTGGATCGCATCGCCAGACTTGGCAGGCTTGGTACGACAATCGACAAAGTAGAAACGGTGACAACGAGCGCACTGCAGAAAAGGCGCAAGGCTCCGACGATGGCGTGCCACCCGGCTGTGGCGCTTAAGGATGGGGGCTCGCATATCTACACGAGTAAAGTGGGCTATGTGCAGCGCGTGGATATCTCCGCCCTGCAGGAAGTGGCGACGCAGCTCAAGCTGAAGATCACGCTCAGTGCATTGCCTGGGACGTTTGCCGCGCCTGGCCGTGCGATTGCTTACGCGATCAAGGATGAAGAGAGCGATGCTCAGGACCAGTCAGGCAATCAGGCACGCGGCGACGCTGAACCATACAAGGGCATTGATCGCAAGCGCATCGAACAATCCTTTGTCATCGGCGACGATCGTACGTTTGATGAAGACCCGCGCTTTGGCCTGATAGTCCTTTCGGAGATTGCCAGTCGTGCGCTCTCACCTGCGGTGAACGATCCGGGCACCGCCATCGACATCATCGGCACGCTCGTTCGCATGCTGGTCAATTGGGTGGAACCGCTCAAGGAACAGGATGTAGCTGCGCTCAAGCACGATCGCGTTTTCGTGCCAGCCATCACCATGCGCGACATGTTCGACGATGCTTTCACTGGCATTGCGCGTGATGGCGCCAGCTCGGTGGAAGTGGTCATGCGATTGCAAAAAGCGTTAGGCGCACTGGCAACCATTGACAACGCAGCGATGCGCGATGCAGCAGCACATCACGCGCGACTGTCGCTCGCCAGAGCTGAGCAGGCCCTGGCTATTGAGGAAGACAAGGTATTGGTGCGTGCGCTGGCGGAGTTCGCCATGAAAAAAGCTGAATGAATCGACGGACTGACCATCTCTGATAGTTTTATCGATTCAAACCCAACCTTCGCGATATTCTCGTCGTAGAAATTTTTCTGCCTCGGGTGCATTGGGGAATTTCATTTTTGCTGCATCCCACTCAAGCGTCTGCCCGGGTACGCGAATGGCCACAGTGCCTAGAAGAATTGCTTCGGTCATCGGGCCGGTCTGTGCGAAGTAGGATTCTGTCTTGGTGCCATCGATGCAGCAATCCAGAAAGTGGTGGTAGTGATTGCGCGGCTTGAGTGAGACCTTGGGCTGATCCTTGAACTTGTCACCCGGCAATAGCACCGGCATGCGACCGTTGGCGAGCAGAATCGCGCCTTCGGTACCGATGACGATCGATGATTCTTCGGGATAGGGCTTCTTGGGATACAAGGCCTGCACTTGCTCGGGTGGATAAAAGAGGCCATCGAACCATTCGATGGTCAGTTCATCGGTTTCGGTGAGTTTGTTGCCGGGGAAAATCCAGGTGATGTGATCGCTCTGTGGCCAGGTGTCGCCGCGGCGAGCGGGGCTATCTTTCCATGACTCCTGCACACGGGCATGCACCGTTTTGGGCGCGGTCAGGCCAAGCCCTTTCCACACCGCATCAAACACATGGCAGCCAATATCACCCAGCCAGCCTGTGCCAAAATCCTGCCAGGCTCTCCACATGGTCTGATGGTAGATCGAGGGCACATAAGGCCGCATGGAGGCGTTGCCGATCCAGACATCCCAGTTCAGGTTGGCCGGTGGTTCCTGTCCCTTTTCAGGGCGTGGGCCGACGAGGCGATAGGTATCGATGGCACCAGGACGATTGGAGCAGAGGACGACACGTTTCACCTTGCCGATGAGGCCATCGCGCAGCCATTGCACAGCTGTGCGGTCGCCGTCGCCAGAGGCATGCTGCGTGCCTAGCTGCGTGACGATGCCTTCTTTCATTGAAGCTTGCGTCACTGCTCGCACTTCAGCGACATCATGGCACAGTGGTTTCTGGCAGTAAACGTGTTTGCCCGCCTTCATCGCATTCAAGCTGACGATGGCGTGCGAGTGATCGGGAATGGTGGCATTAATCGAATCGATTTTGGCGCCTTCCTTGGCGAGCAGTTCGCGCCAGTCCGCATAGACACGCGGCATCTGCTTGCGTCCATTCGCGGCACCCAAGCCTGCTTTGAGAATGTTTTCATCCACGTCGCAGATGGCGACAACTTCGGTGCGCGGATGGTTGAGGAACTGGCCCAGATCGTGAGCGCCCATGCCGCCGACACCGATGCAGGCATGGCTAAGCTTTTCATTGGCGGCGATGGCCGGGCGGGTGCGCAGCAAGGGTCCGGCGAAAGTCACCGCGCTGGCGGCGGCACTGGTGCGAAGAAAGGTACGACGGGTAAATCGCTTGGACATCAGTAGTACTCGGAATTAGTTAATGAGGATCATTCATTGTGTTAGCGCAGGGCGCTGACACAGCTCCATGCGTCGGCGGAAATTGCGATCAGCCCGCGAAGACCTGATCCATCTGGGCTTTGATTTGCGCCAGGCGTTTGCGATCACCGCCGCCGACCTCGGCTGTGACCCAGCCATGGAAATTAATCTCGCCAAGCGCCTTGCAGACCTCGGGCCAATCGACGGTGCCTTCGCCGATGTCAGCCCATTTGTTGGTCTTGTGATTGAAGTCTTTCGCATCGCACTTGACGATGCGTTTGCCCAGCGTGCGAGCCCACTGCGAAGGCACGCCGTACTTGCGATGGTTACCGATGTCGAAGTAGGAGCCAACCCACGGGCTGTTGCAATCATCGATGAACTTGGCGATGCCGTCAGCCGTCTGATCGCCCGGGCCATCGTGCACGTAGCCCATCGCGTTCCAGACATTCTCAATCAGAATGCGCACGCCCAGTTTCGCTGCCAGAGGCAGAGCGAGATTGATCTGAGCGACAGCACGGGCGGCGATTTCTTCCTGCGTACCGTCTTTACCGTGACCTGCCACGAGGAGCACCGCGTTGCCGCCGACGGCGTGAGAATCCGCAATGGCGGTGAGCAAATCTTTGAGTGCTTGCTCACGCTTGGCAGGATCAGGATCGGTATGGCGCGTGCCCCAGTGCGTGGAGTTGACCAGGCCATGAACTGGCATGCCGGTGGCGATGGAAGCTTCGAGGCATTCCTTCTTGTTAGGGCCTCCGGGCGAGTCGAGCTCGATGCCATCGTAGCCCAGGTCCTGCATGAGTTTGAACTTGTCGAGGATGGAAATTTTCTCGCCGATCATGCCCCACTTGACGCTCTTGAACACGGTGTACTTCTTCGCCGCTCCCACAGCCTCGGCAGCCGGTGCAACAACGACAGCAGGGCGTGCAACTTTGGCTTGTGCAAGCTTGGGCATGGCGAATACTCCAGTGGCGGCGACGGCGGCGGCGGTCTTCAGTAGCGCGCGACGATTGATCGGTTCCATCACGGTGAGACTCCGGTTTGAACAAGGGGATGAGAAAAACGTATCGTAACCGACAATATGTGAATGACAATGTGACACAGCAGGTTACAATGAGTCGCCTGAATTTGCGTTGGCTTCGCCAAGTGACAAGGCATGGGAAAGCGAACGCAAAAGAAGATACGCTTGTACCGCTCGGCTGCAATTCTTGCGCAGCGACAATTGATTCGTACTATTGTTACAGCACAGCGGCTGCCT
>CAZYQL010000205.1:0-2566 GCA_964650055.1 uncultured Phycisphaeraceae bacterium | reverse complement strand
AATTCTTGCGCAGCGACAATTGATTCGTACTATTGTTACAGCACAGCGGCTGCCTTGGCACAACGGCTGCCCTTGATAGACAAATGCCGCTCGACAACGACAGACCATACTTTCCCCGGAGACTTTGCACGATGACACCGTCCACACCCGCCACCCCTGATCAAACGCCCGCCGCTTCGGAGACGACCGGCTCCACCCGCCGTCAGTTCATCTCCACCACCGCTGCAACAGCGACGGCTGCAACCTTTGCCGCCAGTCTGCCCTTTGCCCGCGTTGCTCACGCCCAAGGCAGCGATACGCTCAAGGTCGCCCTCATCGGTGCGGGTGGTCGTGGTACAGGCGCTGCCAATCAGGCGCTCACCGCTGACAAAGGCACCAAGCTGACCGCGATCTGCGATATTTTTCCTGACAACATCGACTCGAGCCTCAAGCGACTCGATGAAACCGATGTCGCCAAGCAGGTCGATAAAGGCGTCAAGAAGTTCGACGGCTTCGATGGCTACAAAAACGCCATCGCTGAGTGCGATGTGGTGCTGCTGGCGACCAGCCCGTACTTCCGCCCGATGATGGTGGAAGAAGCGGTCAAGCAAGGCAAGCACATGTTCGTGGAAAAGCCTGTCGCCACCGATCCGGTGAACGTCAAGCGCTGCCGCGATGCTGCGATCAAGGCCAAGGAAAAAGGTCTCGCCGTCGTCTCCGGTCTCTGCTATCGCTACGAAAAGTCGAAGCAGCAGGTCATGGAACAGATCCATGGCGGAGCCATCGGCGAAATCCGCGCCATCCACACTTACTACTACACCACGCAGCTCTGGCACCGCGGCAACAAGCCCGAATGGTCGCCGATGGAATATCAGATTCGCAACTGGCTCTACTTCACCTGGCTCTCGGGCGATCACATCGTCGAGCAGCACATCCACAGCCTCGACAAAGCCGCCTGGGCCCTCAAGGATAAGACGCCCACCGCCTGCATCGCTACCGGTGGCCGCATACAGCGCACCGGTGCTGAGTATGGCAACATCTACGATCACTTCGCCATGACCTATGAATACGAAGGCGACGTCACTGTCCACGCCACCTGTCGCCAAATGAACGGCTGCGACAACGACATCTCCGACTACGTCGTCGGTGAAAAAGGCATCGCCTACGTGCATAGTCACATGATCAAGTTCTTCGATGGCCGTCCGCTCTGGCGCGCCAAGCGAATTCCCAAGGACAACATGTACCAGAACGAGCACGATGAACTGTTCAAGTCCATCCGCGCTGGCACGCCGATCAACAACGGCGAATACATGTGCAACTCGACCCTGATGGCCATCCTCGGCCGCGAAGCCGCCTACACCGGCAAGAAGGTCACCTGGGATCAGATCACCAACAGCAAACAGGACCTCTCCCCCAAGAAACTCGCATGGGGCGAAAACGAAGTCCCCGGCGTCGCAGTCCCCGGCGTGACGAAGCTGGTGTAATCATGACGGCTCGCACTAGCGAATGATGAAACCAATGAACCCATCTCGAAAGCGAGGTGGGTTTTTTGTTGGTATTGGCGTCGACTTCGAGGATGATGCCTGCACCGTTTAGCCGCGGAGCAAAGGGCCGCCGGCGCTCCGCGTGGATCGCCGAGGAATCAATGCGATTCTGATCGCTACATTTGTCCCATCCATCGGAGACCTGTGATGAACTGTGGACGCATCTCATGTACGGCAATGGTCGTCGTTTCACTGCTGATCGTGTCGCTGCATGCGCAGGACAAAGCCATCATCACGCTGCCCGGCACGCATCCGCTGACGATGGAAGGCGACATCGCTCTTGCGCAGGTGGAAGGCGTGGATAAATTTCTGCTTCGCAAACTGGAGGAATCGATCAAGCTTCGCGAAAGACATTGGAAGCGGGATTTCACTTCAGCGGAGGCTTATGAAAAATCGATCGAGCCTAATCGCAAGAAACTGGCGCAGATTCTGGGCGTGCGCGATGAGCGTGTGAAGTTTGATGCTCTGGAATACGTCGGCAGCACCAAACAGGCAGCGCTGGTGGGCAAGGGCGAGAATTATGAAATTTACGCAGTGCGCTGGCCGGTGCTGGCTGATCCTGATCCCAATCGCACACAGACAATCGTGCATGGCGAAGGGTTGCTGCTGGTGCCGTCGAACGGAAAGAAACCGGTTGCGGATGTGATTGCGATTCCCGATTGCGAGCAGACGCCAGAGCAGATTGTAGGACTGGCTGAAGGTGTGCCCGTCGAGTCGCAGTTTGCACGTCGACTGGCTGAGAGTGGTTGCCGCGTCATCGTGCCTCTGCTCATCAATCGGCAAGAGCGCATACCCAAACTGACCAACCGCGAGTTTCTTTACCGCAGTTCGTTCGAGTTGGGCAGGCACATCATTGGGTATGAATTGCAGAAGATTCTCGCGTGTGTTGATTTCTTCACCAGCGAGCCGGGGCGTATTCGCCCCGATGACGCTACGCCGCAAGCGGCGAAAAAGATCGGCATCATCGGCTACGGCGAAGGCGGCATGCTCGCGCTTTATGCCGGTGCACTGGACACACGCATAGACGCCACCTGCGTCAGCGG
>CAZYQL010000204.1:0-6545 GCA_964650055.1 uncultured Phycisphaeraceae bacterium | reverse complement strand
GAACTCAGAACTTAATTCCCCGGAGATTCGCCATGTGGAAGGCCCTGTCACTCACCCTCGTCCTGTGCATTCTGGGCACCATCTTTGTCGCCACCAGCCAGTGGGCCACGACTGCCGATGAAAAGCCAGCCGACGTGCTGGTGAAGGCGAACAAGCTGTTTGATGAAAAGAATTACGCCGAGGCTTCCAAGGCTTACGAGGACTTCCTCGCCGTCAAGCCGCTTCAAGATGGTTGGCAGCATGCCAGCGATCGCGTGATTCAATCGAAGCTGCGGCTGCGGCTGTTCGATCCCGCTCTCGAAGCTGCCGCTGCTTACATCGAACGCGCCAAGGGCACACCCTTCGAAGCCCGCGCTCAGCGCATGGCGGGCAACCTTTACATGCTCGTTCCGCACTGGGGCACGCGCTCGGGTGGCAAAGTCCTGCGCGCTCAAGCGGTGCAAGGCATCCGCGTTCGCACCGAACGCTACGACAAAAAATTTGCGCAAGGCCATCTCGAAAAAGCCCGTGAGCTTTACGCCCAGTACGAAGGCAACGCCAAGGCTCTTGAAGTTCTCCCCGAAGCGGAACGCACCAACTGGCGCAGCGAGCGCATCGAGTGCATCTTTGATCTGGCTTCTGTCGCTTCGCAGTTTGGCATCTTTGAAAACAACACCAGCTACTGGTTCCGCTACTGGGCTCAGCGCGATGATGTCATGGCCGAGACAGCGGGCGAAGATGATTTCGATGAATACAACAGCGACTGGAACCTTCGCCGAAAGCGTCCCATTGGTCTGCGCGTGGGCAAAGATGGCAAACCGATCTTTGCTTCTACTCCCAAGAATTACAAAGCTGACTTAGGCGATGAGCAGAAGGTGCTTTTCCTCTTGAATGAAGCGCGCTCGCTCGATCAGACGGAGAGCAAAAAATACACCGGCCTGGCCTGGTATCGACAGGCCATGTTGGCCCGCGCTCAGTTCGGCGCGGATCGCATGCAGCAGTACGGCTCGATGTATCACGATGGCAGCAAGTATCCGCTTCAGGAAGAGCTCACCTCCATCAATCCGTGGGAACTCAAGGATAGCGAAACGATTCTGCTCGCCGGTGGCCAGATCATCACCGGGCAGTTGCCGCGTGACTGGGACATTCTGGCCATGCTGCGCACCGTGGTCGAAGACTACGCTGGCAGCGGCGTCGCTGATGAAGCGCATTACGCACTGGGGCTTTATCACCAGAGCCGTCAGCAGTACACCACGGCACTCAAGGAATACAGCGAAGTCAAAAAGCGTTACGAAAAGTCGCCGTGGATAGAGCATGCCAATGAACAGATCAAGCGCATTCTCGAGCCGCAGGTGCTCATCTCCAACAGCAGCGTGCAACTGCCTGGCGCTCCTGTCGAACTTCAGGTGAGCTACCGCAACACGAGCAAGGTGTGGTACGTCGCTCGCAAGATCGATCACGAAGGCTTCATGCGCAAAGTCCGCGATGAAAAGGAAGACCCGCGTCAGGGCTTCCGCGGTTTCTGGGCGCTCAACACTTGGCACGGCAACTTCGTCAATGGCTTCCATCCGCAGAATTGGAACCAGGTCGTCGCTGCCGAGTTCATCGGCGACGAAGTCATGCGATGGGAAGAGGAAGTCAAAAATGATGGCTCGCATCGCTACAGCCACGCGATTCAATCTGCTCCAATCAAGGCGCCTGGCGCTTATCTCGTTTATGCCTACCTGAATGAACCGCCCAAGAGTGATGCGGATAAGAAGGGCAAAGAGGCGCTAGTGCTGGGCAGCAGCCGGGCTGTGTTTGCGATGACCGATGTGGCGATCGTGGAGAAGAAGGTCAAAGATGGCAATCTCTACATGATTACCGAAGCTCGCGCCGGTGCGCCAATTCCTAATGCGGATATCGAAGCGCTTGAAATCTGGCAGACCTACAACCGCCTGACCCGGCAGACGGAATATCACCGCTTCCTGCACAAGCTCAAGACCGACAAAGACGGCTTGGCCGTCGTCACCTCGCGCGGTCGTCAGCATGGCAGCCAGCTTCACGCCATCGTCAAGTCCGACACCGCGCCCGGCCGTTTCGCATGGACCGGCATGAGCTACTGGAGCAACTACCATCCCTCGCAGCTTCGCAGCGGCATGACCGCGTACACGATCACCGATCGCCCGGTCTATCGTCCCGCTCAAAATGTTCGCTACAAAATCTGGCTGCGTCAGTTCAACAACGGCCTCATCGAGAACCGCCCCGATCGTCAACTGGCCATCACCATCTACGATCCACGCGGCAACAAAGTGCAGGAAACCAAGCTGCAAACCGATCAATTTGGTGGCGCTGACAGTCAGGTCACCCTCGGCGAAGAGGCCACGCTGGGCATGTACCGCATCGACATTCGCGACGCCACCAACCCCAATCAGCACATCTATGCCGGTGGCCAGACGTTCAGCGTCGAGGAATATAAGAAGCCTGAATACGAAGTCACCGTCGAGCCCGGCAAGAGCCACGCCAAACTCGGCGAAACCATCGAAGCCAACATTAAAGCCACCTATTTCTTCGGCGGCCCTGTCTCGCAAGGCACCGTCAATTACAAAGTCTTCCGTCAGGAATACACGCACAACTACTTCACCCCCGGCCGCTGGGATTGGCTCTACGGCCAGGGCTACGGCTACTCCTACTACGGCTTCGACTACCTCCCTTGGTGGGGCAAGATGGAGTCGAGCTACTGCATCCCCGGCTGGTGGGGACCGCGCGGCAACCCCGTGCGCGAACTCGTCTCTCAAGGCGAAGCCAGCCTCAGCGCTGATGGCACTGTGAAAGTCATGATCGATACCGCACAGGCTGCGAAGGATCATCCCGATAAGGATCACCAGTACATCGTTGAAGCGGAGGTGAAAGATTCCTCTCGCCGTGTGATTACGGGCGAAGGCTCGGTGAAGGTGACGCGCCAGGCGTATTACACGTTCATTAATGCAGACCAAGGCTATTACAATCCGGGCCAGGAAATTTTCTTGAATGTAAGAGCGATGACGCCTGACAATCAGCCGGTGAAAACCGAAGGCATTTTGAAGGTCACCGAAGTTGTCTTTGGCGGCCCCAACAATGCTCACATCGAAGAGAAAATCCTGCACACCGAAAAAGTCACGCTCGATGAAACGGGCCAGGCCAAGATTCAGTTCCGCTGGGAAAAATCAGGTCAGCTCAAGTTCACGATCACCAGCCCCGACCAGTGGGGTGGCCAGGTCGCTGGCATCGCGATGGTCTGGGTCATTGGCCGCGACTTCGATGGCGCGCTCTATCGCTTCAATGATCTGGAGCTCATCACCGACAAGCGAACTTATGCCCCCGGCGAAGTCGCTCATGTCATGATCAATACCAAGCACTCTGACAGCCACATCCTCTTTGCCGATGACGTGGACAACAACCACATGCTCGGCTACCGCGTGCTCCACCTCAAGGGCAAGAGCACGGTCGTTGACATCCCCATCAAGGCCAATCACGCGCCCAACTTCTTCATCGAAGCGACCACCGTCAACGCCACGCGCGTTCACACGCAGAGCAAGCAAATGCTCGTGCCTCCTGAGTCGGGTGTGATTGATGTGACGGTGACGACCGACAAGCCTGAGTACAAGCCCGGTGAAAAAGCAACCGTCAGCGTCACCGCTCGCACCATCGATGGCAAACCCGCCAAGGCGCAGTTCACACTCAGCGGCTTTGATCGCTCGGTGCTTTACATCAGCCCGGAGACGACGCCCGAGATCGCCAAGTTTTTCCACGGCCAGGTTCGCAATCACTACCCGCTGATGCAGACGAATCTGATCGAGCAGTTTGCCGCTTCGGGCGCTGTCACCCGTCCCTTCCAGCAGCTCTGGCCCGTGCCGCACGGCTGGTACGGCGTGTGGGGTCCGTCCATCGGCGACTGGCGCGGCGTCAGCGATGAAGAGATGGCACGCCTTCGCGGTGAGACTAAATCGTGGGGTATCGAACAGCAACAGGAAAAACGCCAAACTGCTGATGAAGGCGGCTTCGGTGGCGGCGGTCGTAATGCTGCACGCGGATTGGCGGTGGAGAGCGAAGCGAGCGGTGGCGCTCCCATGGCTGCGATGTCAGCAGCTCCCGGAGCAATGGCCGATGGTCAGGTCGCTTTGGCGAAGCAGTCCTCCGATCGTGATTCTGACAAAGCCCAAGGCGAAGCCGGCGGCGAATCTGGCGGCAATGCCGAGCCAACCATGCGAACTCAGTTCGCTGACACCGCGCTCTGGCTCACCACGCTGACCACCGGCGACGACGGCAAAGCCACCGCATCCTTCGTCATGCCTGACAACCTGACCACTTGGAAAATCAACGGCTGGGCCACCACCGCCCAAACCCGCGTCGGTCAATCCTCCACGACAGCCGTCGCCACCAAGAAGCTGCTCGTCCGTCTCCAGGCCCCGCGCTTCTTCATGGAGTACGACGAAGTCGTTCTCTCCGCCAACGTCAACAACTACCTCTCGCAGGCCAAGAATGTCACCGTCTCTCTCGACATTCCCAAGGATCACTTGGAACTCATCGGCCCCGCCAAAGCGCAGCAGGTCGTACTCGTCCAGCCCGGCGGCGAAACGCGCGTCGATTGGCGCGTCCGCGTCCTCAAGGAAGGCACCGCTTCCATCGCAGTCAAGGCGCTCACCGATGAAGAATCCGATGCCATGTCCATGAAGTTCCCCGTGCTCGTGCATGGCATGAGCAAACAGATCGCGACCACCGGCTCAATGCGACCTGATGACAAAAACCAATCGCACACCATCGAGCTCAACATCCCCGATGAACGCCGTCCTGAACTGACTCGCCTCGAAGTGCAGTTCGCCCCCAGCCTCGTCGGCTCCATGCTTGATGCTCTGCCTTATCTTTTGTATTACCCGTACGAGTCGAGTGAGAACACGGTCAGCCGGTTCATGCCTGCGGTGCTCACGCTTAAGACGCTCCAGAACATGGGCATCAATCTGGAGGAAGTCCGCAACATCAACAAAGGCCGAATGGAAGAAATTCGCCGCGTTGAAGCGGGCCAGAACCGCACGATCTACGGCGACAGCGCGATCTTTGATTCTGCTGAGATGAAACGCATCATCGACAAAGGCCGCACCAAGATCATGAACATGCAAAACGGCGACGGCGGCTGGGGCTGGTGGTCAGGCGGCGAATCGAGTCCCTACTTCACCGTCTATATCCTCCACGCTCTCACCACCGCACAGGTCTCCGATGTCGAGATCGACAACAACGCAGTCATGCGTGGCATGAACTTCCTGCAAAACTGGGAAATCCAGGAGATGCAGAAGAAGGAGTGGAATGTTCACAGTCAACACGCCTTCATTGCTTATGTGCTCAGCACCAAGGGCCAGAAGGTTTCCTTCAAGGCTCAAGGTGAAGACAAGCGCAGCGGCGAACTCATCGAGCGCCTCTTCGAAGGCCGTGACAAGCTGGAGCTTTATGGCAAAGCCCTGCTCGCGCTGACGCTGCACAATCTCAAGGACAAACGCGCTGACCTCGTGCTTCAAAATATGAAGCAATTCCTCGAGGAAAACAACGAAACCCAGCTCGCATGGTTCCGTACGCCCAAGGCTGGCTGGTGGTACTGGTGGAATAACGACATCGAAACCAACGCCTGGGCACTCAAGGCTCTGACCAAGATTGAGCCCAAGAGCGACATCAGCCCGCGCGTCGTCAAGTGGCTCCTCAACAACCGCAAGAACGGCTACTACTGGCGCTCCACCAGCGACACCACCATGGTGCTCAGCGCCATGAGTGACTACGTTGTCGCCAGCGGCGAAGGCAATGCGGACTACACGCTCACGCTCGACTTCGACAACGGCAAGAGCGTCAAGAAGATCAAAATCAACAAGGACAACTTCTTCACCTACGACAACAAGTTCGTCCTCGAAGGTGCCGCTCTGGGCAGCGGCAAACACACCCTCAAGATCACCAAAGAAGGCCCGGGCGCTCTCTACTACAACAGCTACCTTTCCTACTTCACCAAGGAACGCAACATCGCTGAAGCAGGTCTGGAGCTGAAGGTTGATCGAAAGTATTTCAAACTCGATCAGATCAAGTACACCGTGGACGTCGAAGGCAGCGAAGGCCAAATCATCAAGGAAAACCGCCTGCGTTATGAACGCATTCCGCTCAAGGATGGCGACACCGTCAAGAGCGGCGATCTGATTCAAGTCGAGCTCAAGGTGACTACGGACAACAACTACACCTACCTCGCACTGGAAGACATGAAACCCGCCGGCTGCGAAGCAGTGAAGAACACCTCCGGCGGCCAAGGTCAGGAAGGTTTCTATAGCTACATGGAAATGCGCGATGAAAAGGTCGTGCTATTTGTCGCCAACATCGACCAGGGCGAACACCTGCTCAGGTATCGACTAAGGGCCGAGGTGCCGGGCATCTTCCATGCGCTGCCGACGAAGTTCTACGCGATCTACGTGCCCGAGCTCAAGGCCAACAGCAACGAGCATGTGATGAAGATTGTGGATTGAAAAGAAAAATCAGAATGAACAACCGCAAAGCCCACGCACTCCCGTGCGTGGGCTTTT
>CAZYQL010000203.1:0-6560 GCA_964650055.1 uncultured Phycisphaeraceae bacterium | reverse complement strand
TTGTTTGTGCAGGAAAAAGTCACCCCCGGAGTCAGCCCCGGAGTCACCCCCGGAGGTTCCCCCGGCAAGCCGGGGGCTATGTGGCCTGATTTCGCTACACTTGTTTCCATGTCGAATCAGGACGAACTATCCAAAGCCAGCACACTCCTTGCCGCCATCAAAGCTTTTCCCGATCCGCGTCGCGCTTCTGCGGAGTGGAAGCAGGTTTATCAGGTGCTCAAGAAAACGCCGGCGGCGGGAAGTCATCTCGATAATCTCGTGGCTGGTCGCGATGTCACCGCTTTGGAAAAGACCATCGTTGAGCTGCGGGCATCATCAGCGATTGATCCTGCGCAACTGGCTGAATCAACGATCGATGATGCGACGTTGCGAGCGGCGCTCAAAGGATTCAAGCGTCGCCTCAAACTCGTTCGGCTCGATGATGAATCGCGCATTGACCTGCGTGACCCGACCACCAAAGGCGGCTCGGGCGAGATTGCTGCCATTGAGCCGCCGCGCGATTGGCCTGGTGAGGTTTGGACAGCACTCGCTGCGCGCGGCTGCCTTCGCCGCAGCGGCGGGGGGATGTTTGAGTTTATTGCCGATCTGCCAGCATGATTGCCAGTGAATTTCGTTTGTCGCACGTCTATCTTTCGCATAACCTGTAGTTGACGAAACAGCCATTGCATTGCGTAGGTTGTTTTGATGACCTGGCTTTCAGGTTCGAGCCGAATGGAAGAGAGACCTGTCCGGCTCGGGGTTCGTCAGTCCATTGTGTTTGTTACCGGGGTGTCGGTGTGTGCAATTTGTCATTGTCACGGCTGTGCTGTGCTGTGGTGTGGGATGAGTCAGAAGAAGATCGGGGCTACATGAGTTGGAAGCACGACAAAGATGATGATCGCCCGTTGTCGGCTGCCCCAGTCGATCTCGTGGCGATCGATCTCGATGGCACGCTGCTTCGCAGCGATGGCTCCATATGCTTTTCGGCTGCCCAGGCCATTCTGGAAGCAGTTGAGAAGGGCGTGAAGATCGTGCTCTGTTCCGGTCGTGCGCCGCGCAGCATGATGAAGATTTATGATGCGCTGGGCCTCAAGACAGTGCTGATTGCTCACAACGGGGCGCTGGTCTTTGATCCAATTCTCAACACAACCCTTGAGCACGAGACGATGCCCGGCGCTCTGGCGCGGCAGGTGATCGAGGTGGCCAGGTCGGTGGAGCCGACGGTTGCTGCGGCAGTGGAAGTTAATGGTCACTGCTATACCGATACTGTTCGCAAAAAGCCCAAAGCTGCCGCGACTATGGCGACTTCGTATGCGCTGGGCGGTGGAGTTGTGGATCACGTTGCACCACCACCGGCCGCCGACATGCAGCATCCTGCTGGTTCTCTTTTCGATGTGCTCGATCTGCCTGTGACCAAGGTGATGTTCGTCGGCACGAGCGATGTGCTCGGTGGCATTCAGATGTCACTCCAGGCGAAGCTCGCGGACAAGGTCGGCTTTTCCTTCAGCGATCTTCGCTTGCTTCAAGTGGTGCGAGGTGGCGTGGACAAAGCCACCGCGCTGGAGAAAGTAGCTGCTCGATACGGCGTGCCGCGACAAGGCGTGATGGCCATCGGCGATGCGCCCAACGACATGGGCATGCTCGGCTGGGCGGGTCTTGGCGTCGCCATGCAGAATGCTTGGGAAGAAGTTCGCCGCGCGGCACATTTCGTCTGCCCGACCAATGATGATGCAGGCGTCGCGCAGGCGCTGCGCAAGTATGCGCTGACGCGGTGAGCGCTATCGGTATCCAAAACTTCTCACATTAACAGGCCGCACACTTTCCACTCCCTTCGCTTGCACTTACCATGCAGCGATGAGTTTGAGTGTGAATGAATCTTCTGCGGTGGATCGCTTTCGCGCTATCGTTGGCGATGCGAATGTGATCTCTAGTCGCGATCAGATGCTCGTCTATGAGTGTGATGGATTTCCAATTGCCAAGGGGCTGCCGACATGCGTTGTGTTTCCTACTTCCACGCAGCAGGTGGTCGATTGTGTCAAGGTCGCTGCGCAGTTTGATCTGCCGATTGTTCCGCGTGGCAGTGGTACGGGCTTGGCTGGTTCTGCTGTTGCTTATGGTGAGGGTGTGCTGCTAACCACCAGTCGCATGAATCAGATTGAAGAGATCGATGTGAAAAATCGCTTTGCGGTGGTGCAAGCGGGGGTGCGCAATCTGGCGCTCACCGATGCAGTGATTCACACCGGGCTTCGCTTTTCTCCTGATCCTTCGAGTCAGCGCGCTGCCACCATCGGCGGCAACTACGCTACTAATGCTGGTGGCATCAACACGCTCAAGCACGGCGTCACCGCGAACCATGTGCTGGGTGTCGAGATGGTTCTGGCCGATGGCTCGGTCATCACCACCCGCATCGGAGGTCTTTGCGATGGCGTCGGCGGCGATCTGCCGGGACTGCTTTGCGGCGCGGAGGGAACCTTCGGCATCATCACCAAACTCTGGTGCAAGCTCGTGCCCAATCCTCGCTTTTTCCGCACGTTTTATGCGGTGTTCAACTCAACGCAGGATGCCTGCAAATCGGTCTCCGATGTCATCGCCTGCGGCATCGTGCCCACCTCAATGGAAATGATGGATGGCGAGATGATCCGCATTGTGGAAGATGCGTTTCACTTTGGCTTTCCCACCGATGCTCAGTCGCTGCTGCTGCTTGAAGTCGATGGCATCGATCAATTGCTCGATGAGCAGATGGCGTCCATCGTGGAGATCGCCAGGAGCAACGGCGCTCAGGACATCAAGATGTGCGGTGATGCCAAGCGAAGGGCGGAGCTTTGGAGCGCACGCAAAAAAGCCTTCGGCGCGATCGGCCGCATCAGCCACAGTTACTGCACACAGGATGCGTGTGTGCCGCGCTCGATGTTGCCGGTGGTGATGGAAGAGATGGGCAGGATCGGCCGCAAGTATGGTGTGCGAATCACCAACGTCTTTCACGCAGGTGATGGCAACATTCACCCGATCCTGCTCTTCGATGAAGACAAACCGGAAGAGGTGCAGCGCACGCTGCGAATGAGCGAAGAGATTCTCGAATACTGCATCTCCATCGGCGGCACCATCACCGGTGAACACGGCGTAGGCGTCGAGAAACTGCACCTGATGGACAAGATGTTTAACAGCGCGACCATCGACACCTTCCAGAAAATCAAGAAGACATTCGACCCGCAGCAGCGACTCAACGATGGCAAACATATTCCCAGCGATCGCCTGAAAATCGAACTGCTCACACCCCTCAAGAATCAAGCAGGAGGCGCACTGGTGACGCAGGTTTAATGCCGCTCGCGGCTTCGCTCCGCTCCTTTTCACTCCGCTTCATAATGACAGTCGATGAACACGAACCCGATTAGCAACACGATCATCACGCAGACTGCCGCGCAGCTTATCGCAGCAGTAGCGGAGGCGCGCGACAAGCGTGTTCCCATGATCGACTATGGCATTGCCCACGCCGGTCTGGGGTACGCGCCGCCACTCGTTTACACCTCACTGCGTCAACAGGCTGATCCCTCAAACGGCGGCATCCTTGAGCACTACACGCGCGATCTGACCGTGCGCGCCGCGGCAGGCATCACCATCAGTGCGCTGCAAGCGGCGCTCAAGCCCACGAATCAATTTGTTCCCGTTGATGCCGATGATGACATCACGCTGGGCGAGGCGATTGATCACAACACATGGGGCCCGCTGCGCGCCGGCTACGGCTCGCTGCGCGATCTGCTTCTGGGCCTGCATTACATCGACGGCGAAGCGCGCGACATTCATGTGGGCGGACGCACCGTCAAGAACGTCGCAGGCTATGACGTGACCCGCTTCATGGTGGGCAGCCTCGGCGAGCTTGGCATGGTGCATGAAGCGACGCTGCGAACCTACGCGATTCCTGAGCATGTGCTTTCGGTTGAACTCTCGATGATTGATCCATCGGTGCTCGATGAACGTGGCACTGATCTGCTGCTCAGTGATGCCAAGCCGACGCATTTGTCTTACTGCTATCGCTGCGGCCGCGCCGGGGCCAGTGAAGGAACATGGAGTGCGCAGATTGCCTACTTCGGCAAGCATTCGGGCTGTCTCGTGCAGCTGCGCTCGCTCGTAACTTTTCTTGATTCATTGCCGGGTGTGCATGTGGTGGGCAACAGCGATGTGACTCTGGAATCGGACACTGCTGAGCGCATGGTGCGCAGGGCGTGGCGACGCACTGCCTCTGCTGTGGTGAAGATCATCGTGCCGCCATCAGCCACGGGCCAGATCTGCAAAGCACTGGCGGATTGGTCGTGCGTTCATCAGCAACTACACATTGATGCGCTGCCGCTGCACGGGTGCATCTTTACAGGTGGCCCACTTGATGGTGCAGCAGCGTTATCGCTGGATCGCCTGATCACCGATGCGGTCGCCGCGGCGGGTGGTTTGCGCATCTGGTATGCGAGGCCTGCGCAGAGCGATACCGCCATCGATCCTTTTGGTTCGCCGCAGCCTGACCATGCGATGCTGCTCAAACTCAAACAGACCATGGACCCGCATAATGTCTTTAATCCCGGCCGTTTTCTTCGCTAAGTCCACGATGAGAAAGTTGACCCTGTGACAATGACGCCTGAGCAAACCACGCTGCCTCTGCGAGTGATCTCCGGCCTAGGCAATGCAGACCGTGCACCCGCCTATGCTGCGGCGCACAGTCGTGCGCCACTCGAACTCGACCCGCGAGTCTATTCTCGTGCGCTTGACTGCGTGCACTGCGGCTTGTGTCTGCCTGCTTGTCCGACCTACACGCAGAACGGCCTCGAAGCAGACTCGCCGCGCGGCCGCATTCATCTGATGAAGGGCCTTGCCGACGGTCGCATCGAGCCGACGGCTGCGGTGGTGGAGCATCTGGATTTGTGTCTGGATTGCCGGGCTTGTGAGACGGCTTGCCCCTCGGGTGTGCAGTATCACGAACTGATCGAAGGCACACGCGCTGCCTTTGCTCATCATCCGCCTTCTGGTGCCAAGCCTCGCACCTTCGTCGATGAACTCATCGATGCGATGTTCTTCAAGGTGTTTCCCTATTCGCTTCGTCTGAAGCTGGCTGTGCTGCCCGCGAGATTGCTGCAGCGCATAGGGCTTTGGAAGTGGATCACGAAACTTACGCGCCTGCTGCCGCTGCGGCTTCAGAAGATGCAGCAGATGCTGCCGGCCAAGGGCCCGCTCTGGGAGAAATCACTCGCTCAGTTTTATCCTGCCAACAAAGCGCAGTGCGTAGATGGCAAGCCTCGCGCCACCATCGGCCTGCTCGCGGGTTGTGTCGGCAGCGTGCTCTTCCAAGAAGTCAATCGGCAGGCCATCGAACTGCTCCAGCACGCGGGCTGCGATGTCATCGTTCCCAAGGCTCAGCAGTGCTGCGGCGCGATTCATCATCATGCCGGCCACGAACACGAAGGCGCCGATTTTGCCAGGCTCAATATCGATGCCTTCTTCCCGGCAGCGAATACAGAGCACGCAGCGCCGGACTACATCGTGACAAACATCGCCGGCTGCGGGGCGCAGCTCAAGGACTATGGCATGTTCCTGCGCGATGATGCGGGCTATGCCGATCGTGCGAAGGGGTTCGCTGCGAGGGTGCGGGATATCAGTGAAGTGCTGGTGCAGTTCGCGCCGCCAAAACCTGTGCGGGTACTGGCGATGACTGCCACGTATCACGATGCCTGTCACCTGGCGCACGCGCAGAAAGTCACCGCGCCGCCGCGCGAAATGCTCTCATGGATTGCGGGCTTGAAACTGATTCCACTGACTGAATCGGACATGTGCTGCGGGGCGGCAGGGACGTACAACCTGTCGCAGCCGGAGATGGCGATGCAGTTGGGCGAGCGAAAAATTTCACACATCAAAAGCACCGGTGCCAAGGTCTGCATCACCGGCAATGTCGGCTGCGCCATGCAGATTCAAAGCGAAGCCCAGCGCATGGGACTGGATGTGCGCGTGATGCACCCGGTGAGCGTGCTGCATGAGGCGTGCTTTGGAAGCAAGGCGTGAAGAAGGGTTGGCGAAGCGTTCGCGTTCTCACGCAAAACTCTTGGCTGCATCTTCCGCAGTCGGATAGATGGTGAAGACCTTGTCGAGGCCTGAGAGCGTGAACAGTTCCTGGATGTGAGGAGCCAGGCAGGCCAGTCGCATCTGACCGTCGAGGCCTTTGATTTTCTTCTGCATGCTGATGAGCGAGCCCAGGCCGGTGGAGGGGAAATATTCCACGCCGAAGAAATCGAAGAGCACGCGAGGCGATTTCATGTCGCCCAACGCCTGCAGGAAATCGACTTCCATCTGCGGCAGGGCGGCACCTTGCAGAATGCTTGTGCGAAAACCCACGCGGATCAACTCGCCGTCGCGGTAAACGAGAATGGGAGAATCGTTGGAAGCCATTCGTGAAAGTCGTTGCTTGGAAGGTAGCCAGTGACAATCCTTGACCCAGCGAAGAACAGTATAGCGAAATGGTCCGCAAGAGAATAGCCAAGAGTCAATGGGCGCTGGGCAATCGCATGTGCGCGTTTCCGGTCCCCCTCGCTTGGAGAGGGGTTAGG
>CAZYQL010000202.1:3563-6581 GCA_964650055.1 uncultured Phycisphaeraceae bacterium | reverse complement strand
ATCGATGCCCTTTTGCTCGTAGGATCATTGCTTCAACTGTCGAGTTAGCTTCGACGTAATTGATTGATAGTTCAGGATGCTGGCTCGCAAAGACCCTGAACACTTCGTCGGCGAACCCCTGCCCGATTTCAGCGACTTCGCTGAAATCGAAGAACACCTCATCAAATCGATCGAGGCGTTGAAGAATACGTTTTGCCTGTGACCTTGACACGAGAGAGTTGTCACCATATTGCGCCATTCGTAAAGGTATAATGGTGCGATCAAATCGAAAATTATCCGGAGTTGCAAACTCGTTAAATACTTTTTTCAACGACCTCGATGTGTGATTATTCAGGGCCATAACTACTGCTGTTCCCTTCTCAAGATTGGAATCGGCAATCCAATTTTCACGCTTATCGCGATTGTGGGAAAAATGAATTTGATCTGACAAAATGGTAAACTCATCAAATACGCGGGAAGCGAAAAAGATACCTTCGCCAGAGTGTCGGCTTGGATCGGTGGTGAACTTTCCTTTCGCTAGCTCAAGCACGGCATGCTCAGGATTGGACAGGCTTAGTGCCCGTTGTATTTTGGAGAAAATCCCGACCCCGTCGTCAATGATATATATTTCTGTGGACTTGGCATTGACCTTGATTTGCACGGTGACGCTCGCGCCCTCCGAATGGTCAATAACGTTATTGAACATTTCAGTGAAGCCATATTCCCATATCTTCAATGCATTGCTTGGCAATTGTGCGAGTAATGGTTGAATATCTTTGGACCAAACGACATCCTCCTCCAACTTTGAGCCGATTGAATATTTAAGCTGTGTCTCTTCCAGTGGCTTCAACGTATATTGCTTCTTACGGGTATTGCCCGACTGCACAATCAGCCCGTCACTGACCAATCGAAGCAGATGCTTATTCGCTGCTTGCCTGGACATGGCGAACTTGTCGGCCACTTTCTTGGCAATGTCGCCGGCGTGTTTGTCCACGTTAGCGATGATGAACTTGCGAATGCTTTCGCTTTTGGCTCGTATGGGGGCTGACATGATTGCTCCAATGGTCATAGCGCGCGTATGAAAACCTCGGATTGATTCACATAGCCCCGGCCTTGGCCGGGGAAACGCCAGGGGTACGGCGATTCACCCCGGCTAAAGCCGGGGCTATGTGGGGATTTCATACACGCTCATAGCTAGCAATAGCAGTGAGCGACAACTAAAGCATGGTATCGCGCGGCAGACGATTGTCAATCTAATGCTGATGATTGTCAACTTAATGAGAAGCTTAAATTGACTATCCCTCAATCACCTTCAGCCCCACCAGGTCCTGCACATCAATCAATCCTACCGGTTTACCCTCGGCATCGACGACGGGGATTTCGTCGATGCGGTATTCGCGCATCATTTGGACGGCATCGCGCACCACGGCATCGTCCATCAGCCTGCGCGGGTTTTTGGTCATGACGTCGCTGATGCGGACTGTTGATAGCGTGCCTTCGTGGTCGGAGACGAGGCGGCGGAGGTCGCCGTCGGTGAAGATGCCGGCGAGTTTGCCTTGGGCATCGCCGATGAGCATGGCGCCGGGTCGGCGGCCACCGGTGGCGGCGGCGAAAGACTTGGCATCAGTGAGGGCGGCGGCGACGGGACTGTTGGCGGAAATGAGGGGGAGGTTTAGGCCGATCTTCCAGCGCATGGCGTGAAGGACGGGGGTGAGCTGGCGACCCAGGCCGCCGCCGGGGTGGACTTTGCGGAAGTCATCGATGCCGAAGTTTCTACGTCGGCTCACCGCCAGCGCCAGGGCATCACCCATGGCGAGCATGGCGGTGGTGGAGGCGGTGGGTGCGAGATTGAGCGGGCAGGCTTCGGTGATATCGCCGATGCACAGGGCTGCGGCAGCAAGGCGGGCGAGATCGCAATCGGGCTTGCCGACGATGGCGATGACGGGGATGCTGTCCTGATGCAAAAGCGTGGCGAGGGTGACGACTTCGTCGGTGTTGCCGCCGTAGGAAAGGAGCAGGACGACATCATGTTTGCCGACGCGGCCGAGGTCGCCGTGCATGGCTTCGGTGGGGTGGAGGAAGTGACTGGGGCTGCCGGTGGAGGCGAGGGTGGCGGAGAGTTTTTGGCCGATGAGTCCGCTCTTGCCGATGCCGCCGACGACGATGCAGCCGTGGCGCGGGGCGGTGGTGGCGGTGAGGATCAGATCGACGGCTTTATGAAAGGCAGCATCGATGGTGATGCGACTGATGGCGCTGGCCTCGGCGGTGAGGACACGCTGGGCAAAGGCAGCTTGGGCGGCGAGGGTGGCGTCGAGATGTTGATCAGGTTTAGGTTTAGGAGTAGTCATGGCCGATAACAGTGTAAGCTGTGGGGGCGGAGTTGGGGTCATCGCATGTAAGCGATGGCCTCATGTTGATACGGTTTTACCACGAGGCACGAAGACACGAAGAAAAGCACGATGCAAGAGTCACGATGCAAGAGTATTGTCGCTTCATGAGATCGGCACTTCGTGTCTTCGTGGTCAAAGCGAATTTCACCTTGGATTTTTAGAGTGTGGGCGATGTCAGACGCTATGATGCAGTCAGGAGTCACGCCATGATTCAGACCAGCGACATCACTAAGCCTCGCTCTGCGTTTCCACCTGTGAGTCAATCCGGGGATCACCGCATGTATGCCATTGCGTTTGACATGGACATCGAATCGCTGCGGTCGAATTATGGCGACCCGTACAACAATGCGTACATCGAGATTCGCGAAGTCCTTCAGAAGCATGGCTTCAACTGGCAGCAAGGCAGCGTTTACTTTGGTGGCGAAAATATCAACGCAGTCACCTGCGTGATGGCGGCCATTGACCTGGCCAATGAGCTACCGTGGTTTACCGCTTCGGTTCGAGACATTCGTATGCTTCGCATTGAGGAACTGAATGATTTGATGCCCGCGATACAAGGAAGATGAAAGCGGGTGTAGGGTGTAGGGTTTCAGGTTTCGGAAAAGGCAACCGGACGATTGATGACTTGTTTGCCTTGTCCGACACCCGA
>CAZYQL010000202.1:0-3463 GCA_964650055.1 uncultured Phycisphaeraceae bacterium | reverse complement strand
TTTCGGAAAAGGCAACCGGACGATTGATGACTTGTTTGCCTTGTCCGACACCCGATACCCTACACCCGATACCCGCCTCGGCCGCGAAAGGATTCGCACCTGTGCAGACTTTGGATGACTACCGCGTAGAACTCGATTACTACTCAGGTCCGCTCGACCTGTTGCTCTTTCTCGTCAAGAAGAACGAGATCGATCTGCATGACATTCCCATCGCTCGCCTGACCGATCAATATCTGCATCATCTCGAATCCATTCAGCAGATCGATATCAATCTGGCCTCCGAGTTTCTCGTGATGGCGGCGACGCTTTTGGAAATTAAAAGTTTGATGTTCGTGCCGCGCGGCGAGACGCAAGAGCAAGATGAAGAAGGGGCACAGAAAAACGCCCTGAGCGAGCTGGACCCGCGCTACGAGCTGGTCAAGCAACTGCTCGCTTATAAGCGTTTCAAAGACGCTGCCAACACGCTCGAAGATCGCCAAGGCGAATGGGAGGCTCGCTTTCCTTATCGCCCCGCCAAGCTCGCCAAAGCTGATCGCAAACTCGATGAGGATTACATCGAAGGCGAAGAGGATGCGGAGGCTGAGCCGATTGAAATCGATCTGGAAGATGTGAGCATCACGGATCTGTGCGAGGCGTTTGCGCGGATTCTGGAATCGATCGGCCAGGCCAAGCCGGTGCATGCGGTGACGTATGACGATACGCCGATCTCGCTGCATGCCGATGACATTCACGACAGACTCAAGCGCGAAGGGCCGCTGACATTGCAGGCGATTTTTGTGGGTCGCAAGAGTAGAAGCGAGATGATCGGCTTGTTCCTAGCGACGCTCGAACTCGTTCGCCAGAAGCGCGTGAAGGTGAAACAAGAACGCATCGGCGACGAGATCGCTCTGGAAATCTGCAGCAGCAAAGAGCAATTGCAAACCAGCGACGACACTGCCGCCGACTGGACCGATCCGACGACCGGCAAGATGCAATACGAATGGCCAAGTGAGAATGCGAAGCTGCGTGCGGAAAAGCGTGCAGCGCGAAAACTGAGCAGGGCCTTCGGCAAGCAGAATGAAGAGGACGAAGATGGCGAAGGCTTTATTGAAATCAAACGCGAAACGCTCGATGACATGATCGAGGCGGGGAGTCAGGGGCAGGAGCAGGGGCAAGAGCAGGAGCAGGAGCAGGAGCAGGAGCAGGAGGCAGGGGACGGAAAACAGGAGACAAGCGACAGGGGACAGGGGACAGGTGCGGGAGCGATAGCGCCCGTGGTGGCTGAGCCTGAAGCTGAAGCTGAAACTAAATCCAAATCTGAAACTGAAACTGAAACTGAAACCATTTCCACGCAAGAGCACGTGCCTGATCCGCCTGGCCGTGCGCCCGATTAGATCTCCCACATGGGCGAGCAGGATGCTCTCCCGTCAACGCAGGATGCACAAATAGAAGCGGCAGTCGCTCAGGCGAGTCTGCCCGTGGTGGCTGCTGCGCCGGAGGAAAAAGAGACGGTCGTTATTGAGGCGGTGCCCGCGGTGGCTGAGGCGGTGACGATCACGCCGCAGGTGAAGAATGGGAAGGTGATTGATGCGCTGCGGCAGTTTTTGCCGCGTGAGGTGATGGTGGAGGTGATTGAGCGTGTGAGCGAGGCTGCGGTGGCGCAAGCGGTGGTCGAGCCTGCGCCTGTTGCGAAGGTTTTCGCGCTGGCGCGTCGCAAGATGAAGCTTGTCCAGAGTACGCCGATGGTCACTGCGAACAGCGCGACGATTGATGCTCCGATCAGCACGCCCATCATCGCATCGATCGCGCCGCCTGTTCCCGCGCCAGTTCCTGCAATTCCGCAAGCATCACCGCGCGTTCTGTCTCTCGTCGGCCATCTTCCGCCGGTGTTGCCGCTGAGCCATCGCACGATCCACACACTCGGACACAGCGAACATTCATCAAATTTCAGTCGCCGCCTCTCCAACGTGCTGATGCCCGACGCCATCGGCCGGTGGATGCAGCATCCGATCCTGCCCATTCTGTCCGGCATCGCCTTCGGCCTGCTCGTCCTCTGGTGGCTGCTGGGACAGTGACCCCTCAAACTCGATAACATGACTCACGATCTTTCCGTGAAGAAACCCACGCACAGAAGTGCATGGGCTTTTGGCCAGTGATACCACGAGTCTCCATACCCGACACCCGAAACCTGCACTCCCATGATCGACCTCAAAGACCTCCGCGACAATCCCGACAAATACCGCCAGGGCGCTCTCGCCAAGAAGATGGACGCCAGCGCGGTCGATCGCCTGCTCGAAGTCGATGCACGCATCCGCCCGCTGCAAAGCGAGCGCGAGGAACTCACCGCTGAGCAGAACCGCATCGGCAAAGAGATCGGCCCGCTCGCAGGCAAAATCAAAAAAGCCACCGGCGAAGAAAAAACAAAACTCGAAGCGGAAATGGCCAAGCTTCAAGAACGCCCCGCGCTCATTAAACAGCGCGTCGCTGCCCTCGCCTCCAATCTCGATGCCCTCGAACCGCTACGCGATGCGATACTCCTCATCATCCCGCAGCCACCCGATGCTGATGTCCCGCGCGGGAGCGGCCCGGAAGACAACATCGAAACTCGCCGTTGGAATTCCACCTGGTTCGACCCCACCAAAACCTTCGAGCAAAACAAAGGCTTCAAGGCGAAGAATCACATCGATCTCATGATGAAACTCGACATGGTCGATTTCGAGCGCGGCGTAAAAATCGCAGGCTCACGCTCCTACGTCCTCATCGGCGCAGGCATGCGACTCCACATGGCCATCACCCGCTACGCCATCGACATGATGATCAATGAGAACGGCTTCACCCCCATGAACGTCCCCGTTCTCGTCCGCGAAGAAGCCATGACCGGCACCGGCTTTTTCCCACTCAGCAAAGACCAGGCTTACGAAGTCAACGAGCGCGGCCGGGGCGGCACCCATGACATGTACCTCACCGGCACCGGCGAGGTCGGCCTCATGGGCTATCACATGAACGAAATCATCGACTACGAAAAACTCCCGCTCAAATACACCACTGTTAGCACCTGCTTCCGCCGCGAAGCTGGTGCCGCCGGCAAAGATGCGAAGGGCATCTACCGCATTCACCAGTTTGATAAGGTCGAGCAGGTCGTCATTTGCAAAGCGGATGAAGCGGAGAGCCGTGCGTGGCACAAGAAGATGATGGGCTTCGTCGAAACGCTTTTGCAGCGACTGGAAATTCCCTATCGCCTCCTGCAATGCTGCACCGCAGACCTTGGCCCTAAGAACGTGGACATGATCGACATCGAAAGCTGGATGCCCTCGCGCGGCAACGAACTGCCCGATGGCACCACCACCGGCGCCTACAGCGAAACACACAGTGCCTCGCGCCTCTATGACTACCAGTGCCGTCGATTGAACATCCGCTACAAAGACCCGGAGACAAAGAAGAACACGATCTGCCACGCGCTGAATAACACCGTGGCCGCCAGCCC
>CAZYQL010000201.1:3192-6619 GCA_964650055.1 uncultured Phycisphaeraceae bacterium | reverse complement strand
GCCCCTGTGGCGAAACTGGCAGACGCAAGGGACTTAAAATCCCTTGTCCAGCAATGGACGTGCGGGTTCGACCCCCGCCGGGGGCATTGAAGAACATTTTACCTTGGCAGTGTGCCTCAGGTTTGAACAGTTGCAGCAATCGCTATAATCTGCACGAACGCAAGGCATGGAGCCTTGCAACTTCGCCCACCTTTTTTTCGAGAATGCGATGAGAGATATGGCACTGTTTTCCGTCGCAAGCCAAACCAAATACCCCCTCGACGCGTTTCTCTTTGTCCAGCGCGGGCTCGACTTCACCGTCACCCGTCTGCACGGCAAACGGGCCCCCGCTGACATTCTCGCGGAGGATGATGAAGACCGCACGCGCCACATCAGCGGCCAGCAGCTTTGCTACGGCCTGCGCGATTTCGCACTCGAAGAATATGGCCTGCTCGCCCAGGCAGTGCTGCGCCGCTGGCGCATCACCACCAGTGAGGACTTTGGCCAGATTGTCTTCGCCATGGTCGATGGACAAATCATGCGCAAGACCGAACGCGATCGCGTGGAAGATTTTAATAGTGTGTTTGATTTCTCGGAGGCTTTCGCGCCGGTGCCGCTGCTGTCTGACAGTGTGTGAGTAACGGGATCAGCCGACTTGTCGATTGGAGAATTGCTCGCCGACGACGCAGTTTCTGCCGTTGCGTTTGGCGATTTCGACGCGGGCTTCAGCGAGATAGATCACTTCATCCACATCCGCTTTGTCGCCGCCGTTTTGCGTGACAACGCCGATGCTGGCGGTCATGGCCCAGGTGTTGCCGTCGGCGAGATTCACAGGAACACCGGCAATCACCTGCCGAACGCGCTCGCCCAGAGTCAGCGCTGCATCATCGACGATTTCCGGCGCGAGCACCGCAAACATCTTGCCCGAGATTCGGGCGATCTGACACGACTTGCGCACGCTGCTGCGCAGGGCGTTGGCGATGTCACGTAGAAGACCGTCGCCGTTTTCGTGGCCCAGTTTCTGATTCAGTTCCTGGAAGTGATCGATGCTCGCCAGTACCAGCGACCAGCGCGAGCCGGGGCGATTGATCAGTTGCTTGATCGACATTTCAATCTGCCTTCGGTTAGGCAGATCGGTGACGGTGTCGGTGAGTTCGATCTGGCGCATGTGTTCGCGCTGCTGTGCGAATTCGATGCGAGCTGCGATGACGGGGATCATCGCTTCGAGTAGATAAATGTGATGTCGCTCAATGCGCTCGCCGCCTCGACGGGCAATCCAAAGAATGCCTTGCGCATCGGCGCTGCCACGCAGCAAGCCGGCAGCAAGGGAGGTTAGTCCTGCTTGTTCAAACGCAGGCATCCAAGCTTCGCCGCGCGGCAGGTCAGGCCAGAACGAAACATCCTGATTGCTCAACACACGCGGCATCAAGCTGCGCTCGACCGCTTCCACAAGCTGCCGATTCTGTCCCAGGAGATAAGCGCCGCTACCGCGGTTGATCACCTGCTGGCTTCGTGTGCCATCGCGATCGCAGCGAATGGCCAGGCCGACGGCTTCGACGCCGATCATTTCAAAGAGCAGATCAGCGGCCTTGGCGAGAAGTTCGCTGACGCTGCGCACATCGCGCAGTTCGTAGCCGATGCGCTTGAGTGCGCCCAGTTGCTGCGATTGCTGGCGAAGCAGTTTTTCATTTTGTTCCTGTGCGGTCACTTCCTGCACGACCCAAAGACGGCCGACGGAAGTGCCATCGGAATCGCTGACGGGAATGCCTTGGAACAGGAAAGTGCCCACACGGGTCACAGCGCGGTGATGTGCTGCCCGCTGATCTTCTGCTTCGATCTGACGCAGACGACTCACGAAGACATCGTGCTCCACCACGCCAAGCTCATTCCAGAAGTGATCGACATCGTAAATCTCACCGGTGATCGAATCGCTTCGGCGATGCAGCAAGGCAGCAAGCTGCTGATTGTGTGCCGCGATGCAGCCTTCGGCATCAACGAGCACAATCGCATCGCTCATGTGATTGATGATCAGATTCAAAAGCTGGCTTTTATCTGCGAGCTGCCGCTGCAATCGCTTGGACTGACTGATATCGAGCATCGACAAGCGCATCATCTTCAGACTGCCATCTTCATCGCGCACCGCTGTGCATTCGATCATCACATCGATCATGCGATTGCGAACGGCAATGCGCATCTCGCAGCGAACTGCGTTGTCGAGATCGAGCCGATCGATGGTCTGGCGAAAGAGCTGATGATCTTCAGGCGCGATGAACTCCATCGCCATTTTCTTGATGAGGTCTTGCTCCAGCGCCACGCCCAGCAATGAAGCAGCGCGGCGATTGGCTTCTACGATCGTGCCATCAATCTGAATGCTGAGCATGGCTGCTGGCGCGAACTGGTAAAGATTTTCGAAGGCTCTTTCGCGCTGGCGCAATCGCTGCGTGGTGCATTCGAGACGGGTGAGCATGCCGCCGATGGCCTGCGTCAGTTGTCCAAATTCACCGGGCAAATCGCGCGACAGGTTGTAGAACGAATCGGGGCCAGCACCGGCTGAAACCAGATCAGAAACATCGGAGAGCGGCCCGGTGAACCAGCGCCTTAGCAGCAGCAAACCGAGCAGCGTCATCACACCGAGGAAAAACCACTGGGAACGCAATTCACCAAAAACTTCAGCACGGGCCTGACGCCAGGCGCGTGCACCATCGATGAGAATTTCCAGCGACGCGCTGCCGCCTTCGTGCAGGAACGGAGCGCGCACAATGGTCAGACCATCCCACGCGACATCGCCATCGAAGGACATGCCATATTCAGGAAGCAGGCGCGTGGTCGTGGATTCTGCGCTGGCCTGCGACCAGTCGCCGATCTCGATGGGCACTGCGGTATCGCCGGAGAGTCGCACGCCCATGATGTAGCTGTCGGAAGCGACCACGCGAAGTGATTCTTTGATCTGATCGCTGAGTTGTGTGTGGAGGACGCCGCGCAAAAGCGTCTGCAAATTGCGTGAGGTGAGTGAGACGCGCTGCGCCACTTGCAGACGCAGCATCGCTTCGGATCGGTTCAGTTCCAGCATGCCCAGACCAATGGACATGAGCACGCCGCCGACGACGAGGCAGGCGACGAGCCGAGTGACGACAGATTGGAAAACGCGTAATCGCAAATGAATGTCTCAAGGCCCCGCAGCCGCATTGGCGAACGGGGATACCTTGGAATCATCGGGTGATTACGACTGTGATTTGAACGACTTGTGAGAAGCAGGTGCGAAGAACTTGAGCCGCGACTCAACGAGTCGCGGAGGTGAGCAGCCTCAATGGGCGTGGTTCGCGCTGTGCATCCATGCGCTGGGCGAAGCATAATTCCAAGCTGATTCTCACGGCAACTCGGCCAATAACACGCTATCAGGCCGATGGCGTCCGCGACTCGTTGAGTCGCGGCTCCGTCTATCTTGCTC
>CAZYQL010000201.1:0-3092 GCA_964650055.1 uncultured Phycisphaeraceae bacterium | reverse complement strand
GTCTATCTTGCTCCGTCTATCTTGCATCAATGGGCACCGGCGAATCGCTTTTCGGACTTTCATCCTTCACGCCTTCTTTATCGCCGTTATCGCCCTTCTCGTTCTTCTCACTAGGCTTGACGACCGGCGCGAAGATGGCATCAATCTGCGCTGTGAGCGAAGGGTGAATCGCCTTGGCCATCTGGGCGGCCACGGTCGGCAGCGTCGTGGCGGGGAGCAGCGCGGTCTTGTCGCTGATGAGCACGATGCGATTGTTTTTCACCGCAGGAATGTCCAGGCCACGCAGATTCAGCAGGCGAGGATCTTCATCAATCGATTGCAGCGGCGGCTCGCCGGGCATGATCAGCACGATAACTTGCGGCTGGGCTTCGATCAGTTTTTCGCGATCGAGCACTGGCGCGGTGCCCACCGTCTTTTCCGGATCCTGTGCTGCGGCGAGGATCGCCTGCTTGCGTTTTTCAGGATCACTGATCGCGTTCAGCTCCGCAGCCGAGATCGGTCGAATCTCCGGCACCACTGCGTTATAGGCCCCGGCATACTGCTGAAGAAGATCGTGGAGCACCGTGTTGGGCCCCGCTGCCTGCACGCGAGGCTCCAGCGAAAAGACAACCAGCACACGCGGCCGCTTCCCCGGCACTGATGCGCTGTCCGCCAGCTCGGCGATGCGTCCCAGTTGCCGGGTCATTTCGTTGGCGACCACGAGGCCGCTGTGATCGTTGCCCAGCAGGTGCGCGAGACTGTTTTCAGAAGAGACGCGATCGCTGCCGGGGCCATCGCCTGTCGGGCGCACAAACTGTCCCATCAAGATGCCGATGACCTCGCGCACATCCGTAGGAACGGCAAAGGTCACCACCTTAAAACCATTGGCCTCGGCCTGCTTCTGCAACGCTGCCGGGGCACCTTCGACACCGGCCATCACCAGCACATGCGTGGGCTTGAGTTCGATAATCGCTTCAGCACTGGTGTTGTCGTACGTGCCGACGGTGGGCACTTTGAGATTGTCGAAGACGAGCGCGTGCGAATCGTCAACGCCGACGATCAGATCGCCTTGGCCCATGTCACTGACGAGCTGCGTCAGCGCAGGCGAGAGACTGATCAGACGCATCGACTTGCGCTCAGGCTCATCGGGATTACCGGAGGCAGGGCCGCCAGTCGTAGATTGATCGCAAGCTGCCAGAAGCAGGCTCAGCAGCATCGCCAGTAGAAGCGCGGTGGATTTCACATGCATGTCCAAAGTCCTTAAGAGGCGATCACGATCAGTGGTGATCGCGCCCGTTGATGTTGAATCACTGATTCTATCGTCGGATGCTGGCGAAGGAATGTTGAGGTTCGCCACGCTTGGGAGAGTTGCCGATAAGTCGCTGACCAGTGTGTGCAACTTGAACGGGTCAACCCTGTGCATCCTCATCGTCGTCATCCTTCGCCGCATCTTGTGCAGGCTCCGCAGCCTTGGGTACCGCATGAGGATCAAACGGCGGATCGACCAGCAAATCCTCCAGCTCAATGCCATCAGCATCGCGGCGCAGCAGCGTGTAAATCCACGTGTTCACGCTCAGGTAATAGCTCACCAGATACGCTGGCAATATCGCCAGCAGCAAACCCATCCAGCAGTGCACGAGAAACGCGCTGACTCGGCCGGACCAATCGAGCGATGCGTAATCGATGCTGCTCTGCCAAGTGGAAAGACCCTGTGCAGGCAGGATCGTCTCGAATCGATTGGCCCCCAGATCGGTCGTTGTGAAAACCCATTGCCCGACAAACCGCTGCGTGGCCCAGGCAGCGAGCATGATCACCAGCAGTAGAAAGAGATAAGTCAGCGCACCATAAAAGATGGCGATGGCGTTATAGAAGAGCCAGCGCCAGGGGCGATTCAGGACATAGTTGAAAGCGCGGGCGATGGCGTCGAAGACATCCGAGCCGTTGACTGCAGCGGCGGGATAGACCAGGTGAATGCCCATCGCGGTGAGGAGCAGCGCAGCTGCGATGATGAAGCCGCACAGGATGGCGATGCCAAAGAGGAGGCCGCCGAGGATGTCGATGCCCCACGCTGGCGGATTGAAGATGACAAACCCGCCCGCGCTCATCAGTGCTGCGACAGCGAGCACGATGGCCAGCGGCATGAGCGGCGTGAGCACAAATGCGAGGAAGCGCGGCTGCACAAAGCGCATCGCTTCACGCAAACTCAGCCGCTCATCGCGCGTCGCATGCGCCGCTGCCATCCGCGCCACCGCACCACCCAGCAGCGCCACCGCCGGCAGCGCCAGCAGCAGCCAAAGCAAGAGCGGCCCGCGATGATGATGCCAGAGCCAACCGGGAATCACCACGAAGAGATCGCGCAGTGCGGCGACCGTCGTCGTCGGATCACTCAGCGGCAGAATCGCATCACTGGCGATCAACTCGTCATCGCCTGCCGCTGCTGACGCCATTGAACCCGCCGCAGCTTGAGCCATGCGTGCTCTGGCTTGCACCGTTTGCGTCCAGCCGAGGTTGAAAGTGACCAGCGAACGCGCCAAGCGATCGGTCGCATCCATCATCTGATCCGCAGCGACCATGAGCGGCCTGCGCATCGTCATCGCATCAATCCGCGCCAGTGCTTGCTGCCGGGCCAGGCGCACAGCGGCCAGATCTTTTTCCCAGTCCTTCGCGAAACCTGTTTGCTTGCGATCGGTTTCGACATCGGCATAAGCCTTGGCGTAATGATCGCGTAGTTCCTTGCGTACCAGCTTCAGGCGATCGCTTGATTCCACCAGTTCGTGGACTTCGTCTCTGATTCCGCTGGTCTGTTTCAGAAGCTGTTCAAGTGCTGCGCGTTCGCGCAACTCGTGCGTCGCAGTCCAGCGCTCCAGCGCGGCGGGGGCAATCACGCCTTCCTGCACAGCGCGGTAATACGCCAGTTCACCGGGATGCACCTGCCGCCCGGCCAGCGGATCGATGACCATTGCCATCAGATAGAGCATCACCACCAGCAGCAGCGAAGTGAGCAACTTCCCCGGCTCCGCCGCCATCTTGAACGCACCGAACAATCTGACCCACGGAAACACCGCCCGCCAGTCCACCTCTTCGATGCGTACACGATCAGTATGCTTGGCCAT
>CAZYQL010000200.1:0-6681 GCA_964650055.1 uncultured Phycisphaeraceae bacterium | reverse complement strand
GCCTTCTCATCAGGATTGCTCAGCTTGGGGATCGCCGTGGTCAGCAGTTCGCGTGCTCGCTGGCCTCGCTTGAGATAGCGCACATAAAGCAAGGCGAGCATCAGCTCGATCTGTTCGCGCTGAGCCGTGCTCTTGTAGGTATTTAGATAAAGCTCGTACATTCTCGCTGCCAGTTCATGGCGACCAGCTCCAGCCACGTGATTGGCAAGCTCCACCTGAATCTGCTGGCTTAGCACCTGATCGCCATCGAGATCCAGAAGCTCCGCATACAACTCAGCAGCGCGGTCCAGATGCTTGGTCTGCACAGCGCGGCTGATCTCCGCCCGTTTATCCATAATCCGCTGCTCCGCAGCCGTCGGCGGCGCAGCTGGCTTAGCACTTTCAAATCGCGACTTTGCTTTGCTTTCCCAAGGTTCAAAACCTTGACGTGCCAGCGAACGGAACTGTTGCCTGCGTTTGCGATGTTCAATAAGGCTGAGCATGTCATACGGCTCACGCGAAAGGATGCGCGTCCACAAAAGCATCATGCCGACGAGGAAGCCATAAACCGAACCGGCGATGTGAGCCATGAACGCCACGCCGCCGCCTGCGCCGGAGATTGCCGAGTAAGAATCTTGAATGAAGCGCAGCAGAATCAGCCACATGCTGGGGATTTCGATGATGCCGACGATGATGAAGAAAAAGAGCACCGCTACTTTGGTCAGGGGAAAGAGCGCCAGATAAGCACCCGTCACTGCGTTGACTGCACCACTGGCACCGAGCACCGGACTGGAGGCGAAGGCAGCATGGCCCAGCGACGCGAAGATGCCGCCTGCGAGGTAGAAAAAGAGGTAGCCGATTTTGCCCAGGCGGTCTTCGACGCTGTTGCCAAAGACATAAAGGAAGACCATGTTGCCCAGAAGGTGCATGAAATCGCCATGCAGAAAAATGCTGGTGAGAAACTGATAGGTCTTGGGTTCGGATGGGTGAAGGTAATACTGCGTGACTGGAAACTGCTGGCCGATCTGATTCCAGTCGCCCACTTCGGGAAACGCCATCGAAGCCCCGGCAATCTGCCGACTGGTCAGGAGAAAAATGATGACATTGGCGGCGATAAGGCCGTAGTTGACGTAAGGCGTCGAGCGCAGCGGCCTGTCAGTGCGAACGGGAATCATGCCAGAGAGTGTACGGGATCAGCGAGGCTCTGGGGGGAGGGAAATTGGAATCAGAGCCGCGACTCAACGAGTCGCGGAAGCCAAAGGCCTGAAGGAGCGTACATCGCGCCTTGTTTCAATGAAGTCGAATATCCAATGGCCATTGCAAAATGAAAATTGCAAGGTGTTGCGGCAGACGTTGATCCGCAAGACACTTGGATGAACGAAAACTCCAACAGGCCGTAGGCGTCCGCGACTCGTTGAGTCGCGGAAGCCAAAGGCCTGAAGGAGCGTACATCGCGCCTTGTTTCAATGAAGTCGAATATCCAATGGCCATTGCAAAATGAAAATTGCAAAGTGTTGCGGCAGACGTTGATCCGCAAGACACTTGGATGAACGAACACTCCAACAGGCCTTAGGCGTCCGCGACTCGTTGAGTCGCGGCTCCACAAGCCTTCATCTCATTCATTGCCTGTCATTGGAGCTTGTTGTGATTTGCGAATTGAAATTTGTGATTTGAACCTTGATACAATCCCGGCATGAGATCCATCTGCATCCTCATCGCGTTATCTTCTCTCCTGTTGCTGCTTGCTCCGCTGGCCGGTTGTGAACAGGCGTTGTTTCCGCCGAACCTGCCGCGCTCGCAGTATGAACGCTTCACGTACCAGCGCGAAGGCATCACGGCTGAACAGGAAGAAACCATCTTGGGCGGCGGCCCCGGCGGCGCAGGCGAAATCGACCTTCGCGCCAGGCTGCGCCCCCTGAGCGAGAGGTAGAGGCAGAGGTCAGAGTTCAAAGTTCAAAGTTCAAAGTTCAAGGTTCAGGGTTCAAGGTTCAGGGTTGGGAAGCCATACCCGCGACGGCTCGCAGACTCGCCATCGGGCTTGAATGAAATTTCTGACCTCTGACCTCTGACCTCTGACTTCTTCCCTCCCCCAGTCCCGATAAGCATCGTAAAACTGTTTCTTAGCAGAAAATGAAAGGTTTTACGGGCGTGGTTCCGATGAGTGATTAGCCAGATGTTGAACTCATCTTCTCACGCCAATTGAAGGGTGATGCGGTGCCGGATCGAAGAACACTTATTGTGCTGGGTAGCTTGCTGGGTGCGATGACCGTCGCCGCCGGCATGCTCATGCTGCTTGAGCCCACCAAAGCTGGCGAGCAGCGGTTGCCTCGTTTCAGTGAAGTGAGCCTGGCTGCTTTCGATCAGCCCAAGAATCCTGCTGATGCGCTTTTTGCTGTCAACCCGCAGCCGACGGGTCAGCGGTGGTCTTCCATCGTGATCCGGTTCAGCGGCTCCGACCAAGGCTCCGGCCACACGCTGGGCGAACTCCACAAACGCGCAGGCGTGGGCGACCTCGCCTACCACTTCACCCTCGGCAACGGCCAAGGTGCTCCCGATGGCCTCGTCGAAATCGGCCCGCGCTGGGAACAGCAACGCCCCGGCTACACCTCCATCGCTCTGCACAATCAGCAAGGCTCCCACGAAGTCATCGATATCTGCCTCATCGGCGACTTCGATCGCAACCCGCCTACCCAGGCGCAGCAGGCTGATCTCGTCTGGCTTGTGCAGCAGCTTCAGCATCGCCTTCAGATTCCATCCGAGCGCGTGCTGCTGGGTGATGGCCGCACCAGCAGACCCGGCCGGTTCTTCCCGGCGACATGGTTCCGCGAGCAACTTTTAGGCAATAGTGGAACCTGAATCGCAGCGGCGAACTATATTTAGTTAGCCGTTCGCCTTGGCGAACGACCAATGGACTACACGTTTGGCTGGGGTCATCGGTGTCCTCGGTGTCCTCGGTGTCCTCGGTGTCATCGGTGTCCTCGGTGTCTCGGTAGCAAACCCCTTCATCCAAAACTTCACGCATCAACTCTTTTGCGATTTCTGCGACTTTTCGCGGCCATCATATTCTTCGTTCGCCAAGGCGAACGGCTAAATGGCTGCGTCGCTACAATGACCACATGACCGCCAGCGCGATCATCATGAACCTTGCCTCGCTCACACTCGGCGCTCAGGCGAAACTGACGCCCGAGCAGAAGCGCGAACTGATGTGGCTGATTCTGTTCGTCGTCGCAGCAGGCATCACCCTGCTGGTCATCGTGATGCTCCTGATGCGCAGCAATAAAAGGCAACTGCTCAAACTCGAATCCCGCCCTGCCAAAAAGCATGCTGCCAATCCCGATATCTGGAAGGCCGGGGGCGATCGACTGATCGCCCGCATGAGTCCCTTTCCCAAGGCGAACCCTTCCGATGGGCATCTGGATGTCGAGGATGAAGAAGATCGGCAATATCCAGAAACAGATGATGCCAGTTCCGATGATGATGTGAATGATGAAGAAGAAAACGACAACGACGAAAATCAGCCGCGAAGCTAAATCGCAGTCTGTTCCGCTCGCTGGCAAAGTCGCCCTCATCACCGGCGGTGCCAAGCGCGTCGGCCGGGCCATCGCCCTGCGCCTGGCGCACGAAGGCATGCACATCGCCTTCACCTACCAGCAAAGTGCGCGCGAAGCTCGCTCACTCGTAAAACAGATCGAAGCCTTGGGGCAACAGGCCCTGGCCATTGAGGTGGACCTGGCTGAGCCTGATGCGGATGCGACGGTGTTCGATGACTTTTGCAAGCAGTTTTCCCGCTGCGATGCGCTGATCAACAATGCCAGCACCTTCGATCGCACACCTATCGGCAAGATTTCGCTCGATGCCTTCGAGCACAACATGGCCATCAACGCCCGCGCACCGATGATGCTGATGCAGCGCTTTGCGCCGATGCTTGCTGCTCATGCCAAGGTTGATACCAAGCGTAAACCCGCTGATCGAGGCAGAACGAAAAACGTCGGACGCATCATCAACTTCATCGACATCCACGTCATGGGTCAGCCCCTGCGCAGCTACATGGCTTACAACATGTCCAAAGCAGCGCTGATGGAAGCGACCATGACCGCAGCCCTCGAACTGGCTCCCAATATCACCGTCAACGCCATCGCCCCCGGCGTCGTCGCCTGGGCGCAGTCCTACACCAAAGAGCAGCGCGACCGCTACATGCAGCGCGTGCCATTGGCCCGCGCGGGTACGCCAGACGATGCGGCCGAGGCTGTGCTGTTTCTGGTGCGCGATGCAGATTACTGCACCGGCCAGATCATTCGGCTCGATGGCGGAAGACTCTATACCTGATCGAGTTCCTCCAAAAAACATCGAAAAAAAGCCCACGCACTCCCGTGCGTGGGTCTTGGCTATCTTCAAACTAATCAATCTCTCCGATCTACTCGCCCCTTCACTTCTTCGCATAATACGCTGCGTTGCGCTCGATGTACGAAGCCCACTCGCTGGGCAGATCCTCTTCGGGGAAGATCGCCTTCACAGGGCATTCATCAACACACAAGCCGCAGTCGATGCAGGTGTCCGGGTCGATGTAAAGCATTTCATGCGTTGCAAAATCGTCATCATCCTTGGTCGGATGAATACAGTCCACCGGGCAGACCGCAACGCATGCTGTATCTTTCGTTCCAATGCAAGGCTCGGCAATCACATGAGTCATAGCGACAATCCTTTCAATGTCCTAAGCCCCGAAAATCACGGGTGAAAACAGTATAGCCTCACACATGAACCAGGCAAGAATATCGTTCCATTTAGCCAATCCCGTTGCCGAACGAAGAATGATTCGAGCTACAACAGCAAGGTCGCCAGCCCCAGGAACATGCCCATGCTGGCGACATCGGTGGCGGTGGTGAGAAAAATACTTGACGCCGTCGCCGGGTCAGCGCCCAGACGTTTGAGCGTCAGCGGAACGAGCACGCCGCTGACACCGCTGATGGTGCACGCAGCCGTCATTGCGAGGAAGACGATCAGCGCGAGCATGAAGGGACTGGGCGGGGGAGCAGCGCTCGGGTCCGCATTATTGGCCTGCGCCAGCGCGACGAAGAACATACCCGCGCCAGCCGTGATGCCCACGAGAAAGCCGTTGCACAATCCCAGCAGCGCTTCCTTCCTCATCGCCGCGTTGCCTTTGCCATCCTTGAACTCGCCCAGCGTCATCGCCCGCAGCGTCACCGCCAGCGCCTGGCATCCAGTGTTGCCCGACTGTCCCGCAAGCACCGGCAGGAACACCGCGAGCATCACCACGCGATCGATCGTGCCTTGAAACACCCCGACCACCGCCGCCGCAATGAACGCCGTGAGCAGATTCAATTGCAACCACGGATGGCGAAACTTCAAGCTGCGAGTCCAAGGCGTCGCCAGTCGTTCTTCCTTATCCACACCGACCATCGCGCCGGCTTGGGCACTGATCTCAATGGCCTGCTGCTCAAACATATTCTGACCACGCACCAGACCGACCAGCTTGCCATCCTCACACACCGGATAGACCGGAAAGTGTTTATTGAGCACGACCTTCATCGCCTCCATCAGCGGCATCTCAGGCTTGAGCGCAAACGCACTGCGAATCATCAGCTCACCCAGCGGCGTCTTGGGGTCCGCCAGCAACATGTCGCGCATGACGACGACACCCAGGAGCCGATCTTCCGCATCGACGACGAAGCCGTAGGTGATGAACGCCTTCTTGACGAGTTCGCGAAGCTGCCCGGTGGCCTCTTCGACGGTGACCTCTTGACGAAACAGACCGATGGGCGAGTCCATCATCTGCCCGATGGAGCCTTCGGGGTACGACTCGTTCTTGGCCCACTGCGTACGCACCGCCAGTGAGGCCGCAGCGATGATGTGCTGCCTCCGCTCAGGCGGGAAGTGAGCCAGCAGTTCTTGCGTCCGCGCCGGGTTGATCTTCGCAAGCACCGCGACAATCGTCTCATCTTCGCAAGACCGCAGTTTGACAATCGCATCGACAAGCCCCAGCGACTGGACGTGTGCAACCAGTTCATCAATCGAAGTGGTGACAGTTCCTTGAACAGAAGTTTGCGAGGGCATAGTGGAATCGGACATAAAAAATTCTCCGTACAACAGGTGACATACTGTATCCGACTGTCTGCTGAGCGAATTCGCACTTTTAGGTGAGCCGTTCCAACTGTTCGTGTCGCCTGTCCACCCCTGCCGATTCATTTTCATGCAACTCGTTGATCCGCATGGCGTTCCCGCTGTTTTTCTCGAATCGGCCTTGCACCAGATTTTGTCTACTTTGAACATTTTTCATTTGTGTCCACCTCTTTAAGTCGTTCTTAATACTGAGCTTATCTCGTGTCTATGGGTAAACCCCTAGACATCTACCCGTTTACCCTTACTTGGCGGGTCGGCATGCCCTGATTGGGTGCCACCGGGCTGCTCTGCGACCCGTGCGAAAAATAGCAATAGTACATCACGCCTCGACTGCGAAGCCTCCGCCTAGCTGTGACATCCTCAGATAAATCAAAATCGCGAGTAGCAGACATGACCATGCCTCCGGAAGATCGAGTGAGTTCAATCCGCCATAGTTTAGCAGATGATGAACAATTAATCAAGGGTTTATTTTTATCAAACTTGCCGCTGGTAAGTACCGCGCCGCGCACTCGCCCGAATCATTCATGAATCCTCCGTAACGAGCCGCGACCGTCAGGAAGCGGG
>CAZYQL010000199.1:1725-6701 GCA_964650055.1 uncultured Phycisphaeraceae bacterium | reverse complement strand
CATGCCTTCATGAATTCAAACCTTCATGAATTCAAACTTCGTGTCTTCGTGCCTTCGTGGTTAATCCGATTCAGCATCGACTTCGCCACATTGACTTCTCAAGAATCACTAGGCGAAGGACACGTGCAGAACAGATTGCGATCGCCCCACGGATTATCGATGCGGCCGACATAAGGCCAGAACTTGTGCTCGCGCACCCAAGGCGCGGGAAATGCAGCCTGCTCGCGGGAATACTTGTGATTCCATCCATCGCTGGCAATGGCCGTCGCGGTGTGCGGAGCATTCTTGAGGACGTTGTCCGTGCGATCGGCTTTGCCTTCTTCAATCGCTCCAATCTCAGCGCGAATCGCAATCAGCGCATCGCAGAAGCGATCAAGCTCCGCCATTGATTCGCTTTCCGTCGGCTCAATCATCAGCGTGCCCGGCACCGGGAACGACATCGTCGGCGCATGAAATCCATAATCCATGAGGCGCTTGGCGATGTCTTCCACCTTGATACCACTGGTCGCTTCGAACTGACGACAGTCGATGATGAACTCATGCGCACAAAGGCCCGCGTTACCCTTAAAGAGCACCGGATAATATTCGCCTACGCGCTTGGCCATGTAATTGGCATTAAGGATGGCGACCTGCGTTGCTTCCTTGAGGCCCTGCGCGCCCATGAGCGCGATATAGACCCAGGAGATCGGCAAGATGGAGGCGCTGCCGTAGGGCGCTGCGGAGACCGCGCCGACGACGCTCGGGTTCCGGGTATCGGGTATCGGGTTTCGGCTAGAAGCATCGGAGTTGTCAGTGTCTTTTCCGACACCCGACACCCGACACCCGACACCCGCGACGGGATTCCCCGGCAAGAACGGCACCAGATGTTTCGCCACCCCTATGGGGCCCATACCGGGACCGCCGCCGCCGTGTGGGATGCAGAAAGTTTTGTGGAGGTTGAGGTGACAGACATCAGCGCCGATGAAGCCGGGGCTGGTCAGGCCGACTTGTGCGTTCATGTTCGCGCCATCCATATAGACCTGTCCGCCGTGGTCGTGAATGGTTTTACAAATGGTGCGCACTTCAGTTTCGAATACGCCATGCGTCGAAGGATACGTGAGCATCAGGCAGGCCAGGTCATTGGCGTGCTGCTTGGCTTTGAGGAGCAGGTCCGCGACATCGACGTTGCCTTGCGCATCGCAGGCGACGGTGACGACATTGAAGCCCGCGATGACAGCGGAGGCCGGGTTGGTGCCATGCGCGCTGACAGGGATAAGGCAGATGTTGCGATGATGTTCACCGCGCGATTCGTGGTAAGCGCGAATGGCGAGCAGGCCGGCGTATTCACCTTGCGAGCCGGCATTGGGTTGCAAGGAAACCGCTGCAAAACCAGTGATTTCCGCAAGCCACGATTCAAGCAGATCGCCCATCGCCTTGTAGCCTTGCATCTGGTCAGCAGGAGCAAACGGATGAATGCGCCCAAACTCAGGCCAGGTGACAGGGAACATTTCGCTGGTGCCGTTGAGCTTCATCGTGCACGAGCCCAGCGAGATCATCGAAGTCGTCAGCGAGAGATCGCGCGACTCGAGCTTGCGCATGTAGCGAAGGAGTTCGGTTTCGCTGTGATGCGAATTGAAGACGGGGTGGGTGAGGAAGGGGGAGGTGCGAAGTTCAAAGTTCAAAGTTTCGCAAGTGACCCCGTGGAGAATAGCGGCTTCCTCCGCGACTGTGAAGGTCGCTTCGGTGATCGACCAAAGAGCGCGGACGTCCGCCATCGTCGTGGTTTCATCAAGGCTGATGCTCAGGCGGTTGTCGCCATGATCGCGCAGATTAAATCCGAGTTTGCGGGCTGCATCGAGTGATGTGGTGACGCACTCGCGCGTGGCCATCTCGAAGGTAATCGTGTCGAACACAGATGAGCTATCGACTTTCACCGGCGCTTTGCTCTTCTTGAAAATGCGATTGAATCCCTCAGCAAGAACCGCAGTGAAAAGCTGAACGCGCTTGGCAATCCGCTTTAATCCCTCTGGCCCGTGATAGACCGCATACATCGCCGCGATGTTGGCCAGAAGCGCCTGGGCTGTGCAGATGTTGCTCGTTGCTTTTTCGCGCTTGATGTGCTGTTCGCGGGTCTGGATGGCGAGGCGGTAGGCGGGGTTGCCGTGCACATCTTTGGAGACGCCGATGAGACGGCCGGGCATCTTGCGGACGAGTGCGTTCGTGGTGGCCATGAAGGCGGCATGCGGCCCACCAGCGCCCATCGGTACACCGAATCGCTGCGCTGAACCCACCGCAATATCCGCACCGAATTCGCCGGGCGGCTTAATCAGCGTCAGTGCGAGTAGATCCGTCGCTACGACGAAAAACGCCTTGTTTTCGTGGAGGTTTTCTGCGAGCTTCGCAAGTATTTCAGGCGACTGAATCGCGCCATAGGTGTTGGGATACTGCACGAGCACCCCGCAAAGTGATTCCACCGAAGGCCCCGTTTGCGCCTCCGCCTCGCCTTCACCAATCAGCGAAAGAACATCACCCACATGCAGCGATAGCCCCATCGATTCCGCGCGCGTGCGCACCACATTAATTGTCTGTGGATGACAGGCTGCATCGATGAAGAAATCCTTGCGATCACTGCGCGATGCGTGACACATCGCCATCGCTTCCGCTGCCGCGGTGCCTTCATCGAGCAGCGATGCGTTGGCGACCTGCATCGCCGTCAAGTCGGTGACCATCGTCTGGAAGTTGAGCAGCGATTCGAGTCGGCCTTGCGAGATCTCAGCTTGGTAGGGCGTGTACTGCGTGTACCAGCCGGGGTTCTCCAGAATGTTTCGCTGAATCACCGGCGGCGTGATGCAATCGTAATAACCCATGCCGATGCAAGAGCGCATCACCTTATTCCCGCTGGCGATTTTCTTCAGTTCCGCCAGCAGTTCAAACTCCCCGCGTGGCTGCCCGCCGCCTTGCAGATTCAGCGCGCGATTGAGGCGAATCGACGCAGGCACCACGGCATCGCCCAGCGCATCAAGCGAGTCGTATCCCAGCGATGAAAGCATCGCAGCGATCTCGCTTTCGCTTGGCCCGATGTGGCGGTGAACGAACGTGTCCGAGGGCGCGAGTGGATCGTGGGGCGCAAGTGGATCGTGATTCATACTCAGATTAGTCGAAGGGGTCGCAGATGAGGTTGAAGATGAAGCCTGCGTTGCAGCGCTTCCTTGCGTCAGCGTGGGCATGGTGAAAGCTCTTTACTCAAGGGGCGTGAAGGCGAGTACGGCAATCTTATCTCGCAGCGAAGTATCACGCCACGAGGTGAATGACGGACATTAAAAATGGCAAGCTCGGGTTCACGTGCTGCCGCACGTTCAAGGCACGAATCCGCCCGCCTTGAGGAACGATTCAATGTGATTCCAGTACACATTGCTATCGGGCGGCAGATCGTTGTGCCCACAATCGAAAGAAATAAGCTTGGCGTTTTTCGCTGCTGCCGCGAGGATGGCGCTGTCCTTATGAGGAATGATGTTGTCCTTGGTGCCATGGAAAAGCAGAATCGGGCAGTCGAGTTTGCGGATGACCGCGATGCTGTCGAACGGATCGCGCGTGATGAATCTTGGAATACCGAAAGCAGCAAAGCGGGCGGCGGCACTTTCGAAGCTCGATTCGAGAATCATCGCAGCGGGTGGATGAATGGCTGCCAGGGCAAAGACCGCGCCGCCGCCGAGGCTGCGACCATGGTAGATGAGTTGCTTGGGATCAACTTCGGGACGGGCGATAAGCCAGTCGTGAAACTGCTTGAAATCTTCGGTGATCGCAGCCTGCGATGGCGAGCCAGCACTGCGGCCGTAGCCACGGAATTCGCACAAGAGCACACTGATCCCCATGCGGCGATAAGGCTCCATATTGCTCGGCTGATCATCGATCAGCTCCGCGTTGCCATGTGCAAAAATAATCGCAGGCCCCGGCTGATCCTTGCTGCGACCTGGCGCGGGCATGAACCACGCTTCGACTTTTCCTTGCGGCGTGTCGATCCAGACCTGCTCAAGGTTCCGAACGATCTTCATCGCCTGCGGGTTCTGCACAGCGGTATCGCGAGGAAACAAAAACTTCCGCTGCAACACAAACGCCACCAGCCACCAGATAAATAGTAGAGCAATGATCCAGAACAAGATGCGTCCGATCAGTCGGCGAAGAAACGGCGAAGCAGGTTTCGCGGCAGATAACATGGTGAAATCATATCGTGAAGCGCTGTGCATGTATTACTATTTAGCTGTTCGCCTTGGCGAACGAAGTGCGCACAGTCGCGTCGAAACTTTCTTCTTCCGCGCAACCACGCTACGCTGAATCACTATGAGTGAAGGCAATCCTTATTATCCCGCGCCTGACCCCGATGATGCAGCCAGCGGTTCGCGCCGTCGTGATGATGGCAGCAAGAGCGAGCAGATTCAGCATCGATCGGTCAGTGCCCGCGTGCCCGAAGCAGTGGCGCGCGGCGTGTTTTCCACGGGCGCAATCATCATCACCGGGCAGACGGAGTTCGTGATCGATTTCGCTTTGCGCATGGGCCGTCCTTATCACGTGGTGGCACGCATCGTGATGCCTCATTCGGTGATGCCTCGTTTCATCGCGGCTCTTGAAGAGAACGTCAAGCGATATGAAGAAAAGTTTGGCCTGCCGCCGGTGATGCCCAAGCCGGAGAACCCGCGAAGGCCATCGATTCAGGAAATCTACGACGACCTGAAACTGTCGGATGATGTGCTATCAGGTGCGTATGCGAACAACGTGATGATCGGCCATTCACCTGCGGAGTTTTCCTTCGACTTCATCACGAATTTCTTTCCGACCTCGGCGGTCTCTCGCCGGGTGTTCATTTCAGCTCCGCAGGTGATCCCGCTGCTGGATTCGCTTCGCAATACATACAAGCAACTCCAGGCGAAACTGAATCCACCGCCGCCGCCGGTTGATGATGATGAATCTCAAGACGACACAATCAACCCCGTTTAGCGCCG
>CAZYQL010000199.1:0-1625 GCA_964650055.1 uncultured Phycisphaeraceae bacterium | reverse complement strand
CCCCGTTTAGCGCCGTCCCCGAAGGGGCGGGTTTTTGGGCCGCACCCGAAGTCAATATAATCACTACATGATTCTTGCCTATCACCTGACCATCAGTTGTTATGGCTTCTGGCTTCCCAACGACCCGCGCGGTTCGTGGTCGGACTTCGTCCGGCGATATGAACTTCTTGAATACGGCAATGCCACCACCACCGATGTGCGTCATTCCATTGCTCATACATCTCATGATCGCCGTCAACGCGAAGAGGCGAAAAAAGCCCTCATGTATCCGCCTGTTCGATTCACTTCCGATCAGGCTGTGTGCGTGGTTCGTGGAGTCATGTTCCGTATCGAGCGTTCAGAAATTCCGGTCTATGCATGCGCGGTGATGCCCGATCATGTTCACTTGGTTCTGGGACGATTTCGATATTCAGTTGAGCAGATGGCGAACCTTCTCAAGGGCGCTGCGACGCAGCAACTGACGCGCGAAGGATTGCATCCGCATTTGGCGTATCGCAGTGCGGATGGTTCGATGCCATCGCCTTGGGTGAGTCGATTCTGGGCGGTTTATCTTGATTCGCCGGAGGATGTAAGACGGGCGATTCAATATGACGAGAACAATCCCATCAAGGCGGGAATGCGGCGGCAGCGATATACGTTTGTGAAGCCGTACACCGATTGATGATGTGGAGGGAGAAGCCCGCCCCTTCGGGGACGGCGCTAAACGGGGGAGCTTTGTTTATTGACAGCGCTGCGTCCATCGTAGCGCTGCGCGATGGGCATGCGTCTTCCAAATCCAAACGCCCGGCCGGTCACTTTCAAGCCCGGTGCTGCCTGTTTGCGTTTGTATTCGTTGAGATCAATCAGCCGCACCATACGAAGCACGATCGCTTCATCGATGCTCGTTTCCGTGATGATCTGCCGGGCTGATTGTTCGAGTTCGACATAGCGCTCCACGATTTCATCAAGCACTTCATACGGCGGCAGCGAATCCTGATCGGTCTGATTTTCGCGCAGCTCGGCACTGGGCACTTTGCTGATACTGCTTTCTGGTATCACCGCTACGCCTAGCTCTTTGAGCAGCGGCGAGCTCGGCGACGCATTGATCCAGCGCGACAGTTCCCAGACGGTGGTCTTGGGCACATCGCTGATGATCGCCAGACCGCCCGCCATGTCGCCGTAGAGCGTGCAGTAACCTACAGCCAGTTCGCTCTTGTTACCGGTGGTGATGAGCATGGAGCCGAACTTGTTGCTGATGGCCATGAGAATGACGCCGCGAATGCGGGCTTGCACATTCTCTTCTGCGACATCAGGTTTGCGGCCTGTGAAGATCGGAGCGAGCATCGATTCAAAAGCCTTATGCGCATCATCAATGGGCACGATGTCGAATTGAATTTGCAATCGCTTGGCGATGTCAGCGGCATCATCGATGGAGCCTTGCGAACTAAAGCGCGAAGGCATGGCGATGCCGCGCACGTTCTCTTTACCGAGAGCAGCCACGGCAATTGCGGCAGTCAGCGCCGAGTCGATGCCGCCGGAGAGGCCGAGCACGACGGACTTGAAACCACACTTGCGACAGTAGTCGCGCAGCCCGAGGACGAGCGCGTGGTAGATCGATTCAACGCCGATGGGATGCGGGGCGATGA
>CAZYQL010000198.1:0-6726 GCA_964650055.1 uncultured Phycisphaeraceae bacterium | reverse complement strand
CCCCACACCCCACACCCCACACCCCGACTACATCTTCGAAGTCCACACCCATGGCGGGCGCAAACCCACCGGCCTCGAAGCCGTCACCTGGGCACAGATGGTCGTTGAACTGGGCGCAGGCGAACTCATGCTCACCAGTATGGATGCAGATGGCACCAAGAACGGCTTCGATATCGAGATGACTGCCGCAGTGTCGGCAATTGTCGATGTGCCTGTCATTGCATCAGGCGGGTGCGGCAGCCCGGAACATATTCGCCAGGTGCTCACCGATACCCGCGCTGATGCAGCGCTGGCGGCCTCGATCTTTCACTACCGCGAATACACCATCGAACAGACCAAGCAATACCTCGCCAAGCACGGCGTCCCCGTGCGCATCGTTCCTCCGTAACGAGCCGCGACCGTCAGGAAGCGGGATTGAATAACGAAAACCCCACTCCCTTACGGTCGTGGCTCGTCGCGGGAAGCCTTCGTGAATCATCCGGGTTAATGATCTTTATATTTTCAAACCAACACCGCTTCACCACGGATCAAGCTCATGAGTACCACGCCTCCCGACTCGGACATTCCTGCTGCTAATCATGCTGGCGAACACCGCTCGCTGGCTAACACATCGCTGCGAAAATATTTCGAAACAGCGATCAAGTTTGAAGCTTCCGACATACTCATGCGCGGCGGGCAAAAGGTAAAACTGCGCCTGCGCGGCACGCTCAAGTCGCTCGATACGCCGCCACTGGATCCCGAAGAATTTGAGAAGGACGTCGAAGCAGCACTGAGCCCAGCGCACTGGGCGACCTACGCGAAGAACGGCTCGCTCGACATCGGCACCGATTTCCTTTTGGGTGATGGCACGACGCACCGCTTTCGTGTGAATCTGTTTCGTACACGTGGTCGCAGCGCGATTGCTGCCCGCCGTGTGAGTAATAAGATTCTCAACTTCAAAGAACTCTACCTGCCTGCTTCTCTCGAAAACGCCTGCGCCACGCATCAAGGCTTGATCCTTTTGTGCGGCGTCACCGGCAGCGGCAAGAGCACCACCATCGCTTCGATGTTGCAACACATCAACGACACCCGCGCCTGCCACATCCTCACCCTCGAAGACCCCATCGAATATCTCTTCACCGACAGCAAGGCTCTGATCAATCAGCGCGAAGTGGGCATCGATGTGCCCAACTTTGCGCTGGGCTTGCGTGCCCTGGTGCGCGAGAATCCCGATGTGATTCTCATCGGCGAAATGCGCGACCGCGAAACGTTTGAAGCGGCGCTTCAAGCAGCAGAGACCGGCCACCTGGTCTTCGGCACGATCCACGCATCCTCCGCGTCGCAGGCCTTCGGTCGCATTTACGATCTGTTTCCCATGGAAGAGCGCGACGCGATTCGCACGATGCTGGCGTATCAGATGGTGGCGTTTGTTTATCAGAAGCTGCTGCCGACACTGCGTGAGGATCTGCCGCGCGTGCCTGCCGTGGAGATTTTGCTCCAGTCGCCAGCGGTGCGCAAGTTCATCCTCGATGGCCGTGAGCATGAGCTTGATGATGTGATCAAGGAAAACCGCACGGATGGCATGCAGACGTTCACGGACAGTCTGGTTGATCTGGTGGAAAAGAATCTGGTGCACCCGAAGATCGCTGCCGCGAATTCACCCAAGCCCGAGGAGCTGAAGATGAGGCTCAAGGGGATTTCGTCGTGATGAATGCTCGTGGGGGTCACCGATTTTATTGGTTGATACAATTGTATCCATGGCTCGCATTCCATCACCCATCTCAAATGCAAACAGCCTCTTCCCCGATGTGAGAAGAAGTGAGCCGGCGGCCCGCGCGGTCGTTTCTCGCACCTCATTGAAAATTCGGCCCAACAAGAAGACCAAGGGCAAGGGCAAGGGCAAGAAAATCGCATTCGGATGGTACGGGGGTAAGTTCAGCCACTTGGATTGGTTACTGCCGTTGCTTCCAAAGGCGACTCACTACTGCGAACCCTTTGGTGGTTCGGCGGCAGTGTTACTCAATCGCGATCCTTCGCCAGTGGAGACTTACAACGATCTCGACGGCGAAGTGGTGAACTTCTTCAGAATGCTCCGCGAGTTTAAGGACGAACTCATCGAAGCCATTTCGCTTACGCCCTTCTCACGAGAAGAGTTCAATATCGCATGCTCGCCGATCAAGAAAGGAACCACCAATCTTGAACGGGCCAGGCGATTTTTCGTCAGGGCGAGGCAGGTTAGAACGGGACTCGCTCAGACTGCGACGCTTGGCCGATGGGCCAATTGCAAGAACACCAGCAGAGCCGGGATGAGCGGTGTTGTGTCGCGTTGGCTTGGAGGCGTTGAAGGTCTCGAATCCATCGCAAAACGATTGCTGCGGGTACAAATTGAAAATCGTCCTTCGTTGGAGATTATTCGACTGTACGACAGTTCGCAGACGCTCTTCTATTGTGATCCACCATATGCGCACAGTTCGCGCGGCGATTCCAAGGCATACGGTTTCGAGATGACGGATGCTGAGCACGAAGAACTTGCGTCCACACTTCATCAGGTAGAAGGAAACGTAGCCATCTCCGGCTATCACTGTGAACTTTATGATGCGTTGTATTCAGATTGGACGTGCATCAACGCACCCATTAAAAGATGCCATTCCGTGAAAGCGGATCGGCAAGAAGTGTTGTGGGTTAATTTCGAGATTGAACATGGCTGATGTCACACGCGGCGCGTTTTTTGATCGTGCCAGAGAACGCCTTCGAGAGCTATGGAGCAAGACCGAGGTGCAACCTCGATCTGAAATTACGATCGGTGCCAACCTCTGGTCAATCATTACACGATCGATCAACGCCACGACGCTCAGTTATCGATACGTCCTCGTGACTCACCTCTTGGGCAAGGAGTTGGACGACCGCCTCCACGCCCGCGCATGCCAGGCGGGCAGTCCGCTGGAAGGTGCATGGGATGCGCGAAGTTTATGCCATAAGGTGATTGTCGAGTTCGACCGCGAGAATCATTCTGTGTTGGGCGGGTCGTCTTCGCCATATTTAAGTAAGCCTTTACGAGAACACTCAATCGATCTCGTATTTCTAGCATCGAAGAAGAACAAAGAGGAATACAAAGATTTGGTTTTCGTCTTGGAGCACGCTCAGCAAAATCCTAGCGAAGTCGCGGGGTTGCTTCGTGCAGTGCTCTGGGAGATTCGCCAGCGACTTGCCGAAGTTTCGATTCGATATCCAGTACCCAACCGGGCGAGTTTTGACGCATGTGTCAACGTCATGTCCGATTATCTGGCTGACCGGACGGGTGGAGTTCGCCTTCAAGCTGCTTCGGTCGCTTTGCTCGCGACGCTTGGCGAACACCTGAGCTTGTTCGATTCAGTCCGCACATCAAACATCAACGCCGCTGACAGCCAGACGGGCCATGTCGCAGATCTTGAATGCATCGACAAAAACGGCAACGTCGTCCTTGCAGTAGAAGTGAAAGATCGCGAACTTCGGCTGGTGGACGTGCAGGACAAGTTACCCTCGATACGTGAACACGCTGTTAAAGAATCGCTTTTCCTGATCTCGGGCGATGTCAATGACGCAGAGCGCGAACTCGTCAGTACGCTGTTTAAGCAGGAGTTTGCTTCGGGTCAGAACCTGTATGTAGCAGACTTTCATCTGTTCCTGCGCGTGTGCCTGATCTTGCTCGGCGAAACTGGTAGACGAGTGTTTCTCAAACAAGTCGGCGACACGCTTGATGCGAGCCATCTGGCTTTGGTTCATCGTCAACGATGGCGTGATCTGATGGCTGCGATTTGATGGGTGCGTTTGCCCCTTTGCGCCCTTGGCGATTACACTCATCACTCCACTTGCGGGGCGGTTTCCTTTGTTGATTTGATTCTCTTCCTTCCTGCCTTGGCAAACTCATGATGATCACTCTCGCTAGCGCTGACACTGCCGTGCTCATGAGCGTCTTTAAGCCGATCGTGATGGCTGTCGCGATGGGGGCTTGGGCGCTGCTGGTGGCTCGTCTCGATAAAGACCTGGCTCAGTTTTTTCTGCCGCGTCGCATGTGGAACCTCATCCTCATGCTCACCGGCACGCTGGCCTTTTTCATTTGGCTGATGATCGGTTCGTTCTGGCTGGGGATGCTCATCGCCCTCGTCCTGATCCTGGGCAGCGCCATCGCCTACATGCAGTTCCGTAACGGCAAAGTGCGCGAAGATCAGAAATGGACCTTCGATCCCAAAACATGGGTCGGCGACAAAGTGGCCGCCAAGCGTTATGCCGAGGCGCAGCAGAATGCCTCCATCGCGTTCACAAACAAAGTCGGCGTGCGGCAGGATATTCCCACGGGATCAAACAACCCGCTGGCACCGGCGCATCAGAAGATCGAAGAGATTCTCAGCTTTGCATTGCCGCGCGGTGCGCAGCGCGTCGATCTGAGTGTGGGCCCACAAAATGCCTCAGCCGTGGCGCTGATTGATGGTGTGCCGTACAAGCTTCCCGACATGGACAACAAGCTGGGCCTGCTGACGCTCGACTATCTCAAAGGCCTCGCCAAGTTGGATGTGGAAGATCGCCGTAAGAAGCAGGTCGGCGAGCTTTATGTTGAATCAGGTGCCGAGAAGAAGAGCCATCTCATTCGCATCATGACCATCGGCTCCACACGCGAAATCTCCGCCGCGCTGATGATCGATCCTAATAAGAGCGTGGCGATGCGGATTCAAGAGAGCGGCCTGTTGCCTGCACAATACAAGGCGCTCGAGCCGGTGCTCAAGAGCAAAGGCCGCGTCGTACTCGTGGCCTGTCCGCCGGGCAACGGCATGACCTCCACGCTCTATGCCTGCATCAACACGCACGATCCTTATACGCAGAGCATCGTCACCCTCGAAGATGAAGTCGCCTACGAAGTCGAAGGCGTGACGCACACGACCATCCCCGCAGGTGCTGATGCCGCTGCCATCAGTCAGGCACTGGCTGTGCTGACGCGGCGCGATCCGAGCGTCATCATGGTCAGCAAGCTCAGCGATGTGCCCACCGCCAAGGTCATGGCCTCGAGCGCGGAAGAAATTCGCTTCTACGCAGGCATTCGCGGCGAAGACACCTTCGGCACGCTCAAGACCTGGATCAAAACCATCGGCACTCCCAAGGAAGCAGCGCAGTCGCTGGCGGCGATCATCGCCCCGCGTCTGGTGCGAAAGCTTTGCACGACTTGCCGCGTGCCGTTTAAGCCTGATCCCGCAGCGCTTGCGAAAATGAACCTGCCGGCGGACAAAGTGCAGCAGCTCTACAAGCCCGGCGGCAAGGTGATGGTCGGCAAGAATGAAGAAGTCTGCCCCGACTGCAAAGGCATCGGTTATCGCGGCCGCACGGCGGTGTTTGAAGTAATGATCCTCGATGACGAAGCTCGCAAGCTCATCGGCCAGGGCCAACTCGATCAGGTGCGCTCACACCTTCGCAAACAGCGCATGCTCTGGCTCCAGGAAGCAGCGCTGACCCGCGTCGTCGAAGGCGTCACCGCGATCGCTGAAGTGGGACGCGCGCTGTCGAAGGATAAAGAATAGACAAGCCCAATGGTGAAGCTGCTCCGGAGGGCGAACTGTCGGAGTAGAGCGATTTCGGATTTCGGATTAGAGATTTCAGATTAGAGATTCGACTTCTGGAAATTGCCTCAACCTTGAACTTTGAACCTTGAACCTTGAACTTTGAACTCAGAACTCAGAACCTAGAACTCGGAACCTCCCATGCTCTTCAACATCGGCATACTTATGTTCGTTCTGGGCATCGCCTACTGGCAGGGATTGCAAGGCTTCCTCAGCGCTCTGCTCCACCTGGGCCTGGTGATTGTCGCGGGCGCTTTGGCCTTTGCGTTCTGGGAGCCGATTGCGATGGGCATGCTCAGTGGCATGATGCCGCGCTTTGCGTGGGCGGTTGGGCTGGTGATGCCGTTCGTTTTCTTCTTGCTGATTCTGCGTTTCATCATGGACAAGGTGGTCGTGGGCAATGTTGATTTTCCGCAGATCACCAACCTCATCGCCGGCGGCATCTGCGGCGCGATCGCAGCGGTGCTCTCGGCTGGCATCTTCATGATCAGCGTTTCCTACCTGCCCGCCGGCCCGGAGATCATCGGGTACCGTCCCTACTCCATCGAGCCGGGCACCGGTGCTGTTATGCGCAAAGACACGCTCTGGATTCAAGTCGATTCCATTGCCGCCGGTTTTTTCAGCGGCCTTTCCAATGGCAGCTTCTCACCCAGCAACGGCAAGTCGCTCGTGCATGAACGCCCTGATTTTCTCTACACCTCGCAGCTCGTTCGCCTGCGCGGCGATGAGTACAGCTCCACTGCCGCCACGCCCGGCTCTGTCACCATCACCGCACATCAAAGCCACATCGCGCCGCTCGAAGGTCTGCCCAAGCTCCTCGTGGAAGGCCTGAAAAAACAGGGTGAAAACAACCTGCCACAGTGGATCACCAGCGAGCAGTATCGCCTGGTCGCCATCGAAACCACCTGGACCAACAAAGACAAAAACTACGATGGCGATCCACGCCTTCGCATCTTTCCGTATCAGGTGCAACTGATCACCACGGAGAAGGACAAGCCTGATGCGGCCCCCAAGGTGCATGTGCCCATCGCACTGTCGCAACTGAAAAATCCTGCGACCAACATGCGCGAGTTCACACTTGTGAATAACGACGCTGCTGCGGTGATGACCGACAGCGCTGCTGATGCGAAGATCACTTTTACGTTTCTCGTGCCGGTGAAGG
>CAZYQL010000197.1:0-6874 GCA_964650055.1 uncultured Phycisphaeraceae bacterium | reverse complement strand
ATTACTCTTTCAGGCCTTTGGCGTCCGCGACTCGTTGAGTCGCGGCTCGTCACACTTCACTTGCGCTGTATCCGGCTGCCTGTCGGTTTCGTCGCAGAAAACGGCGGTTTTTTTCCCGCTGTCAGCGCTGCAAGCACCGGCCCCAGATACTGCTCCTTGCTCGCACCTGCATCGCGCGGGCTGCTTGGTTCTTTCTCGATGCCGCCTGCATAAACGAGATTGTGTTTCGCATCCATGACGAACATGTGCGGCGTCACCCGGGCGTTGTACGCATCAGCGACACCGGCTGAATCATCCTTGAGAATCGTGTACGCCACCGTGGTGGACTGGGCATACTGCTTAATGCGCGCCGGGTTTTCATCAGCATTCGCATTGATCGCCAGGAACACGACGCCCTTGCTCGCGTAGGTCTGAGCGAGTTCATTGAGCACCGGCTGATACGCTTTGTCCCACGGACAGTTGGCGCTTTGAAAGTGCAGCACCACGATCTTGTCTTTGTAATCCGCCAGTGACACCGCGTTGCCATCGAGGTCTTTGATCGTAAATGGCGGCGCTGCTTTGCCGATTTCCGATGCGATGCTTGCCGTGAGTAGGGTGAAGCAAAGCAGCAGGGCGGTCAGCAGTGTTAGACGCTTCATGTGAAATTCCCTTCGAGGCGTGATCGGGCGAGCGAGTATAGCGTGAGGGCTACATCTGCCTGCGCGGAATATCGCCACCATTCGTTAACATGCTCACTACGGCCCCGTGGCCCGGTGGGTTCTCAATCGGTTTCTTGAAAGGATCAATCATGCAGCAAAAGCGCAGTATCTTCGTCATGGCCGGTTTAATCCTCATGGCTTGCTTTGTCAGCGGTGCTTCGGCACAGAACAAGAATCCGGCGTTTGCGGAGGTGAAAGATGATCCGAAGCTGCCGCGCGTGCTGCTGCTGGGCGATTCGATTTCCATGGGCTACACGCTGCCGGTGCGCGAGCTGCTCAAGGACAAGGCCAACGTCCACCGCCCTGCGGACAACTGCGGCCCGACCACGCATGGCGTTTCGCAGATTGATAAATGGCTGGGCAATGGCAAGTGGGATGTCATTCATTTCAACTTCGGCCTGCACGACATCAAGTACATGAACGAGAAGGGCGTGCTCGTCGATGTGAAAGATGGCAAGCAGCAGGTCCCCATCGATGCGTATGAGAAAAACCTTCGCGCCATCGTCGCCAAGCTCAAGGCCACCAAGGCCAAGCTCATCTGGTGCGCGACGACGCCGGTGCCTGAAGGGGCCAAGGGGCGAGTCGTCGGCGATGAAGAAAAGTACAACGCCGTCGCTGCGAAGGTGATGAAGGAAGCAGGTGTCACGATCAATGATCTCTACAGCGTTGCCAAAGCAAAGCAGAAAGAAATTCAAAGGCCCAAGGATGTGCACTTCACACCGCAAGGCAGCAAGGTTCTTGCGGAAGCGGTGGTGGCTGCGATTGAGAAGGAAATGAAGTGAGTATGTGTGCGCGTGGCGGGCCGATGTGACTTTTTCTGATCCCCCTTCCTCGGGGAGGGGCTAGGGGAGGGCGCTGCATTCGTCTTGTAATCGTATTGAGACATCCCCAAACGCGCTCGGTTTTTCTTTGATCGACTGCCCTCGCCCCGCCCCTCACCGAGGGAGGGTAGTAAGAGCCAAATGCACATGCCGACCCACTCGCTGCTCCTGGCTGCCACGTTCGCGCCGCTCGATTGGGCGGTACTCGCGGGCTACATCGCCATCCTCATCATCTCCGGCTGGTGGATATCGCGCGGTAAGCACGATGACGCGACAGATTATTTTCTCGCCGGTCGCAACATGCCGGTCTGGGCGGTCATCTGTTCCATCGTCGCCACCGCGCTCTCAGCTGCCACCTTCATCGGCGCGCCGCAGATCACTTACGCGGGCAACCTCAGTTACCTCGCTTCGCACGTCATCATCAGCGCAACCATCGCGGTGCTGTTTGTCGGTTTCTTTTTCATCCCCGCGTTCTATGCGAACAATGTCACTTCGATTTATGAGCTGCTGGAAGTTCGCATGGGCCGAGGTGCCAAGCAGGCCGCCAGCGCGATGTTCATGATCGGCCAGGTCTTCTCTTCCGGCGCTCGTCTCTTCATGGTCGGCATCCCCGCCGCCATGATCCTCTTCAGCGAACAGACGCCCACGCAGATGGCCATCGCCATCGGCATCGTCACCATCGTGGGCATTCTCTACACGCTCACCGGCGGCATCAGCAGCGTCATCTGGGCGGATGTGATTCAGCTTTTTATCTTCATCATCGCCGCTGGCGCGGCGCTCTGGCTGATGCTCAGTTATATTCCCGCAGACTTCGCAACGATCTACCAAACGCTGGAAACCTCGAAGAAACTCACCGTCGATTCGGGCATTGATGTGCAGGGCGGACTCATCACGGTGCAGACCACCAGCCCCTTCACGCTCATCGCTGCGGTCACGGGTCTGGCGCTATTCAACATCGCCGCCTATGGCACAAATCACGACATGGCTCAGCGCATGCTCACCTGCCGCAGCGCCTTCAAAGGCAGCGCCGCTGCGATCGGTTCGGTCCTCGTGAGTGTGCCGGTGCAGGCGATGTTTCTCGCCGTCGGACTAGGCCTGTTTATTTTCTACAAGCAACCTGCGCTCATGGGCGATGCTGCGCCGACTTACGAACTGAGCGGGTCGCATGAAATTTTTCTTCAGTTCATCCTGCGCGAGATGCCCGCCGGCATGCGCGGGTTGTTGCTGGCCGGCCTGTTTGCTGCGGGTCTGAGCACGCTCAACTCCGCGCTCAACTCCATGTCCTCTACGCTCATCAGCGATTTCTACCGCCACATCGTGCGCGACAAATCCTCGCGCCACTACATGCTCGCCGGCCGATGTGCGATGGTCTTCTGGGGCCTGATGCTGGGCGGCTTCGCGATGTTCTGCGTCTGGATTTATGACCCCGCCGACCAGACGCTCATCAGCTTTGCGCTATCGGTGATGGTGATTCCATACGCCGGTTTGCTCGCCGTTTTTCTCGTGGCCATCTTCACGAATCGCGGCAACTCTTTCAGCGCGATCGCAGCTCTCTTTGTCGGCATGATCATCGCGCTCGCCTATGAACCCGCCGTCTGGAAACTGGCAGCGCAGTACGTGGGTGATGATTACGTCTTCAACATCGGCAAGGTGGAAATTCCACTGCGTGTGAAGTTTGAAGTGATGGCGACGCGGTACAAGTTGATCTCATTCCCCTGGCGCATGGTGATGGCGATGGTGCCTGCGCTGATCGTCTGTCTGCTGGGTAAAAGAAAGTCACTTCAAGTGCAGCCAGCTATCGCGGATCATTAGCAGCACTCCGTCACATCGAGGCATGCCTACAATGTCGCCTGTGATTTACTTTCGTTTGTGGAGTTCATCCCGATGGCATCGACCGCGTTACCCGTGCAGTTTTCCAAGGAAGAGATTCAGCGTTACTCGAGGCATCTGATTTTGCCGGAGGTCGCGCTGGAAGGTCAAAAGAAAATCAAAGCCGCCAGTGTGCTTTGCATCGGCACGGGCGGGCTGGGCGCACCGGTCTCGCTTTATCTGGCCGCGGCAGGTGTCGGTCGCATGGGGCTGGTCGATTTTGATGTCGTCGATTTTTCCAACCTTCAGCGTCAAGTGCTTTTCTCGACTTCCGATGTTGGCAGAACGAAACTCGAAGCGGCCCGCGATCGGCTCAAGGGTATCAACCCCAATATTCAAATCGATCTTCACAGCGGCCATCTTTCTTCCGTCAACGCGCTCGACATCATTCGCCCGTACGACATCATCATCGATGGCACGGATAATTTTCCCACGCGCTACTGCACCAACGATGCGTGCGTGATTCTCAATAAGCCCAATGTGTATGGCTCGATCTTTCGCTTCGAAGGTCAGGCCACCGTCTTTGATCCGCGCCTCAATAAAGATGGTCAGCGGCAAGGCCCATGCTATCGCTGTCTGTATCCCGAGCCGCCGCCGCCGGGCATGGTGCCAAGCTGTGCCGAGGGCGGGGTGCTGGGCGTTTTGCCGGGCATCATCGGCTGCATTCAGGCGACCGAAGCGCTCAAGCTGATCCTGGGCAAAGGCAAGCCGCTGACGAATCGGTTGATGCGATACAACGCGATGGACATGCAGTTCAAGGAATACAAACTTCGCCGAGATCCGAGTTGCCCCGTGTGCGGCGACAACCCGACGATCAAGGAGCTGATCGATTACCAACAGTTCTGCGGCATGCGCGGCGAAGAATCGGACACCATCATCCGCCCCCTCAGCGGCGAGGGCGCAGTGCCTGCAATCACCGTGCAGGAACTGAAAAAGCGAATCGATGGCGCGCACTCCTTTGAGCTGATCGATGTGCGCGAGAAGCACGAGCACGACATCTGCAACCTGCCGATGGCGAAGCTGATTCCGCTGGCCACGGTGCCCGCCCGGCTGAGCGAATTTGATTCCACGAAGACTTATCTCGTCCACTGCAAGATGGGCGGGCGCAGCGCACAGGCCGTGGAGATCATGCGCAAGGCGGGCCTCAATGCCATCAACATCACCGGCGGCATCACAGCGTGGGCGAAGGAAATCGATCGCCACATGCCGGTGTACTGAGTGCTTTGATCCTCAACTCCATCAAATGAAAAACCCCTCGGAGTGCCCAGGGGTTTTGTCGTTGTGCATTTGAGGTTCCTGTCTCGCTCAGCCGATGCGTCCGCGCCGCGTGCGCAGGCCCAGCAAGGCGAAGCCGCCGAGGGTGAGCAGGCCGGTGACCGGTTCGGGGATGGCGGCCACGGAAATCTGACCAGTGATCAGCAGGTTGCTGAGGTTGATTTTGTCAGCGTCAAAGCCGACGACTGAAATGGTGCTGAACGTGCCTGAAACAAGGCCAAAATCAAGAACGTCGAACGTGCTTGCACCTGCGGGGGATGAGAGAAAATTGAGGACCAGGCTGGCACCATCGAGGATGCGCAACTCGCCGTCGCCGGTGGTACCAATCTTCAAAAGGTCAGAAGTGTTGGTCGATCCATCGATGTCGATCACGAGTATGTCGCCCGCTTCGAGAATGACGAGGTCAGCAAGATTGAAGGTGGCAAAAGAGTTGTCCAGGACGACGCCGATAAAGGACTGTGTGCTGAGGATGATGCCGTTGGCACTTTCAACGGTGACGGTGAAGTTACTCAGGCGATCTTGCGAGAGACCGTCGCTGCGCTGATGGATGACAATGGACGTGAGGTCGCGCACTTGATTGAGATCGACAACAGCACCTGCATTGAAGCCGCCGGCAAAAGAAATACCTTCGCGCGTCCAGGTGGTGACACCGGAATCCACAAGGCCATCGTTCAGGCTGGCATCGGAGCCTTGGACGAAGTTGCCGTCGAGTGTGGTAGCGATACTGCCCGCACTGCCCAGTGCGATGTTGGTGGCTGAAGTATCGAAGGCTTGAATTTCGCCGATGTGAAATTGATTGAATGTATCACTGGTGCCAGCCGTGGTCACCTTGATGTACTGAGCATCGGTGCCCAGTTCGGTGTCGGTGCCGATGGTGCCAGCGCCGCCGGGGTTGATGATCTTGGAAGTGAAGGCGACCGACGCGAAGGAATTGGTGGCGACCTGCCCGGCGACGACCTTGCTGGCGATGAGGTCGCCGGGGTTGCCGGTGCCATCGTCAGCCAGGAGCAGTACATTGAAGTTGGCCAAGCGTTCCTGAGACACGCCATCAAATCGTTGCCAGGTGCGGACGCTGCCGACGTTCTGTGTCGAGCCCAGATCGACAGCATATAAGGCGCCCACGCCGCTGCGGGTGTAGGTGTCATCAGCGATTTGCTGAGCATTGTCGGTCAGGGCTGAGTCAGCACCACTGACGACATTGAACGAATCGAGAGCGCCATCGAAGAAAAAAGTGGCCGCCACATCATTGGCGCTCAGGCCATCACCGCCATTACCATCGGGTGCAACGCCAGCAAGAAAGGCTTCAACCTCACTGGTGTGCAATAGGCGGTCGGAAGAGTTGTTGTTCTGCACCGCAATAAAGCGTGCTTCTTTGCCGCTCACATAGGTGGTCACCGCACGGGCCTGATCCATCGCAAAAGTGCTGGCGACACCCAACCCGACAAGACCGGCAATTCGCTGGCTAAAACGGCTCATATTCATGTTGCTCCAATTCCTTCCACCTGGTGTGATTAAAAATCCACGATGGCCCAGCGGTCTAGAAAAAAATGAAGTTCCGCGAGACGAAATAGAATGGTCTTGACCCAAGGCGGCGGTGGTACCGATCCTTGAATCTCATACCCTCTCACTTAATCTCGCAGGTGTTCAATATAATGAGATTTGCGAGGATGTCAACCCATTTTATGGGACATTTCGGGGGCAATCGCGTCTTTGCCTCGACGCGCTAGAGCAGTCCCTGTTCGGATGTAGCGGCACGCCACGAGCCACGACCGTAAGGGAGTGGGGCAATCAAGGCGCAGGCCCGCTTCCTGACGGGCGCGGCTCGTGGCGGACCCGCTACGATTGAACTCGATTTGCTCTAGAAAAACCTTGTCGAAATCGCGCCACTTCGTGCTATAATAGGGGGTCGGTTCGCCCATCTCTTTCCGTGGGGTTGTCATCGTGGTTTTTCAGTCGTTTGATTCCGCTGTCAGCGAGCGTGCCTTGCGCACAGTGGCACGGCGTTTTCATATAGCCCCGGCCTTGGCTGGGGTGGGGGTTCGATTATGGGATTGTCTGCGTGGCGGAAGTTACCCCCGGCAAGCCGGGGGCTATGTGGGTGCCCAACTAGACACGGATAGACACGTTTTGATGTCGGGGAAGACATGGAAAACCGCGTTTTTAGCGAAATAATAAGGGTTTGATGTCTAATAGACATGGGGTAGACATTGC
>CAZYQL010000196.1:0-7062 GCA_964650055.1 uncultured Phycisphaeraceae bacterium | reverse complement strand
GGCGATCTGTACGATGTCACCATCTCTTTTGGCGGTGAAAGCGGATCGTCCACCATCAACAACAAAGCAGTGCTCATCGGCGACAAGGTCATCGTCATACCGATGCCCACCACCAATGAAAAGCTCGCTGATCTCAAGGCGGTCATCAACCCCAAGTTCAAACTCAAGACAATGGAAGACGCCACCAAACTCGAAGCTGCGCTGGATGTGCTTTACCCCATTTCCTCCTTCGGCAAGAGCGAAAAAGCCATCAAACAATCGGAGGGTAAATACATATTCGTTCGCGGCAAGTTCTTCAAAGAATTCAAGGGCTTCGTCGTCACGACCGATGGCGAAGGCTCCATCGCCGACATCAGCTATTCACTGCAAATCAAATGATTCCCAACAAGAGTGATGGGCGATCTCGAATGACAGATAATCAGGTCGTTTGTTTAGGTCGCCCTTTTTGCATAACTTAATCACAACACTCTCAGCACGAAGGTCGTGCCGAGTTGCTTCCCGAACCTGCTCGGCACCACCGAGGGGACTTCACGATTCAAGAAAGGTTGGAAACACTATGAGAAAGATCTTTGCCTCGACTCTACTGGTCATGGCCATCATGCTCGGCGGCTGTGGCGGTGATACGCACGAATCTCTGGCGCAGGAAGGCGTGAGCGCTTTCAACGAGTTCGCCTCGATCCTCGAAGGCGTGTCCGATGTCGAGTCCGCCAAGGCTGCTGTTCCCAAGCTTGAAGCTGTGGGCCAGAAGATGGCTGACCTGAAGAAACGCGCCGATGCGCTGGGCAAGCCGACGCCTGAGCAGGACAAAGCACTCGAAGAGAAGTTCACGAAGGAAATGTCCACCGCCATGGACAAGATGATGGCCGCGTCCATGAAGCTTGCTGACAAGCCCGAAGTGCAGAAGATTCTCGAAGAGCCGATGAAGAAGTTGCGAGGCGGCATGCAGTAATCAATGCGACTGAATTGGTGTGATGCAAGCCATCACGCAGCGACACAGACTGTTCTTGAAAGCTCTCGCCAACGCGAGGGCTTTTTTTCATGTCGCCATGCGCTCCTTCACTGTCGCTTGATCGGGTGATGGATTATGCTTGGAGCGCCGCTACTTCCCAAACCTGCTCAGCTCCGCCGAAGGCACTTCACGTTTAAATGAAAGGTTGGATGCATTATGAGAAACACTCTCGCCTCGACTCTGCTCGCCGTGTCCATCATGCTCATCGGCTGCGGCGGTGATTCGTACGAATCCATGGCAAGCGATAGCGTGAGCTACTACGAAGAGATGGCCTCGATCCTCGAAGGCGTGTCCGATGTCGAGTCCGCCAAGGCTGCTGCTCCCAAGCTTGAAGCTGTGGGCCAGAAGATGGCTGAACTTAGGAAACGCACCGATGCACTGGGCCAGCCGACCCTTGAGCAGGTAAAGGCTCTGGAAGAGAAGTACACGAAGGAAATGACCAGTGCTATGGGCAGGATAGGGGCCGTTGCCAGGAAACTCGCTGGCAAGCCCGAGATTGAAGAGATTCTCGAAGTGCCGATGAAGAAGTTCCGAGGCGGCATGTAATTTAGTTGTGCCATTGGGCTGGTGCGATGCGATGCCATCACGCCGTAGTACAGACTGTTCTTGAAAGCCCTCGCCAACGCGAGGGCTTTTTTTCATGTCGCCATGCGCTCCTTCACTGTCGCTTGAAGGCACGATTGATTATGCTTGGTGCCCCGCTGCTGCAGCGGCTGATCGTCGGCGGCAACTCGAATTTGCCCAATCATTCACAGACCATCTGCAAGGACTTCTCGCCATGACCAAGGAATTCTTTCCCCGCATCAAAGCCATTCAGTTTGAAGGCACCGACTCCAAAAATCCCCTTGCCTTCAAACATTACAACGCCAAGGAAAAAGTCGCGGGCAAAACCATGAGCGAGCATCTGCGCTTTGCCGCCTGCTACTGGCACACCATGAAAAACGGTGGCGGCGATCCCTTTGGCCCCGGCACGCGCATCATGCCTTGGAACGATGGCGCTTCCGGGGGCGATGTCATGGAAATCGCAGAGAACACCATGCTCGCCATGTTCGAGTTCCTCTCCAAAATCGGCATCGACTACTGGTGCTTCCACGATCGCGATATCTCCCCCGAAGCGGACACGCTCACCGAATCCAATGCCCGCCTAGATCGCATCGTAAAACTCGCTGGCAAACTCCAGCGCGACCATGGCAAGAAGCTCCTCTGGGGCACGGCCAATCTTTTCAGCCATCCGCGTTTCATGAGCGGCGCATCGACGAGTCCTTCGCCGCTCATCTTTGCTCACGCTGCCGCACAAGTGAAGAAGGCGATGGAAGCAACGCATGAACTCAAGGGCGCGGGCTATGTGTTCTGGGGCGGCCGCGAAGGGTATGACACGCTGCTCAACACCGACATGGCGCGTGAGATGGATCACCTGGGCACCTTCTTGCACATGGCGGTCGATTACAAAAAGAAGATCGGCTTCAAAGGCCCGTTCTTCATCGAACCCAAGCCTAAGGAGCCGACCAAGCATCAGTACGACAGCGATGCTGGTGCGTGCCACGCCTTCCTTCAGAAGTACAAACTCACCGATTATTTCAAGCTGAACATCGAAGCGAATCACGCCACGCTCGCCGGCCACACGTTTCAACATGAGCTTGACTACGCCGTCGCCAACGGGCTGCTCGGCTCCATCGATGCCAACCGCGGCGACACGCTGCTGGGCTGGGACACCGATCAGTTCCCCACCGATTTGTACGATACGACGCTCTGCATGCTCACCGTTCTCAAAGCGGGCGGCTTCAAAGCGGGCGGGCTGAATTTCGATGCGAAGGTTCGCCGGCAGTCCACTGATCCTGTCGATCTATTCCACGCTCACATTGGCGGCATGGACGCTTTCGCGCGCGGCCTCAAGTCGGCTGCGAAGATCATCAAGGACAAACGCCTGGATGGTTTCATCAAGCAGCGCTACGCCGGCTGGTCCACCGACCTGGGCAAGAAGATCGAAAAGAAAAAGATCGGCTTCGAGCAGCTCGCAAAACTCGCCGAGCAGAAGAACACCAACGCCATCCACAGCGGCCGGCAGGAAATGCTTGAGAATATTTTGAACGAGTACATCTGATATTCCAACCTGCATTCCATGTATTTAGCCGTTCGCCTTGGCGAACGAAGTTACTGCGAGAACCGCCATGAGCATCGTCGTCTTCCAACACGAACCGCACGAACCCCCTGCACGCATCGGTGAATCGCTGACGCGCAACGGCCACCGCCTTCACATCATCAAACTCTTCGAAGGCCAAACTGTGCCCGTCGATCTCGATGATGTCGATGGTGTTGTCTCGATGGGCGGCGCAGCCAATGTCGATGAGACCGCGAAATTCGTTTGGCTCGAACCGGAGATGGCGTATATCAAGAAGGCACATGACGCGGGCAAACCGGTCGTGGGGATTTGCCTTGGCGCTCAGCTCATCGCGGCTGCGCTGGGCGGCAAGGTCGCGGCGATGAGCGCACCAGAAGTCGGCTGGAAAGAAGTCAAGCTCGCCTTCCCGGGCCAGACTGATGTGATCTTCCAAGGCATGCCGCACAACACGATGCAGTTTCATTTGCATGGCCAGGAAGTCACTGCATTGCCGCCCGATTCCACGCCGCTGGCGGGTTCGAGTCAGTGCAGGAATCAGGCGTTTCGCGTGGGCATGACGACGTATGCTTTTCAGTATCACTTTGAATGGGAGGCCGCCGACATTCAAGCGGCGATGAATGATTCGCTGGTGGTTAGGTCAACCCAGAACCGTGCACAGATGATGAACGACCAAGTCATCCACTACGGCAGCTACCGCCGTCTTGGCGATCGCCTCTGCGAAAACCTCACCATCATGCTCTTCAACGCCGCGCGCTGATCGACGACTTTTTTCCTTGCGAATTTCCCGCTTTCCTGCTTTCTCGCTTTCCCGCTTTTCCTACTCATGCACCTCCTCCTCTTCCGTCACGGCATCGCTGAAGACATCAGCCCGCAAGGCGATGATGGCTCTCGCCGTCTGACCAAAGAAGGCATCGAAAAGACCAAAGCTGGAGCGCGTGGCCTGCACAAGATCATCGGCATACCCGATGCGATCTACACCAGTCCGCTCGTTCGTGCGATGCAGACAGCGGACATTCTCGCTTCGGTTTTCGATGTCACCCCGCGCCTGATGCCTTCGCTGGCGACGGGGCCAGCCGAACTGGTCGTGCGCGATCTGCGAAAAGTTCGCGAGCCGTTTGTGATTGTCGTAGGTCACGAGCCGACGCTGAGCATGCTCGGCGCCAAGCTCTGCACCGGCAGCGATCCCGTTCAATTTCTGCAGCTGAAAAAAGCGGGCGCGATGCTGATTGATACAGCAGTTAATGAAGGGGCGACGGTCGGCGCAGGCAAACTGCTCTGGCTGGCGACGCCTGTGATGCTGCGGGAAATGGCGTGAATTTGCGTGTTAATGACGCGCAGCGAGGATGCCGCGGCTATTAAAGATTTCTTTCGCAGCCGCAGCGTCCTCGCTGCGCGTGCTTACAACGGATCACCAATAATTGGCCGCAGTTGCTGATGATGCTGCTCCAACAGCGTCAGCGCCGCATCGCGATCCACGTGTTTTCTTCCCATCACCAGCGCCACCTTCACTCGGCCATCAGCGCGATCCAGCAGCGCAGCCGCCGCATCGCGCGACATCTCGCACTGCGGCGCGATGATGCGAATGGCGCGATCGCGCAGCTTGGCGTTGGTCGCCTTCATGTCGATCATCAGATTGCCCCAGACTTTTCCAAGCTGCACCATGACGGTCGTGCTGATCATGTTGAGCACCAGCTTGGTCGCGGTGCCTGCTTTCATGCGCGTGGAGCCGGTGATGACTTCAGCACCGACGGGCAGCGAAATCAGGTGATCGATGGCGGCCAGTGAATGCAGAAGATCGGCTGAGGGCGGCGGCAGTGCGGCACTCGCCAGACGCGGCCCCGACTGCGAAAGCTGATCCTGCGTCACGCAGCAGATCATGCTGGTGGCAGCGCCCATCTGCTTGGCGATGCGGATGGCACCGAGCACATAAGGCGTGGTCCCCCCTGCTGCGATACCGATCACGACATCGCCGCCGCCCAGGTTCAGTCGTTCCAATTCTTCGCGGGCACCCTGGGCATCATCCTCTTTGCCTTCGCTGCTTTTTCGCAGTGCGCCGTCGCCGCCGGCAATGATGCCCACCACCTGATCGGGTTCAGAGTGAAACGTCGGCGGACATTCGCTGGCATCAAGCACGCCCAGCCTTCCGCTGGTTCCCGCGCCGATGTAAATCAGTCTGCCGCCTTTACGCATGGCGCGCACGATCGTCTCCACCAGCTTCGTCAGGCGCGGGATCACCAGCTTCACAATCGCCGGCACTGCTGCATCTTGTTCGTTGATGACACTGAGCACCTGCTCGACAGAAAGCGAATCGAGCGAAGCGGAGTGACTCAGGCGCTGCTCGGTGAGCAGGTGCCCGCGATCAGGTAGTGCATCTTGCGGCGAAGGTGTTGCGCTAGGCTCGGTGGAACTCATGGTGCACTCGATGATGCCCGCATTGCGGGGATTGTCAAACGGTCAATGCAATGACGTTCATGCACATTGATTGCATGTTGCTTTACGGATAAACCCACGCGCCAGCTTTGCCCGGGTTTGTCGCACCTGTCACGGCAGGCAACGTGATGGGCACGCCATCTTGCGACAGCGCGCCGAGCACCGCAAAGGCCATCGCTTCGCGCGCTTCAGCGGCGATGCCCAATTCATCCGTGCGAAGGCAAGTGAACTTGGCCTGATCGTTCCTGGCAATCGCGGCGAGCAGCGCAGGATTTTTCGCGCCGCCGCCAGCCAGAATGACATCAAAGCTTTCCATGCCCTTGGTTGCCCTGCAAATCCCGGCGACAATCAGATCGCTCACCGCTGCGACATAACTAGCGACGATGTCCTCGTGCTTCTCATATTTTTTCGCGGTGGCCACCCACTGGTCCAGCAGCGACATCGGAAACTGTTCACGGCCAAGCGATCGCTGCGACTCAAGCTGCTTCCACAGATCAATCACGATTGCCTGCTGCAACATCGGAATCACTTTGCCGCTGAGCGCAATTCGCCCATCTTCATCAAACGGCTGCCAGGGATAAAGTCGTTGCACGGCACCATCGAGAAGAATGTTGCATGGGCAGACATCGCGACCGATGGTCTGAGTCACATCATCAGTCACCACGGTGATGTTGCAGATGCCGCCCAGATTCACGATCACGCGCGGCGTGGCTGACTTAGTTTGCGATGAGTTTCGATACATCACCCAATCCGCAATCGGCGTGATCGGTGCGCCTTGACCACCGGCGATGAGGTCGGCTTGCCGCAGGTCGTAACAGACGGGTACGCCAAGCTCGCGCACCAGCGGCCAGGGATCGAACAGTTGCCACGACAGGCTCTCTGTGTTTTTTGAATCCTCGTTAGCCGCTGATGGCGCATGCCAGATCGTCTGACCATGTGCGACGATGAAGTCGGGGCGATTCTGGTTCGTCGCTTTGTTTTTTACTTTTGCTGAAGGCGCAGGCAACGTGCGCCAGTCCACTGCGTCACAGAGTTCCTTCACTGCCTGAACATGCAGGCGGCCCAGCGCACGCGCAGCGGTGATGTAATCGAGTGGCGATGATTCAACTCCCTCGGCGAATTTTCGGAGCGAAGCCGCGAGCGGCCCGAGGGAGATTGAGTGATGGTGAATGAGCGAGGCGGACATGGCGAGACCGCTGCCGCGAATTTGGACGAGTGCGACATCGAGGCCATCGAGACTGGTGCCGGTCATGCAGCCGACGATGTGGCGGATAGGGGCGGATGATCGCGTGGGCATGACGCACAGGATATCGGGTGATGGCTCGTTGAGCCGCGACTCAACGAGTCGCGGACGCCCAGGGCCTATTGGAGCTTTCGTATATCCAATGAGCTTGTGGATCAACGTCTGAATGAGTGATGTAGTCAATAGAACACGGCGCGATGGACACCCCTTCAGGTCGTTGAGCCGCGACTCAACGAGTCGCGGACGCCCAGGGCCTATTGG
>CAZYQL010000195.1:0-7229 GCA_964650055.1 uncultured Phycisphaeraceae bacterium | reverse complement strand
GAGGTAGCCGCCGTAGCCCAGTCCGCAGTCGGGCCCGCCCCATTTGCCATCCTTCTTGCGGTACTCAACGACAGGTGCGGCGATCTTCAGATCAGGCTGAGCCGAGTGATAGGAGCGCCACATCCAGGCAGCATAAGCATCGGGCATCCAGCTCGGATATTTCGCAGCCTTGGCCTCGGGTGTGTCAGCGCGGTGAATCGGATTCCACTGACTGATCGGATCGAAATCGCCAATCCAGCCCGCCTCGCGCGACACAGGTTTGAGCTTCACCGGCTGTCCCGGCGCAGGCATCACATCAGGCATGCGCAGCTTGATGCAGCGATCGATGTAAGCCATGAAAAAGTTGTACTTGGAATAGATGCCATGCTCGAAGCCATAGGTATTGGCGCGGCAGCTTAAATCTTCCACGGCCATTTCATCATCGCGATACTTGCGAACACCTTCGCGCAGCTCTGTCTTGGAGATTTCCCAAGCGAAGGGAAATGGAACCTGCTTGGTCATTTCGGGATACTGCCGCAGACGGTTGGGAAATGAATCGCTCCAGGCGAGCACGCGATCCGGTGCGCGCATGAGAAGATCAGCGCATTCTCTTGAGCCGTTTTGCCCCAGCCAGCCGACCATCGGCACGGTGCTCAGTTCGACATGCTTGGATTCCTTCGCGGCCTGATCGAGATATCGCAGAAGCAGGCCCATGTCCTGCGTCGCGTGGCCCAGCTTGAAGCGGCCGTTGCGTTTGTCGTTGTGACCCAGGTCGTATTCAAAAGGCCAGGGCACGGTGACGAGTGCGAAGTTCCAGAGGCGGGCTAGTTCGCGCGGGTCGCTGCTGTGGAAGACGAAGCAGACGAAGATGCCGCGCACAGGCTTGTCGCCGTTTGGAAGGTAGAGATGAATGCGATCATCAATTTTGCGGAAGTCGGACCACGTAGGCTGATCGTCCAGGGGTGCAACAGGCAACCAGCCGGGCGGAAAGTTCGCAGGTTCATCGGCGCTGGCGCGTGGCAGCATGCCTGCGAAGAGGAACATGATCAGAGGAAGAGCGATAGCGAAACGGTTGGAACGCACGGCTGCTCCTTGCTGTGAATCTTCGATCATTTCTTGGTGTCGCTGCCGGTTATGACTTTGCGGATCACGAACCGGTAGCCGATGAAGTTGCGTTCATTCCGCTCGGGCCAGTGATGGCGGTAAGCACTGCGACAGTTTTCTGGGGCGGAGAGAAAGCTGCCGCCGCGAATTTCCTGTCCGGCGCACCACTCGGCGACGTTGCCATAAACATCGTGCAAGCCCCAGGGATTGGGCTTGTAGGAGCCGACCTTGGCGATTTCGGCTGAGCCATCGTCGAGTGTGCGATGAGCGTAGTTGAGATAAAAATCGCCTGAATCGTAGGCGGCTTTGTCCGCGAAATTGGCATGCAGCGGCAACTGGCTGATGTCATCGCCGAAATAGAATCTGCTCTTGCTGCCTGCGCGGGCGGCATACTCCCACTCCTTCTCGGTGGGCAGATCGTATTCCCAATCAGCGGGCAGATGCCCGGCTTTTCGCTCTGCTTCTGTCAGCGTTTTGCGGGCCATCGAGCGGCCGTCACCGTGATGGATCATGGTGACCGGATGATTCTTTTCCTTGCCGATCATGTTGCGCGGGTTGCTCTTTCGTGGATTCTCCCGAATGGTCACTTCGTATTTGCTGATCCAGAATCCTTCAGTGAAGGTGACCTGACTTTGCGCTTCATCATCAAACTTTCCGGGCATGTCATTGAGGCTGCCCATGGTGTAGCTCCCGGGCGGACACCAGCAGAACACCATGCCTTGACCGTTGACCCATTCATCGCCAGCCTTGACGCCTTTGCGAAACTCGGATGGCGCGGCAATCGGCTGCGTGGCCTGACCCGCAAGGGTGAGAGATTCGTTCAGCGTCGAACGAACCCATGCTGCTGACGCTTTGATCGCATCGATGGGGGCGACCTTCGCATGACTGAGTTGCTTTGTCAGTGCAGTAGCCATCGGCGAGAGATCGCCGGAGTTTTGCTCGACCACATGGCCCGGCTCGGCCGCGAATGCGAGCATCGTGTTGGCCGGCAGATCATCCATCGCCACAGCGCCGGTGCGCTCGAACGACTGCTTGGGCCAGGCGAAACTTCCATCCACCAGGACGATGATGTTCTGCGCGCCGCATCGGCTGCCGAGCATGTCAAGAAGCTCGCGCACGCCATAGCCTCGACTGCCCGCATCGCGTTCGTTTTGTGCCTTGGCATCGACAGGCATGAGGCAGGTGTCGGCTTTGCCCTTCACATCACCGGGCAAGGCGTAGCCGGTGAAGTAGATCACTGCTGTGGCATTGGTGGGCACGGTGGCTGCCCAGTTCTCGATCGCTTTGCGAAAGTCCTGCTGCTTGAGATTTTCAAGTGAATCTGTGCGAAAGCCATGCAACACAAGCGCCGCATCTATGGCGCGAACACTGGGCGCAGGTGTGCGCAGAGCGCTACCTTCGTAGGCACTGTTGGCAATCAGCAGTGCAACGCGATGGTCAGCGCTGGCCTCGTGACTGAGCGCGAGAGACGTGAATATTGCAAAGCAAACGGTGAAAGCATGTCGCATGATCGTACACCTGTTCAAACCATGATTTCCGAAAGCGGGCCATCTTGATTCAGGTCAGCGATCTTGACATCGGCAAAGCCGAATCGCTCGCGCCGATCACCGATGACGTGGAGGATGGAGGTATAGAAATTGGAGACGGTGCGATGGCCCGGCTTGCCGTACCAGGGGAATCGCAGGTAGCGGTTGCCCAGTTTCAAGCGGCCGCCCAGATCGCCGACCAGGATGATGGGCCATTCGCCGGCGCTGGGGTGATGCTGATCGGCGGCATCAGAGAGATAGACGATGAGCGTGTTGTCCATCATCGAGCCATCGCCTTCGGGAATGGACTCGAGCTTCTTCACGAACTTGGCAAGTTTTTCCATGTGGCGACGACGGATACGGATGTGAAGCTCAGTGGCGGTTTCGCCCAGCATGCTGCCGCCGTGGCCGATGCCGTGTGAATCGATGTGACCCTTTGCCAGACCGATCTCCTCACCATTGCAACTGACGCCCACGCCGCCGTGCTTGACGCCGGAGGAAATGGTGACGACGCTTGTGAGGCCGGCAATGAGCGAAGCGGCGGCGATATCGAACTGCGCTTCGAGCCGATCGAAGATGCCGGTGGGTTCGCCCTTGATGTTGCGGATGTCGGCCAGTTTCGGATCAATGGTCGGCGCTGCTTTCTCGATGCGATCGGCAAGTTTCACCAGTTCAGATTGGCGGTCGCTCATCGACTCAAACGCTTCAAGGTAGCGGCCAAGGCGCTCGCGCTCTGCTCCACTGAGGCGATCCTGCACGCGCTTGACATCCTCAGCCATGAAATCGAGCAGGTTGGTCTTGGCGTTGAACTTCTTGCGAGCATCGCCTTTAGCGGCCACACTGAAGAGCTGATGGTGCGCCATGATCGGGTTGGTTTGCGTGGGCATCGGCTTGCCGCGCTCCCACGAAGTCAGGTTGTAGATCACTGCGGCGGCATCGTTTTGCACACCCAGACCGACATGTGGAAACAGTCCGCCGAACTTCTTGGCGATGGCTGCGTCAACGGTTTCGCCATACGCCATCTTGTCCACCGGCCAGCAGCCCAGCGCCGCAAAGCCTCCGCCGTGGCCACCGCGATGCACCTTGCCCGACAGGCCGTTGAGGAACGTCACACGACGGGCAAACGGCTCCAGCGGATCCACACTGCGGGCAAACTTGTGCCCAGTCAGCGGTCGATCTTCGAGCTTTTCACACACCCTGGGGCGGTCGATACCCTGCGGCTGAATCTGATCGGGATAGACACCGTTGCCTTGCACAAAGAACACCACACGCATCGGCTTGGGCGAGCCGGTGGCTGCCGCCTCAAGCTGCCGCATGAAAGGCTCAAGGAAAAGTGCGCCTGCGCCCAGTGAGGTACCACGGAACAAATCACGTCTGCTGATCATCGCGAACTCCCTTGTTGAATGCCATCCTGTTTTGCCACCGGCTTACGGCTTGCGCCATCAATCACATCGCGGCGATACAAAAATGAATCGGAAGACAAAAGTGAAACGACAAGTGCGTTGAAGCTGCCGTTGCTTTCGATGTAGGCCTTGTGTGCCTGCTGAAGTGTGCCCGCGTCGCCCAGTGTTTCATTTCTGCCCATGAAATATCGAAACACATGGCGGATAAAAACCTGCTCAACGTGCGGCGACTTGGCCAGCTTGTGCATCAGTTCCACCGGATCCGCAGTGCGCAGATCAAGCGATGACAAACCGGTGCGAGCGATCTCGCCGCGCGTGATGACCGGGCTATTGAGCTCGAGGCGTCGGAAGCGGCCGTAGTGATCGAACTGTTCAAAGGGCAGCCCGAGGTCGTCCATTTTATTGTGGCAGCGCCAGCACTCGGATTTGCCGGTGACCAAGGCCAGTCTCTGGCGCAGGGTCTTGTGTTCATCTTCTGGAATGCGGGCATCGACACCGATGGGCACATCGGCAACGCTGCCGCCCAGGAGATGAGTGCGAATCCACTTGCCGCGCTGCACCGGGTGGTTGTCGAAGTTGCCGCTGAAAGCCGCAAGCCAGGCGGGATGCGTGAGCACACCTGCTCGTTCATCCTTGGGCATTTCGATGGGCTGCTGGGGTGTCCATTTCCAGTCAGCGGGCAAGCCGAAGGAGGTCTGATACTCCAGCGGATAGTTGCGATCCCAGTTGCCGACGGGCTTGCCGGTTTTGGAATCAAGCTTGTACGCGATGAAATAGCGATGGGTCGTGAGAAGCTGAGCGAGCACATCGCGATCAGCACTGAGAATTTCACCGATGGTCATCTCCAGATCGCTCACCAGCAGGCGCGGTTCGTGCTTGCCTTTGGCGGGGTCATCCTTGAAAACTTCCATGGCTTCCATGTAGCCAAAGTACTCGCGAAAGAACTGCATGATCCGCGGGTTGGCTCCGTAATTCTTCTGCAGATTGGCCAGTCGATCCTTCACGTAGGCTGCCACCTGTTCCCGCGATGTGAGTTTGCCTGCTTCAGCCAACTTGAGCAGATTGCCATCGATCTGATCGCCCAGCGCGAAGGAGAGTGCGTACGCAATTTCACGACCGGCCAGCCGCTGACGCCCATGCGCATCGACCGGGCCTTCGCCCAGTTCCTGCCGGTACATCGCCTCGGGCTGAAGGAGGACAGCCATCAGCATCAACTGCCCGCCGATCTGCACATCGCTGGTCTTGACCGCCTTGGCATGCAACGCGGCGAACCGCTTGACTTCCTCTTCGGTGGCCGGCCTTTGCATCGCAAGGCGAAAAGCTTCCTGAATCGCGCGGGCCACCTCTTCATCCGTAGGGGCCCGGTCCTCACGCACCAGTTCACGCATCGCCTTGTACTTGCTCGCCTTCACCTGTCGCTCAACAATTCGCTCAGCATTGGTCAGCAGCATGGCCGTGGTCGGCTCATCGATAAAGTACATCGATGAATAATCCTTAAAGCCCTCGGCATCAGTGACTGAAAATGGATTGCCCACGGAAAAATTGCCGTCCGCAGTGGTGCTCACCAGCGACGAGTAGATCGTTGGCCTGATGCGCCACATGCGCGGCATCGCAGGAATCACCGGGCCTGCTGATTCATTGAAAAGAGCATCGTGATCGATGTAGTTGCCAAACTGCGGCAGCAGAAGTTTGTCCTCGGTCACGACGCCAGGCTGCTGCGTCTTGAGCTGTTCCTTGCGAATCCAATTGAGCAGAATCTTTCGCTCCGCCTGGGTCGGCTGCTTCTCGTCTTCCGGTGGCATGTCGCCGTGCAGAAGCTGCTCCTGAATGATCCGCCAGATCTCCGGTTGTTTGCCAGTGATCAGATCGGCATCGATGTTGTGGAGCGTCAGTTGGCCCTGCGATTTTGTTTCGTCGTGACACTTGATGCAGTAGGTTTTGATGAGTGGCGCAACGGTCTGCTTGAAGCCATCCACGTCGCCCACTGGCACAGCAGCGAAAGCGGTCGCCGGGCTGGTCGTCGCTCCTGTCGTCGCCCATAGCGGCGCAATGAGGAGTATGAATCGCACGTTCGAAAAAAAGCAGGCGGGTCTCATCGGACTTGTGACTCCTGAGCGATCTGCTGCACGAAATAACGTTGCCATTCGTGAATGTGTTCCACCATATGAGCACGGGCTTCGTTCGCATCCCGCCGGTCCAGTGCATCGAGAATGCGCAGGTGTTCTGACAAGGCCTGCTCGAGCACTTCGCACGTGGTGTGTACGTTATTGAAGAACCGATGCAGCCTGCGATATCGAATGATGTCTTGCGTAAGACGATCAAACCCGCTGGCCTTGGCGATGGTCGTGTGAAAGTGATCATCGAACTGCGTCCACCGCCTAAGCCATGCTTTGCCTCGACTGGCAGTGGTCAAGTGGTCTGCTTCCTGACGAAGGCTCGCAAGTGTCAGGCGATCGGCGAGTTTCGCGGCGCGGCTAGCGGCCTCGCCTTCCAGAAGCATGCGCATCTCAAAAACTTCATGCACCGCCTGGCCGCAGTAGCGGGCCACGACCGGCCGATGATTCGCCTGCTGGAGCACCAGCCCATCGTAAATGAGCTGGCGAATCGCCTCATGAACAGGTGTTCGGCTTACGCCCAGTCGCCGCGTCAATTCCAACTCGCTGACAGGTTCACCTGCGATCAGCTCGCCGGTCAGGATCAACTCCAATAGCGACTCGTAAACCGATTCGGAGAGTCGAAGGCGATCGGCTACAAGTGTCACAGGGGCGTCCAAAATCACGTCGATTCCTTTGTTCGGATGTTCGCTGTTGGTCCGATGCGAGTAGCGTTTATTTCAGGCCAGCAGTTCGGTCAGCGGTCCATGGATGTCGATATCTTGGAGGTTCGGATCAAGCATGCCCAACGTCTCGCGCTTTGATCCGGCCAGTTGCATGAGCGTCGTGTAGAAGTTGCCCGTCGTGCGCTCGTGATTGAAGATTGCCATCCCGCGATGATTGCAAGGCAGGCAGCCAAGACCAGCCGCTCAAGATCATGTTTCCAGTCAAAGGCCAAGAGAAATCTCCGCGATGGGCACCCTGTGGAATCACCTGTTGTGTCACATGTTCTCATGAATCTTGTCCGGGAATCTGGAGCGGTTACAAAATTGCATGCAATTTATTCTGCGACGGACTAACTGCCTGGGGAAAGAAAAGGGGGAAAGAAAAGGTGTCAGGTACCT
>CAZYQL010000194.1:0-7279 GCA_964650055.1 uncultured Phycisphaeraceae bacterium | reverse complement strand
GGCGTCTCCGCAAAATTCAACGGCTTGCCAATACGCAATCGCAGTCGCTTGGGGCGCGGCCACTTGCTCAGCGGTGGCCATGCGTCATACGCGCCGCTCAGATAGCAAGGCACCACCGGCACGTTCGCCTGCGCAATCATCATGCCCAGCCCAGGCTTGAACGCCGCCAGTTCTCCTGACCTGCTGCGCGTGCCTTCGGGAAAAAGAATGTAAGCACAAGGCTCTTCGATCAGCCTGGCGCGCATCTCCTTGAGTGCGTGTCTGCCGCAGTTGTGTCGCCACATCGGCAGGGCATTCATCAGGAGCGACGCAAAAGCGGCGTGCATCGGCGTATCGAAAAAAGTATCTCCCGCAGCCACCGGCAGAATCTGATCACGCAATCGTGAAGGCAGGGCGGAGGCGAGCGTCACCGCATCGAGGTGACTCGTGTGATTCGCAATCATCACAAACGGCGGCTTCACCGGCAGATGCTCGCGGCCCTCGACAGCGAGGCGATGATAGATGCTCAGGTATAGCCGAACGAACCCGCGCCAACCGAGGCGGGCGATGGAGGATGCCAGACCGCTTTCGCGCTTGAGGCTGCGCCAGCTTTCGACGGGTGTGAGGCCTTGATCCTTGGCGGGTTGATACTGCCAGTCTTCCATGGTGCGTATCGTACTTGGAGTGAGGCAGTGTGCGTGAGGTGCGACGTTCAACGCGTTGCGTCAGATTGCGTAAAATGTTTGATTCACGGTGGGGCGTTTGTAGGCGGGGATGATGTCAGGATGTTTTACTGAAAGGTTGTGCTATGCGTTCGATGCTTGTTTCTCTCGCCGGAATCGTGCTGCTGGGTTTTGCTCTTTCCGCCTGTCAACCGGGCGATCCGAATGCTCCTGTTAAGGAGGGCCCTGCGAAAAAAGATGGATCAATGAAAGATGGATCAACAAAGGATGCATCAAAGCTCACGCCGTCCGCCAAGGATGCAGCGACGAAGGACAGTGCAACGAAGGACGCGCCGATGAAGGACGCTCCTAAACAGGATGCGCCCATGAAAGATAGTGCGACGAAAGATGCGCCCGTCAAAGATGCAGCAGCGAAAGTCGATCCCATTTCCAACGAACCTCGCATCGCGCCGTCCGTTGTCAAGGAATATGCCATCTTGCAGTCCAAGCCTGATCGACTGATGGTTGAACTGCCCAATCGTCTGATCGTCATTGCTCAGGAAATTCGCACCGCGCCGGTGGTCTCTGCACAGGTCTGGATCAAGACGGGTTCGATCTACGAGCAGGAGCATGTCGGTGCTGGCTTATCGCACTTTCTGGAGCATCTGCTTTCTGGTGGCAGCACTAGCACGCGAAGCGAAGCGGAATCGAATGAGATTCTCGGCCGCATCGGCGCTCGTACCAATGCGGCGACCAGTCTTGAGCAGGTGTATTACTACATCAATACCACGCGGCCGTTTGCTGCCGATGCGATTGGCCTGCTCAGTGACTGGATGCAGAACAGCAAGATCACCAAGGAAGAATACGACCGCGAAAGACAGGTCATTCAGCGTGAATTTGAAATGGGGCAGGGCGAGCCAGATCGCATCTTCTGGAAGATGTTGCAGCAGGCCCGCTACAAGGCCCACCCAGCGCGGCATCCGACGATCGGCTACCTCGATGAGTTTCTCTCCATCAGCCGCGATGAGATTTACGATTTCTACAAGCGCATGTATGTGCCCAACAACATGGTCTTCGTCGTCGCTGGTGATATCGAGAAAGAGAAAGTGATCGAGCAGATCGCCCACCTCTGGAAAGATGCCAAGCCCGGCGAGTTGCCCAAACTCAGTTTCCCGACGGAGCCGGTGATCGAAAAGGCCATCGAAGTCAGCGGCACTGCCGATGTGCGCCGTCCGCGCATTCGCATGGCCTGGCCTGGCACACGGCTCGGCGGCGAGGGTGATTACGCGCTCGATCTGCTGGGCTCGATTCTGGGGCAGGGCGAATCATCGCGCCTGGTGCGCTCGGTGCGCGATCAGCAGCGGCTGGTGAATTCCATTGGCGCATACAACTTCAGCGCCACCTGGGGCGAAGGATTTTTCGGTATCGATGCGGATGTTGCCGTCGCGCCGCCTGCTGCCGGTGAAGATGCGAGCAAAGCCGTCGATGTAGCGATCGCCAAGGTTCGCGCTGCGATTGTTGCTGAAGTGGAGAAAGTGCAAAAGACCGGCGTCACCGCCGAAGAACTGGCCCGCGCCAAACGGCAGACCATTGCACAGGTCATTTATTCTGCACAGACTGCCGAGGACATGGCTGATCGTCTGGCCCGCGATGTCATCAGCACCAGCGATCCGGATTATCTCAAGAAATACGCTGAATCTGTGCAGAAAGTGACCGCTGAAGATTTGCAGGTGGCAGCGCAGAAATTTCTCGTCGCGCAGCGCACCATCATGCTTCGGCTCACGCCTTCCGCTGGCGGCCCGCCTCCTGCGCTGACGCGTCCCAAGGATGAAGTCGATCCAGCTGCGCTAGCGCAGCAGCCCTTTGATCTGGACAACAGCGAGATCATCAAGCTCATTCGTGCACGTGGCAACGATGGCGCAGCAGCGACCAACGCCGCCAGCAATGAACCGGTCAAGCGATACACGTTGTCCAACGGGCTCAAGCTACTGGTGGGCCGCAGCACGACGATTCCCGCTGTCGCCATTGAGCTGTATCACATGGGCGGTCTGCTCGCCGATGAGCCGGGCATCGAAGGCGTGGCCAATGCGACCTGGTCGATGCTGCCCAAAGGTACTGACACGCGCACCGCGCAGCAGATCGCCACGCAGATCGAAGACCTGGGCGCTGGCCTTTCCACTTCGGTGGGCAACAACGTGCACTACACCAAAGCCTCCGCGCTCAAGGACGACTGGGCTACGGTGCTTGAGCTTGTCGCGGACATCACCTTGAATCCGACTTTTCCCGAGGCGGAATGGACCAACCTCCAGCCCAGACTCGTCGCTGCCATCGAACGGCAGAACGACACATGGGATGGCGAACTGGGCGTTCGCTTCCGCGAAAACTTTTTCAAGGATCACGCCTGGCAGACTCGGCCCATCGGCAGGGCGGATGTGGTGGGCGCGCTCAAGCCGGAGAATCTTGAAGCGTTTCACAGGAAGTCGCTGGGCGCGGATCAAGCGGTGCTCAGCGTGTTTGGCGATGTCGATCCTGAAGAGGTCTTCAAGAAAGCCGAGGCACTCTTTGCGAAAATGCCTGCGAAAGCGCCGGTTCCCTTCAAGGCGGTCGCAGCGGATTATCCCGATGGCGGCGTGCTGGAGTTCCCGACGCGCAAGCCGACCACGGCGGTCTGCTACGGCTTTGGCCCCGGCGTCACACGCAGTGATGAAGATTTTGCGGCGATTCAGGTGATGCTCCGTGTCATCAATAATTTCCCCGTGGGCTGGCTCGATCAGGAACTGCGTGGCTCGGTGCCTGCGCTGGTGTATGCCGTGGGCGCGTTCCAATCGCCGGGCATCATTCCCGGCTACATCGCCTTCATGTTCAACTGCAAGGCAGCAGATGTGGAGGAAGCCATTAAGCGCACCAACGGCGTCGTCCAGCGCATTCGCAGCGAACTTGTGAACGATGCAACACTCGCCCGCGCCAAGGCAGCGGTGCTCACCAGCGAGTTCCTTGGCAAGCAGTCCAATGGCGACCGCGCCATGGAAGCAGCGATCAACGAGCTCTATGGTTTGTCAGTTGACGAATCAGAAAAATTCCTCGCCGCTGTTCAGGCCGTGGATGCCGCCAAGTTGCAAGCCATGGCGAAGAAGTACCTGAACGATCCGACGATCATCGTGATCAAGGAACAGGCAGCGTCTCCCAACTAATAGCTGCGGCGATCAGATGAATAAGGTGTGACCATGCCGATTTACGTTTACGAATTCATTCACGAAGATGGCCAGGAAGGGGCGCGGTTCGAGTATCGCCAGAAGATGAGCGACCCGCCCCTTGAGGTACACCCCATCAGCAAGCAGCCGGTGCGCCGGGTGATTACTGCCGCGAATCTGGGCGGCAAAGATTCGGAGGCGTCGATTAAGAGCAACCTGTCCGATGCTCGCATCTCGGAGCTTGGCTTCACGAAATACGTCAAGGCGGGCAATGGTGTGTATGAGAAGCGAGCGGGCAAAGGGCCTGATGTGATCGATGCGGATAAGAGTTGAACCGGAGTGCAAATCAAACCAATTCCGCAGTGGAATTCGTCAGTTTCACGAGGCCGTGCTTCGTCAGGTGATACGCGTGTTCAATGCGGATGCCTGCGCGCAGATCGTGGCCATACAACCCCGGCTCAGCGGTGAAGAGGTCGCCGATGGCGAAGTGGTCATCGTGCAGTCGATTGAGCCTTGGCGCTTCGTGCGGGTTCATGCCGATGCCGTGGCCCAGGTGATGGCGGAAGGAAAATCCTTCAAAACCATCGAGCATCATCTGCACCTGCGCGAACAGCGACTTGCAACTGATGCCCGGTTTCACCGTCGCTTCGATGAATGCAATCGCTTCGAGAATGTGCTGATGTGCACGCTCTTGCTTGGGCGAAGGCTCACCGCCTACGACGATGCTTCGGCACATGTCGCCGTTGTACCCGCGCACCATCACGCCCAGATCGATGATCGCGATCTCTCCCGTTTGCATCTCCCTGCGGCGAGGCGCGTTGCCGATGGCGCCCACCTGAAAATCATTGCCCAGTTCACCGGTCGTTTCTCCGATGTGCTCAGCGATGATGTATTGCAACTGCGCCCAGAGTTCGGTTTCATCGAGGCCGGGCTTGATGATCTGTCTCGCGTGAGCGTAAGCCTTCTCACTGGCATCCAGTGCAAATGAGAGCAGCGCGACTTCATCTGCATCCTTACACCTGCGAAGTGTTCGTAGCGTGTCCATCAGATTCACCACCTGCGCTGCGCCTGTCCACTGAGGCCAAAGCGGCCCATCGCAGCCGATGCGTTCCACGTTTACCCATGCTCCTTGCAGCGTGTGCAGCGCGCTGCCGCGCTGATCATCGACCAGCGTGCAGTCATCGTTCGAGGGATAGACGCAGATTTCTTCCGCCGCCACGCCATGATCGGCAGGCCCGGGCAAGGCGAGAATCGTCGGGCCATCACGATCGATCCAGACCACAGGATTGTGCACAAAGCGCGACCAGTGCCCGGTGAAGTAGTGAACGTGACGTCGATCGGTGATTACCGCGCCGCGCAGGTCCAGCGCATGCAGCGCTTCGCGCAGACGAGCTTGACGATGATGGCAACATTCAAGCGTCAGCGCGGGAACAACAGGCGGATTCAGCGATGAAGGATTAGCCATCGGCACAGCGTAGTCATTCCTCGCAGCGACGGCTTGTCTTCAATTATAAAATGCTTCAATCCCGTGCCGGACTTTGCGGATTGCCCACCAGATCAGCATTGGTCTTGAATCGTTCCAGCGCCTTGAGAAGCTGCTCGACCTGCATCGCAGGTTGCATCGCCAGCAGACGACGGCGAAGGGCGGTCATCGTGGTCAGTTCTGCTGCATCAAGAAGCAGGTGTTCCTTGCGGGTGCCGCTGGCGGCCAGATCGATGGCGGGAAAGAGACGACGCTCTGCGATCTTGCGATCGAGGATGAGCTCCATATTGCCGGTGCCTTTGAACTCTTCGAAGATGACCTGATCGCCGCGCGAGCCGGTATCGACCAGTGCGGTGGCGATGATGGTCAGTGAGCCGCCTTCTTCAAACTTTCGCGCCGCACCGAAGAGCTGTTTCGGAATCGCCAGTGCGCCTGAATCCAAACCGCCCGACAACGTGCGGCCGGTATTGACCAGACCCGGAGCCGTATTAAAAGCTCTGCCGACACGGGTGAGCGAATCGAGCAGAATCACCACATCCTGGCCGCGCTCAGCCAGACGCTTGGCCCGCTCGATAGCGAGCATCGAAAGAAATACATGTCGCTCAGGTGGATGATCGTTCGAACTCGCCCACACTTTGCAAGGCACGTTACGGCGAAAATCGGTCACTTCCTCTGGCCGTTCATCAACGAGCAGCGCGATCACTTCCGCATGCGGATGATTCTTGCGAATGGCAGTGGCGATGTTCTTAAGCAGCGTGGTCTTGCCAGCTTTGGGAGGCGAGGTGATGATCGCGCGCTGACCGAATCCGATGGGACAGAACAGATCGATCAGGCGACAGTCAGGCGTACAGCCGGGGTATTCGAGCGTGATGCGCGGGTGCGGATCGATCGTCGTCAGATCCTCGAAGCGGCGCGTCTTGGCGTATTCCTCGGGCGGCAAGCCTTCGATGGTGATCACATCACGCACCGCCTTGGCGGTTGGGCCGATGGGATTGATGCGGTGCTTGAGTTTGACTTTTTTCTTCTGGCGGTGTCGCTGGTGAGCGAGCAGATGATCTTGATTCACCGCGTTGTTGCCGTTGGCGCCAAATGGCCGGCCGAGTTCGACTTCGATCTGCACACCGGGGCGAAGGTGGAAACGATCGACCAGATTCGCAGGCAGCACAGGATCATTGGGATCCGAAGCGAGTGAGCCTTCGAGTGACCTGATGCGGCCGTCGCGGTTGAACAGTTCGAGAATACCAGTGGAGGATGGTTGCATGGGCAATGAGCGCCGAGGTCAGGAAACAAAAATCGAAACAGGTGACGAGGAACAACAACGGGAAGCGATCGCGGAATCCATATTTAGCCGTTCGCCTTGGCGAACGAAGTCATGGCAAAAAGGCCACGCCAAACAAAGTCATGAACATGAACAAACTCACCGCGCGGTCATGGGTCGGGGCGAGTCGGATTGGCAATGGGGACAGTTCAAAGAAAGCGTTCAATGGAGGCTCAAATGCAGGCTCAAAATGGAGGCTCACCAGGGCAGCCGACCTGCGGACGCGTGTCCTGCACAGCGGGCAAAGCAGACGATGACTCGGCTGACCTTGCAAACAGGAGCCGGGCGAACCCTGCGGTGTTGACCAAAGCAATACAAGTTTCCCATTTCCAGGATCAGCGCCAGCGTAGGGCCAATGGCGATGATTCCATCAAGCCCGAGGGGGATCATGTCTGGGACCGTGGCCTGAATCTGCTGAGGTATCCACATGGATACGGCAAAATAAGGCGAACAGGATCCCGAAACGATTCAGAGCATTCCGTGGATTATTCCGCGGAACGTCCAGGCATTGACGATGGGCTGCGAGCCAGTCTTCCATTTCGCCTGTGGCATCGATCGCCCAGGCAACCTTCAAAAACCAAGGAAGCACCTGACAGACTCATACCTTAGCTATCGGATGGCGACTTCGCAAGGGTGAAACGGCCGA
>CAZYQL010000193.1:0-7316 GCA_964650055.1 uncultured Phycisphaeraceae bacterium | reverse complement strand
ATTTCAAATCTCAAATTTCAAATTTTCAATCTCTGATCTCAACACGCAGATTTCAAAACTCAAATCCCCATCAAACGGATTCATCCTCCGTCCTCCAAGGAAATGTGAACATGCCCAGCACCATGACCAAATTGCTCACGCCAGTCACTCCCGCCAAGACCACGCTCATCGAATCGTTTGTCAGCTATCTGCGATACGAACGTCATTTCAGCCCATACACCGCGCGTTGCTATGAAACCGATCTGCGTCAGTATGTCGAACACCTAGGCATCAGCGCCAACAGCGCCAACAGCGCGACGAGTTTGCCCGCACCGTCGGGCAGTGGTTCCGTTGATCTGCCGCCGCTCTCGTTTGCTGATGCTGCGAACAGCACACCCGTTGCACGAAGTGAGACTGCATTCAACGGCGAGTCGAGTGAAACGCCCATCGCTTCCGCAGTCGCACACACCTCGATGGATCACCGCATGGCTGGCGCTGATGCCATGACCATTCGTGGCTTTCTCACCTACCTCGATTCCTTCGGCTACAGCCCCGCCACTACCGCCCGAAAAATCGCCACGCTCCGCAGCTTCTACAAATGGCTGCAAAAACGCGGCGGCATCGCCACCAACCCGATGCTCCTCATCCGTACACCCAAGCAGACCAAGCGGCTGCCCAAGGCCATCACTGTCGAACAAATCGACAAACTTCTGGGAATGCCCGACAACCGCGACACCCTCGGTGCCCGCGACCGCGCCATCCTCGAAACGCTTTACTCCACCGGTGTGCGCGTGAGCGAACTGGTGGACCTCAATCGCAATGATCTGGAGATGAACGATCAGGCTATTCGCATTCGCGGCAAAGGCAAGAAGGAACGCATGGTTCCCCTGGGCACGCACGCACTGGCTGCCATTCGCCACTACATGACGCTGCTCGAGCCTGATGCTCGCTTTGCCCGGCTGCGTGAACGTTCGCTAAGCGAACTGCACATCCCGCTCTTCGTGAATAAGAATGGCGGTCGTCTGTCGAGCCGATCAGTTCGCCGCAAGCTGGATAAGTATCTGATGTCGGCTGGCCTTGATCCTTCGATCAGCCCCCACACGCTGCGGCACAGTTTCGCGACGCACCTGCTCGACAACGGCGCTGACCTTCGCAGCGTGCAGGAACTGCTGGGCCATCAGTCGCTTTCAACCACGCAGATTTACACGCACCTCTCCACGATGCGCCTGCGCACCAGCTACAACGAAGCGCACCCTCGCGCGGTGTGATCTGATTTTCAAAAACTCAAAACACTCCAGACGGGCGACCTTCAAGGTCGCCCGCTTTTTATTTTGAGCCGCGACTCAACGAGTCGCGCACGCCACCGGCCTGTAGGAGTGTTCGCACACGTAGTGGTCTAGGGGATCAGCGTCTGATTCAATCCGCAGCCAGTCGATACAAGGCGCGACGTACAACCCTTCATGCCGTAGGCGTCCGCGACTCGTTGAGTCGCGGCTCAACTCATTTGCGTCCTGTTCCACGCCGAACCATAATCGTTTCATGGATGTGATTGAACTCGAATGTCCGCACTGCGGTGATGCACTGGAACTGGATGCTGCATTTGCCGGCGGTGTCTGCCGCTGTTCGACGTGTGGCACGCTGATGACCGTGCCCGCAGATCCTTCGCGCGACAGAGCCGAGACACTCACCCGCAGCGAGCGCCCTGATTCGCCAGGCGGTCGGCCTAGCGCACCATCAGTGCGCCCCGATTCGCCAGGCGGTCGGCCTGATGTTCCCGGCGGCCGCGCTGAATCGCCTGCTGCGCAGCACAGTTCAACGGATGAACTGGCGGTCCTCGCCAGCGCCGAGGTGGAGCCGGTGCAGGCCATGCCCGCTGATGATGTTTACATCACATCATCCGGCAAGTCGCTGAAACTGGCAGCCGCCGTTGTGCCTACTGCACGCAAACGCAAGAAAGTGATTCGCGGCACAGTCATCGCCTTATTCGTCTTCTGCACGCTCGCACTCTTTGGCCTGATCATCTTCATTGCCATGCAGCTCTTTGGCGGTGACGGCAAGCCCAAGATCATCGACAACCCGAAAGTCGTAGGCGTTGATCCATCGGTGAATCCGATCAAGGCGACGGAGCCAAACCTATTGAGCATTCCCATCGGTAAAGAGGCTGCGATTATTGTTAACGCCACCACGTTTGCACGCACTTGGTTTCCGCTGATGGGCGAGATTATTCATCATGAGGTTTCGCTCGCAGCGAGCACAGATTTTCTGATCATTCCGTGGACAGACCTGAATCCCAAACCGTTCCAAGGCAGCAAGCCCGCCAAGATCGGCAGCGACAAACTCGCAAGCCTCAAACAGCTTTTCGAGTACACGACGGTGACGGGTGAAAGTTCGCCGCTGGCGTTTGTCGAAGTCGCGCTGGATGAACGAGCGGATCAGATCATCCTCATCACCGGTCGTCTTCTTGAAGAATCAGAAGTCACCGCGCTGCGCGAGGCGATCGCCAAGCGCGTCGATACGCAGTTTGATGCGATTATCATCGGCGATCACGATGCCGCCTTGCAGAAACTCGCAGAGGACAACAAAGGCAAGTACGTCCGCGTGGAGCGAGAGCTTTTGCAGAAGTGGTACGACGAGTGGAAAAAGGGTAATTAGCCATTCACCTTGGTGAACGGAGGCCACACGCAATCAATCCTCCGTCTTCATGCCGATCAGACGAATTGCTTCATCCAGATCCTTGTCGCCGCGTCCTGAGAGATTGATGACGATGACCTGATCCTTGGGCAGTGATGCAGCGAGTTTGAATCCGTGCGCTAATGCGTGGCTGGACTCAAGCGCGGGGATAATGCCTTCGTAGCGCGTGATGGTCTGGAATGCTTCCAGTGCGTGCGCATCGGTGACGCTCACATAACTCGCCCTGCCTGCATCGTGCCAGTAAGCGTGTTCCGGGCCAACGCCGGGGTAGTCCAGGCCTGCAGAAATCGAATGCACATCAGCGGTCTGGCCATCGTCATCCTGCAAGACATAGCTGAGCGATCCGTGGAGAACGCCTGGCCGACCGAAGCTGATGGAGGCGGCGTGCTCACCCGCATCATCGGAGCGACCGCCCGCTTCTACGCCGATGAGTTTCACGGCTGCATCGGTGACGAACGGATGAAAGATGCCTGCCGCGTTGGACCCGCCGCCGACACAAGCCACGATGACATCAGGCAGTCTGCCGATCTGCTTGAGGCACTGAGCGCGGCATTCCTTGCCGATGACAGATTGAAAATCGCGCACGATCATCGGGAACGGATGAGGCCCGACGACGGAGCCGATGATGTAATGCGTGTGCTCCGATGTTTCCATCCAATCGCGCATGGCGGCATTGGTGGCATCCTTGAGCGTGCGCGAGCCGGACTCTACCTTGAGCACGCGAGCGCCCATGATCTTCATGCGCAGGACGTTTGGGCGCTGACGCCGCATGTCTTCTGCGCCCATGTAAACATCGCACTCGAGGCCAAAGTGTGCTGCCGCTGTCGCGCAGGCCACGCCATGCTGCCCCGCGCCTGTCTCAGCAATGATGCGGCGCTTACCCATGCGTTTGGTGAGCAGGGCCTGTCCCAGCGAGTTGTTGATTTTGTGAGCGCCGGTGTGTGCGAGGTCTTCGCGCTTGAGGTAAATCTTCGCGCCGCCCACGTGTTCACTCAGGCGTGATGCGAAATAGAGCGGCGTGGCTCTGCCGACGTAGTGCTCCAGGCGTGCTTCATGCTCAGCGACAAAGGCCGGGTCATTTTTCGCCTTCTCATATTCTTCGCGAAGCTGATCGATCGCGGCGATGAGTGTTTCAGGCACGTAGATGCCGCCGAAGGGACCGTATCGGCCCAGCGTGTCGGGGACAGTGTTTACCGGTGGTAGGGTGGTCGTGGTCATACGGGGATAGTGTAGGGAGTAGGATCGAAAAAGACACGATACAACATAAGCCGCTTGCGGCTTCGCTCCGCTGCTGTTCTGATGCAGCGATGACCAAAACCATCCAGTCGCGTAAACCCAATCAGCTTCGTCCTGTCACCATTGAAAAGTTTCCTGCTGGTGCGCCAGGCAGCGTTGTGATTTCGCAAGGCGAAACGCGCGTACTTTGCACTGCGAGTATCGCTTCCGATGTGCCGCCGTTTCTACTCGATAAAGTCACCGGTCTGCCCACGCGCGGCTGGGTGACTGCGGAATATTCCATGCTGCCCGGCTCTACGCGCGATCGCAAACGTCGCGGCCCCGATGGCAGAGCCACCGAGATTCAGCGCCTCATCGGGCGCGTCCTTCGTGCTGCTGTCGATCTCAAGGCGATGCCCGGCCTCTCCATCACCTGCGACTGCGATGTTCTTGTCGCCGACGGCGGCACTCGTACCGCCTCCATCACCGGCGCCTTCGTCGCTCTCGCTCAGGCCATCGCTCATGCAAAGGCCAAAGGCATGATCACCAAGAATCCCATCCTCGGTCCGATTGCCGCAGTCAGCGTCGGCATCGTCGATGGCAAGCCTTATCTCGATCTTGATTATCCGCTCGACAGCAAAGCGGATGTCGATATGAACATCGCCATGAATCACAAGGGTGATTTCGTTGAAGTGCAAGGCAGTGCCGAGGGCGCGACCTTCTCGCGCAAGCAGCTTGATGTGCTGCTCAAACTTGCCTCGGGTGGAATCAAGCAACTGATGAAGATTCAGCGAGCAGCGCTGGCATGAACTGAAGATTCAATCCAAGCCTGATGGCACCTCAGTGGAATGACTTCTCCAAGTCCACCTTCGCCTTGCGAACAGCGCCTTTCTGAAACGTGGACTTGGCGATCAGGTCCTTGAGCAATCGGTCGTAGGCATCGCGGTCCATGGGGATATCCATCGGCTGCTTGATCAGGCCGGACATGAGCATCGCGTTGCCCAGTTCCAGTTCCTGCATCGCATCTTCGCCCGAGCAGATCAGTGGCGTGCCGGGCTTTTGAATCGCATCGATGAAGTTGGCGGTGACAGCGCGGTGGCCCGGGTCATCGCCTTTGACATCGATGGTGATGGTGTCCGCCAAGGGCTGGCCGAAGGCTTCGTCGCTGGTGGCGCAGAAGCTCGCAACGGATTCGTAGGTGTTGACGAAGGTGATGCGCTTGCCTTCGACGATGACTTTGCCTTTGTCGCCGGTGATTTCCAGGCGGTCGGTGCCGGGGCTGTCGCCGGTGGAGGTGATGAAGGTGCCGGTGGTGCCGCTGGGCCATTCGAGGTAAGCGGTGACATCATCCTCGACTTCGATGTGATGATGCTTGCCCAGGTGAACTTGCGAGTGAACTTTGGAAGGGGAGCCGACCAGCCAGCAGAGCAGGTCGAGATTGTGCGGGCACTGGTTCAGGAGGACGCCGCCGCCTTCGCCTTTCCAAGTGGCGCGCCATGAGCCTGCATCGTAGTAAGCCTGGGTGCGGAACCAGTTGGTGACGATCCACGACAACCGCTTGATGTCGCCAAGCTGCCCGGTGGTGATCATGTTCTTCAGGCGTTTCCACAAGGGCGCATCGCGCAGCTGAAACATCGCGGCATACACCAGCTCCGGTCGCTTGGCATGTTCCGCATTCACCTCAGCGGCTGCCTTCGCAGTCACCGCGACAGGCTTTTCGGTGAGCACATGGAGGCCCGCCTTGAGACCCGCGATGGCGAGCTGAGGATGAAAGTAATGCGGGGTGCAGATGAGGATGGCATCGACTTCGCCCGAGTCGATGAGCTTCTGGCCATCATCAAAACCCTTGACGCCTTCGCTCGCTTCGCAGACCGCTTTGACGTTGTCAGCGAAAGCATCGGCAGCCGCGGCAAACCGCAGGCCGGGGATGGTGGGGAAGTATTTCATGTGCGCCCGCGCCATGCCGCCGCAGCCGATTACACCCAGTCGAACCTGATCCATGACAAAGCTCCCATGAAAAATATCGCCAGCCAAAGGGGCGACATTGTAGCGATTTGAAGAATCACCCTTCCAGCCACCCCTTGTCCACCCAACGCAATCGCATTTGCTTGCCCGGATTTGTCTACCTTGAGCATTTTTCATTCGTGTCCACCGCGTTAAGACGTTTTAAATACTGAGGTTAAGTCGTGTCTATGGGTAAACAGGTAGACGTCTACCCGTAAACCCTTATGCGGCACACGCGCAGCTCAAGGCAATCGCATGTGCCTTCATCCGAGCCGCTAGGCGTAAGCCTGCGATTGCGCGAAGCACCTTGCATTCCCAAGAGTCCGCAGGCTTACGCCTTGCGGCTCGGACGTACATGCAGTGGGTCATGGCAAAGGCTCCAACAAGAGAGGGAGGGGTGAGCCGGTCGTAGATTGACATAGTATAGCACATTTTGAACTACAGATCAATAGGGAGTGACTATTGAACGCGGCGATGGCATGTAGGGTGCGTCTGCGCAAAGCCTTGACGCACGCTACGAAGTCAGCTGGCGCATGCGCTTGCCCTGCCTGCCCAGCCGCTTTTCTTTCACCGCCTACAACTTTTTGCAACTTCCGCGCTTCAATGGTCGATAAGAATAGGAACAGACGCCGCGCGGCAGAAACCCCATTCTGTTGCACAAGTGTTGACTCGTCATCGGGATGCGGACTATTGTTGAGTTCGCCAGCTTGAGCACTCTTGCTTAAGCACTCTTTGGGAAAGATTCCATGCCCACACCGCGTAAGACAGCAGGGGCCCGTCAAAAGGCCGGCAAGAAATACTTCACCCTCGACGAAGCTCGCAGGGCGCTGAGCTATGTCTCGCGAATCGTCAGCGATATCACCCATTGCTACGGCGGGGTCCTCGACATTCGCCAGCGCCTCGAAATGCCTCGCCCCGAAGACACCAATCTCGAACTCAAACGCGAATACGATCTGGGCATGGCCAAGCTCAACACGCTCATCGACGAACTGCAACAAGTCGGCGTCGAACTCAAAGACTTCGAGCGCGGCCTCATCGACTTCCCCGCCTGGCACGACGGCCGAGAAATCTGCCTCTGCTGGCATCAAGGTGAAGCGACGGTCAACGCCTGGCACGAAGTCGATGCAGGCTTTGCCGGCCGCCAAGATGTCGCCATGCTCGAACCCGTCGGCGCAGGCTCCGCCGATGGCGAGGATGATCAGCTTGCGGGGAACTGAGATAAATTAGTGTCTGTCCGAGAACGCGATGGCTTGTCCGAGCCGCGAAGCGTAAGCTAGCGGATTCTGCGAGATATCAAGCGTTCCGTGGCAACCGATCGCTTACGCTTCGCGGCTCGGACGGACTTTTCAAACAGAGTCTCGCGTCAATCGTTGCTCCGCGCTGGCCGTCGCAAAGCCTTTGGCCAGCGGCTAAACGGGGTTATGCCT
>CAZYQL010000192.1:2199-7454 GCA_964650055.1 uncultured Phycisphaeraceae bacterium | reverse complement strand
GATCTGAAATTTGAAATTTGTGATTTCAGATTTTTGACTTGTGATTTGTTTTTTGTGATTTGAGATTTACGTCTTACGTTTTGATTGGAACCCCATGGCCTGGCAGGATCGAGATTACAACCGCGAAGGTGGCTCCACTTCCTTCGGAAGTCGGCTCAGCGGTCACTCCGTCGTCAAGTGGCTGCTGATTATCAACGTGGTCGTGTTTCTGCTCGATGCGATTTTCAGCGGCAGCCAAAGAGCTTCTGCACTGTCCCTGAGCGAGCTGGGTTACTTCAGCGTTCAAAAAGGCATCTACGATTTTCAGATCTGGCGCTGGTTCACTTATCAGTTCCTGCATGCGGGCATCTTTCATATTTTCTTCAACATGCTCGCCCTTTATTACTTTGGGCCGATGATCGAAAACTACTGGGGCCGTCGGCGGTTCCTCGCGTTCTATCTGCTCTGCGGCGTCGGCGGCGCGCTGCTGGTGACGATCCTCTCCTTCGTGCCTGGCCTGCTCAATGTCAACGCGGACACCGGCCTCGTCGGCGCGTCCGGCTGCATCTTCGGCTTGCTTGTCGGTGCCGCAATGATCGCGCCCAAGCAGATGGTCATGCTCCTGATTCCGCCGATCCCGATGCAGCTGCGCACGCTCGCGCTGGTCTTCCTGGGCATCGCGGTGCTCAGCGTACTCGCCGGTTCGCACAACGCAGGCGGCGAAGCGGGGCATCTGGGCGGCGCGGTCATCGGTTTTCTTCTGATGAAATTTCCACGCACCCTTGGCTTTGCCGATGGCGTAGGGAAATCCATGGCTAACTGGCGCGTCAATCGCTTGCGCGCATCAGCACAACGCGAGCAGCAACAAGCCTCGAAACTGGATACGGAAGTCGATCGCATTCTGGCGAAGGTGAAGGAGAAGGGATTGCACAGTCTGACGGAGAAGGAAAAGAAATCGCTGCAAAGCGCGACGGATCGTGAGCGCAGGAGCGCGTGAGAGAGGTATAAAGCGGGAGGCGGTGGCGCAAGCGCGAGGCGCGGCGATCATGAAGACTTGAAGCTTGCAACACGAAACGCAGAACGCGCCACTTTCAACTTTGAACCTTGAACTTTGAACTCTGAACTTTGAACTGATTACTCCCCCATCACCATGTTGTCGATGAGTCTGACTTCATCGACTTTCGCAGCGATGAGGGCGACAACGCCGCCTGTGAGTTTCGGTTCGATCACATCAATTTTCGCAAGCGTTTGCGGATGGCGCAGCGCTGCATATTGCACATCGAGCTTGTGCGAAGTGAGCACCATCATCATCGCGGCTTCCACTGCGGAAGGATCCAGTTCGCCGCGCTCCTCCACCATGGCGCGGGCTTCGCTGAGCGCTTTGAAAAGGCCGAGGCTGCGCTTACGCATGTCGGGGGTGAGATAGCGATTGCGGCTGGACATCGCCATGCCATCAGGATCGCGAAGCGTCGGACAGCCGACGATGCGAATCGGCATCGCCAGATCGCCCGTCATCGCTTCAATGACTTTGAGCTGCTGATAATCCTTGCGACCAAAGCAAGCGACATCCGGCTGCGTCATATTAAATAGCTTCGCCACCACCCGGCAGACTCCCGCGAAATGTCCCGGACGAAACGCTCCTTCAAGCACACCATCGAGCGATGGAATCACCAGCGAAGATTCGACAACGTGCGGCGGATACACCTCTTCACTACTGGGATGAAACACACCTGTCGCGCCCGCCTTTTCGCACATCGCCAGATCATCTGACAACGGCCGGGGGTACTTGGAGAAATCTTCCTTGGGTCCAAACTGCGTCGGGTTGACGTAGATGGTGACGATGACGTGATCGGCCAGTTGTCTGCCTGCTTCGATAAGCGAGAGATGGCCGGCGTGGAGCGCACCCATCGTGGGCACCAGAGCCACGGTGCCCTTAAGAGAACGGCGAAGAGCGCGAAGATCGCTAATAGATTGGACGGTCCACATGGTGAAGAATTTAGCGTCAGCCGTTCGCCTTGGCGAACGAAAGCCTTGATCTGAAAACTCGAAACTTTGAACTCTGAACTTTGAACGGGTTTGTTACCCCGGAAACTTAATCGTCTCACCGGTGAGGGTGCGGTAGAGGTCAATCGTGTCGGCTACGTGCTGCGAGACGAGATGATTCTCGCGCACCCATTCGCGCGCCCGGCTGCCCAGCGCTTCGCCTGAATCGGGAGCGATGATGAGATGCCGCAGCATTTCCTCCCAGCGCGAAGCATCGGCTTTATCCGTAAGCCAGGCGGTTTGATCGTCGATCAGATAATCGAGGCACGGATCGCTGTGCGCTATCACCGGCAGGCCCAGCGCCATTGCCTGGAGTGTCAGCGTGCGCGATCTATGCAGCGGCTGCGGATGAATCATCACATCAGCGCCCAGTTCCAATTCGCGATGCCCTAGGCGGTGAGGCACCATGCTCACATTGGAAAGGATGTTGAGCTTGCGCGCCGATTGCCACAGGGCATTGTCCGCTTCGGTAGGCGCATCGAGGAAAAATTGCACTTCGGGATGATCGACGATCAGTTTCTGAATCGCGACAAACAGTGATTCGTAGTAAGTATCGTGTCGTGTCTGTCCGCAGATCAGCGCGCAGAGCGGCGGCTCGTGGGTGGTGGGTTTGTCATCAGGCTCAGCGGTTGGAATGCGAACGCCCGGCCGAATCGTGCGCACCATGAAACTGTCAGGCAATCGCTCGCTCAATTGCGTGGCCAGTGGCTGCGTCGTCACTGCAAAAGCAACGCGAGCTGGATCGAGCTTGGGCAGCAGCTTCAACGCCCTTTGCACTTCCTCTTCGCCGGTCACTTGCAAAACGACGGCCGCCTCCAAGTCCAGCGCCAGTTCGAGCGTGCCTTCCCAGAGATGGTGATGCAGGGCGTGAATCACGTCCGGCTCCAGCTTCTCCAACTCGTCCGCCAGCCCGGCAATACGCCTTCGTCGAAGCCAGCCCCAGCCTGATTCTTCCCACGAGACACGATCGCCAAAGGGAATAGCATCATCGACAGGAAGATTGTCGGGAACGACCTGGGCGACGCGCACCTGTTCATCAATGAGACCGACGATGAGATGCCTAAAGCCGACAAGCTCTTCATCCAGCCAGATCGAGTTAGCGAGCAGTGACACCTGCATGACTCAATGCTAGCCGATATTCGGCAGGAAAGCGGGAAGGAAAAGAGATGGATGAATGCTGTCGCGGGCAGGGTGTGGCAAGGCTCGGCACTGACACACTCTTGTGCTCATGGATGCACGTGAGATTAAAAAGATCCCTAGGGCAAGGCACGGTATTGGTGGATCACCTGGAACAAGCGACAAAACAATCATGGAAAAAGACGTGCTCATTTGACCTGATTTACGCCTTGAATCAGCCGATAATCTGAGCAAGGCAGCGGCGGAAAACCGCTCTGCACGAAGCCACTTTTTTTCTCGTGTATATTTGTGTATTGCGCTGGTGCAGCATAACATAACAAGGCTAAGTCCCCCCGATTTAAAGTGGTGTTCATGGATACCTCGGATTCCCCTAAAAGCGGCAACCCAGCTTCGGGTGGCGCCACGGGTGACCTTTGGAAGAAGGTCCTCGATGAAGTGCAATCCGAAGCTGCCGCCCGGCGAAGTAAAGTCGGGGCGCGGTCGGCCAGCGCGCCCAGAGCATCCAACATCGAAGTCGATCTGCTCAAACGCATCCTCCTCGCCGTCGAAACTAAACCGGCTGGCGCTGCACCTGCGGATCACAGCGAACTGCTCAATCAGATTCTCGACAGCATCAAGCACCCGCCCCAGTTAGACCCATCGCAAATCACTTCGCCGATTCTCGCCGCACTCGAACGTGCGGATCACGACAGTAAATTCAAAGCGCTGGAGGCGAGCGTCGCTGCGCAGCTTCAAGCGCAGCTCAAGGCGCTGCGCGAGTCGCAGCCTGTGGTGGTGGATCAGGCGGAGAAGTTGAAGGCGGTGGCGCAGGCGATTAACGAATCAACACAAGGCGCGATACGTGAAACGCAGGGCGTGATTCGGGAGGCGCTATCGCAGCAGCCGACGGTGGATGTGCAGATGATTGTCGCGCCGATTCTGGAGGCGCTGGCGCAGCAGAATGTGCAGCCGACGCTCGATAGGTTTCGCGATGAAGTGAAGCAGCAGATCAAGGCGGCGGCGGCGCAAGCGGAGATCGCGGCGCAGGCGAATCTGACGAAAGTGGCAGAGGCGGTGCAGGCGCAAAAGCCGGTGGATGTTACGCCGCAGCTTGAGGAGATCAGGCAGGAACTGCGACAGGCGATTGCAGCGATTCCCAGGACGCCAGCGGTCGATTTCTCCGCGAAGCTCGATGAAATTCTCGCTGCGGCGAAAGAGAGGCCCGATGACGGGCGCGATGAAGTGCTGCTTCAGATTCTCGATTCGGTGCAGAAACTCGCGGCTACACCCATTGTCCAACAGCCTGCTGTACCAACTGCTCTTGCTGCGGAAGATGCTGCGAAGTTGCAGGCGATACTAGCAGCGATTGCAGCACAGAAGCCGGTGGATGTGGATGCGCTGGCGCTGCGCATGGAACAGGCGATTCAGCAAAATCAGAGTGCTGCCGCATCACCGGATACAGCCGCGAAGTTTGATGCGCTGCAGGAACAATTGAGCGCGCACCTAGCGCAGCTAAGAAGCGGACAACAAGAGGATCGCCAGGCGCTGACATCGCAACTGGAAGCGCAGATCAAAGCGCTGCTCGCTTCACACGAAGCAGCGCTCACCGCGCACGCAGCATCGATCACCACACCGCCGCCGCCGGTCGATCCACTGCCCGCAATTGAGGTGGCCTTGAGCGCTCAGCGCGAGCAGACGCAAAGTGAACTTCAGCAACTGCGCGAATCGCTCACGCTGGAATTGACCCGGCAAAACGACAAAGTCCGCGAAGACCTGCTCGCACATTCGATCGAACTGATTGATCAAATCAAAGCGAGCACGCCGGCCTCGGCGCAGGAACAGCTTCAACAACTGCTGCAAAGCTCGCTTGAAAATCTGCGCAGTGAAATCAGTAAGGACATGACGTCAGCCATCGCTGCCACTGTGCCGCCTCAAGACAAGAGCAACACAGAAAGTGAAGAGAAAAGGCAAGAGCAAAGGGACGCTCGGATCGCCCAGCATCAAGTGGAGCTTGAAACAAAACTAGCCGCCAAGCTCGATGCCATCGAAGCGAAGATCGCCTCGCAGCCGGCGGTGCCTGTCATTGATGAAGATGCGCTGGTGGCCCGCATTCGCGC
>CAZYQL010000192.1:0-2099 GCA_964650055.1 uncultured Phycisphaeraceae bacterium | reverse complement strand
CGCCTGCGCCGCCGCTCGATACGGCAGCGCTCGTCGAACAGATTCGCGCTGTGATGCCTGCGCCGGTGCAGCCGGTCATGCCTGCGCCCATTGAGTTTCCAACGATCCCTTCGCATGCGCAGGATTTTGCGAAGCAGCAGGAGATGCTGCGTGATCTGGCGAATCTGATTCGTTCGCAGGCCGTGGCCAGCCGTGATGAGGATGGCGATGATCTGCGCGAGCAGCAGGCCCAGGCGATTCGTCAGGAAGTGCAATCGCTCATCAAGCAACAGAAACAATCGCAGCAGCAATCGCAGCAGCAATTCGATCGCACCATGGCTTCGCTGGGCGAAGATGTCTCTTCCGCGCTCGAAGCCAAGCTCAACAAAGGACTGGCGAAACTCGAACTCGCGCTGGCCACCTCCGATCAAGGCCGTCCGCCATCGATCGGCTCCGACAACGACGGCAACGCCGGCGAGCCTGTTTCCAACTACCGCTACTCGTGGATGAATCAGTCCGCCCCGCGCAATCGCACCCCCGCCATCGCGCTGACTGTCACCGCCGTTGCAGCCGTGGGCATGTTCCTCGTGCTCCTCATCAACGCTCTCACCGGCAACAACAATCAGCCGCCCGCACAGCTCAACAACACCGGCGGCAACAACACCGCACTCGCCAGCGGCAACCCTGACAGCAGCAAGACCAACACACCGTTGAGCACGAATCCAAAGACGCCCACAACACCCACCACGCCGCCTGGCACAACGCCCACCAAAGACGAAGCCGCCCCCCTGCCCACCGGCCCGCTCTTTCCCAAAGCCACCGGCACCGGCGAGCCGCCTCGCATCGCCGGCCCGCTTGTCAGCGAGCTGCGCCACCTGACTGATCCCAACAGCCCGCGCACGCGCGTCGTCTATGAACTGGCCCAGGCCCGCAAGATCGTTTTCCTCATTCACATCAGCGGCAAGACGCCCGCTGCCATGACCACCATCGTCAGCGAACTGAAAAAGACGATGGCGCAGATGAATCCCACCCAGCGATTCACGCTCGTCTTCTCCGAAGGCAACCGCTTCGTCGAGGTGCCGCCCGCAGGCCTTCGCGAAGGTTCCGATGGCGAGCGCAACCGCGTGGAAAACTGGATGGATCTGAACATTCGCGCCGCCAGTCACAAGCCCGCTTCGAGTCCGCTCGTCGCCATTGATGTGGCGATGTCGTATGAGCCTGATCTGCTCTGGGTGGTGTCGGATGCGATCGTGACCGATGAGCCCGGCCATGTGAGTTCGAAGGAAATTCTCGATCGCATCGCCGCGCTGAATCCGCAAGGCTCCATCCGCATCGCCGCCACACAAATCGGCTCACCCGACGCCGGCAGCACCCTGCGCACCCTCGCCGAGAAATACGGCGGCGCCTTCATCTCCATCGGCGACCCCACCAGCGCATCGATTGCGCCTTGATGCGCGCGAGGCGAAGAGCGAAGCCGCAAGCGGCAAAGGAAATTGATCAACAAATCATCACAAAAAAAACAACCGCGACCTATCGTCGCGGTTGCGTTTGTTTCTTTTTCAATTGTCTTCTTCACCCGCAGCTTACTCGGTGAATTGTTCGTGGCCTTTCTTCTTCTGATCCAGCAGCTTGGTGACGATGGCCTCGGCATCATCGTTCTTGTTTTCCATCAAGAGCTTGCTGAGCGACTTGAAGGAATCAATCAGTTCGCCCATCTGCTTCTTGTACTCAGCGATGAACTTGTCCTTGTCGGCAGCAGGCACCTTCTTGGCGATCTCAGGCGTCATCTCGATGCATGCCGCAGCAGCCACAGCAGCGCCGTTGGAAAGCTCGATCGAATCCTTATTCATGTCGGCATTCTTCACGTTCTTGCGAAGCTTCTTGACCGCCGAGTTGATCACGCCCATGTGGTCAGCGAGCGTTTCCTTCTCTTGAGCCTTCTCTTCAGCCTGCACGTAGCCAGCGAAAGAAAGTGATGCGATCAGGGCAAGGGCGAGCAGGTTCCAATTCTTCTTCGTAGCGTTCATTGCGATATTCCTTGGGGAAAAAAACGGGCGAGACAGGGGAGCCAATCTCCCACTGTTAACTTATACGAACCATTGTAACACAGGTTCGCAAGG
>CAZYQL010000191.1:0-7590 GCA_964650055.1 uncultured Phycisphaeraceae bacterium | reverse complement strand
GTAGTTTTCGCGCGTGACCTTCTGAGCTTTGCGATAGGTTCGGCCATCGGCGATGTACGTGCGATCGGTGCTGCGGCGATGGTCGAATCCTCACGCAATCACTTCGCGCACCACTCTGCCATGCACATCGGTCAGGCGGAAATCCCTGCCCGCATAACGGTAGGTAAATTTTTCGTGATCGAAACCCAGCAGATGCAGGATGGTGGCGTGCAGGTCGTGGACTTCAACGACATTTTCGACTGCGGCAAATCCGAACTCGTCCGTCGCGCCCACAGCAGTGCCACCCTTGACCCCGCCGCCTGCGAGGACAACGCTGAAGCCGTAAGGGTTGTGATCGCGGCCAAGTTTGCTCTTGCCTGAATCATTCACTTCAACCGTCGGAGTGCGGCCAAATTCCCCGCCGATAATGATCAATGTGTCCTCAAACATACCGCGATTTTTCAGGTCTGCTATAAGTGCCGAGATGGGCTGATCAAGCTGCGCCGCCAGGCCGGCATGAGCGCCTTGAATGTTGTCGTGATGATCCCAAGGTTGGCTTGCGCCATGCCAGAGTTGCACGAAGCGCACGCCGCGCTCGAGCAATCTGCGGGCAATGAGCGTCTGCCTGCCGTGTACATGTGAGCCATACGCTTCACGGATTTTCTGTGGTTCCTTCGAGAGATCGAACGCATCAGCCGCCTCCATCTGCATGCGGTACGCCAGTTCAAATGATTGAATGCGGGCCTCAAGCTGCGCATCAGGCCCGCGCTGGTTCGCATGATCGCGGTTGATCTGCCGCAGCAGATCCAACTGCTGGCGCTGGCGATCCAGCGGCAAGTGATCGTTGCGGATGTTGGCGATGAGCTTTTCGATCTGCGTGTGATTGGTGTCGATGAAGGTTCCCTGAAACGCACCAGGAAGAAACGCCGAGGCCCAGTTTTCCGTCTCTTTGATCGGATAGCCGCCGGGACACATCGCGATGAAACCGGGAAGATTCTGATTCTCGCTGCCCAGGCCGTAGGTGATCCATGCACCCATGCTGGGCCGAGCCATCTGGCCATCGCCGCAGTTCATGAGCATGAGCGAAGGCTCGTGGTTGGGCACCTGTGCCTTCATGGAACGGATGACGCAAAGATCGTCCGCATGCTGCGCGGTCTTCGCGAAAAGATCGCTGATGGGCAGGCCGCTCTGACCGTACTGACGGAACTTGAACGGCGAGCCGAACGCGGCACCGGTCTTACGTTCGGTGCGAAGCGGGCCTGAAGGGAGCGGTTTGCCGTCGTATTTCGATAGCATCGGCTTCGGGTCGAACGTATCGACATGCGAGGGACCACCATTGAGGAAAAAGTGGATGACGCGCCGGGCACGCGGTGCGAAGTGTGGACCTCGCGGCGCAAGCGGATTGATGGTGCTGGCCACATCAGCACCGGCAGCGCGAGCTGCGGAACTGAAAAGCCCCGCATCAGAAAGCAAACTCGCGAGACCGACAGCCCCCATGCCAACACCCATGCGATGAAGCAGATCACGACGAGATGGAAATGGATTGATCATGCGAATTTCGGCTTGAATAACATCAATCGACAAACATGAACTCATTGCTCAGCATCAGCGCCTGGGCATACATCTCCCACGCGCTCAGCGGCTTGGGCGGCGGCGAAACCACACCAGTAAATTCAGCATGGCTCGCCCATGTACTCTGAGGACGGTTCGCATCTTTAGTCGCGCCTGCCGCAATGTCGGCTTGTGCGATCAACACTTTCCAGATGAAGTCATCGTTGTTGAGATTGCCGCGGATGTCGACGATGAAGTCAATCGTATCGCCCTGCCTCACTTTCAATGATGCGATGTTCGCCTCTACATTCTGATTGTGCAGCGTCCATGAACCAAGCGCGCTGTCAGCGGCGTCGCCCGGCTTGACCTCGCCAACCTTCGCGACTGGGCCATGCACGACGAAGGCGCGTATACCATCACCCGGTTGTCGCTCGTGTTGAATGGTGCTGGTGATGGAAACCGCCATATCACGCGGCGCAATCCACCGGCGAATGGCCGCGTGTTTGAGATCGTTGCCCGCATGGCCGCCCTCTGCGGTGAGTTGTACCCAGCCGAGTTTCCCATCAGGCCAAGCCGAACCACCCTGCCAAGCCTGCCCTGAGAAATGCGGCAGTTTCTCGAATGTTTTGACGCGGCCCGCATTCTCATCCAACTCGCCATAGCCATACACCCAGGCACTGGGCTTTGGCGCGGGCGTCGGTGCGAGTTCAGGTTCCTGCGATCGCATCGATTCGATGAAACGGATGCCCAACGCCAGTTCGCCAGCGCTGGGTTTGCGTTGATACAGATGTAGATACAGCCGGGAAATAGCCAAGGGCACGGCAGTATCAGATTTCGGATTTGAGTTTTCCGATTTCGCGACTTCCCGCTCGACGCGCTCCACCAGTGCCTTCGCGCGTTCCTTGATGAACGCGCTGTTCATGAAGAAGAGCGCCTGCTGCGGAATGGTGGTGACCGGGCGAGTCGGGGAATGCAGGTCCGGACTGGCAACATCGAAGATGCGAAGTTCGCCGGGGAAAAACTGACGGTCGATGAGGCCATACACGCTGCGCCGCGTGGTGAACGGCTGCTTGAAGAGATCGATGGGCCTGCCACCCATGGCACCATTGAGTTCGCCTGAAACCATCAGCATCGCATCACGCATCGATTCAAAATCAAGCCGGCGACGAGAAAAATGCGAGAGAAGTTTATTGGTCGGATCGATGAGAGAAACGTCTCGCGTTTCGACCTCTTTTTGAGCAACTGGTGGGACCGTGTCTCTTCGCAACTGGGAACTCTGATCTCGAATTTCGGAACTCTGCCGATACACCGCGCTGGTCATGATCGAGCGGTGCATCTGTTTGATCGACCATCCTTCGCGAATGAATTGCGTGGCCAGATGATCGAGAAGTTCCGGATGTGTCGGCAACGCGGAGCGAGTACCAAAATCACTTGGCGTGGAGACGAGGCCGCTAGAAAAATGGTGCTGCCAGATGCGGTTGACCATCACGCGCGCTGTCAGCGGATTCTTCGGATCGATGATGGCCTGTGCTAGGTCTAGCCGCCCCGCGTCATGCGCGAACGGCTTGCGATCCTTGCCCGAAAGCAGTTCCAGAAATTGCCGATCAACTTCCTTGCCCGGCATCGCTGGATTGCCTCGACGAAATACACGGGCGGTTCGCATACTGCTCGACGGCAGATCTTCAAGAATCACTGCATGAGGCGTGGCACCTGGCGATTGAATGAGCCACTGGTCGATCTGGGAAGCGAGTTTGGCAAGGTGCACGCGCGTGCCTTCATCGAAGAAAAACTCCGCTTCATAGAACGAACGGTCAGGCACCTGCACTGGCGAGTCACTCGCATAAAGAACCATGCGCAATGCTTCATCTGCATGATCCACAAGCGCCGCTGCGCTGCCATCCTTCTTCCGCAGCTCGCGCCATGCCTCATCGGTGCTCACCAGCAGCTTGCCATACATCCGCGCGAGGTCTTCCATCGATGCGATCTTGACCGCGCCCAGCGCCGACGCCACACGCCCATTGAGTGCTGGCTCTTTTGCGTTCAATAATCCGGCAAGGATCGGGGCTGCGTTTTCTGTGAACGACTGTTTCGGCAATTGGTACAAGCGGTGCCAGGGCTCGAAAATCGCGTCAAATCCAGCCTGATTTCGACGATGCAGGTAAGACTGCCACTGCCGGACAAAAGGCGGATTCACCTCATTGGGCTGCACGAATGCGTAAAACTCCTCGGTCCAGAGTTTGTCGGCCGCGAGAAGTGCGAGCAGATAATCCTCACTCATCGTTCGCACCCGGTCAGACCATTCACGCCGCTTGCCCGCAAAAGAATCGCGCAGTTTGGCCTCACGGCTGCGCAGTTCCTTTTCAAATCCCCGATAGGCCTCCGTGTCGGGCGGTGTTGTTGTGAGCGGTAATGTGCGTTCAGTCGTGTTCATGAACACGCCGTAGAGCGAGTAGTAATCGTCCGTCGGAATCGGATCAAACTTGTGATCGTGACACCTGGCGCAACTGACGGTCAGGCCCAGCGTGGTGCGTGTGAGCGTGTCGATACGATCATCGATGATGTCGTGCGTCACACCAAGAAACCGCCTGCCGATGGTAAGAAATCCGATTGCCGCCAGATCGGATTCCGACGCGGATTTCATGCTGTGGCGCGGCGGCAGGCTCTCGACATTTTTGTCTGGCAGCAACTGGTCCGCTGCGATTTGCAGCACGAGAAAACGGTCGTAAGGCAGATCCTCATTGAACGCGCGGATGACCCAGTCGCGATAGGCATGAGCATGAACGAAAAATCGCTCTTCGCGGTCACCGTAAACGTAACCCTTCGTGTCTGAGTAGCGAGCCAGGTCAAGCCAGTGCCGTCCCCACCGCTCGCCGTAGCGCGGCGAGGCGAGCAGGCGATCAATCAAGCGGGAGTGAGCATCGGGAACGGCTCGCTTTTCAAGTGTCGTATCTCGCGCTGAAGTATTCGATGAGTCCGGCTTCCCGCTCTTCGAGTCGGCACCTGGAACTAGAAGCTCGGAATTTCTATTTTCCGCCTCGCATTCCTTTACAAAAGCTTCAACTTCCTCTGGAGTCGGCGGCAGGCCATGCAGGTCAAACGTCGCTCGCCGGATCAGAGCGCGAGGATCGGCTGGTGGCGATGGCCGCAGGTTATTCTCTTCAAGTTTGGCGAGAATATAACGATCAATTCCCGAGCGCGGCCAGGTGGCATCCTTCACTTTCGGTGCCAACGTGGCCTGCAACGGTTGAAACGCCCAGTGCGAATCAGCGATTTGTCGCCATGTTCTTCCCGTCAAATTCTCGTGCTTCACTGGAAACTCCGCGCCACTGCGAATCCACGATTCAAAATCATTCGACTGCTCTTTCGACAGCCGGTCCTTCAACTTCGGCGGCATTTTCAGTTCACGTTCCTCGTGCCGGATCGCCCTGAGCAGCAGGCTTTGCTGTGGTTGAGCAACACTGATGGCCGGCCCGCTGTCGCCCCCCTTCATCAACCCTTCTCGCGTATCAAGACGCAATCCCCCCTTGGCTTTTCCGGTGCGATCACTATGACATTCGTAACAACGTTCGACGAGCAAAGGGCGAATTCGTTTCTCGAAAAATTCGGAATCGCCAGCCAATTCCGCCGCCGACAACCCACGCGCAGCGCAGCATGCGACCACCAGCAGCGCGACCCATTGCAACTCGGACACCTTCACCGCCTGCTTTTTCGCGCATGATTTCATCGATGCATTCCCAGCCGCAGTGAAATACCGATTGAAAAACATCAATACTCACGTTTCGCGGCTCATTTTCATCGTACCGCTAATGCCTAGCGTGCGATAGCCCAACAATGGCGGACTCCGAGTCAAGCCGGGATACTCTCCCTGGCCAAAGGAGTTTCTCATGACAGAATCAAGCGTTCAACGGACCGGATCAACCTCATCCACCTCGCCAGGCTCGTCTGCTCGGCGCCGGTTTTCTGATGAGTTCAAGCGGGATGCGGTGCGACTGGTGGTGCAGGAATCGTACAGCTTCAAGGCCGCAGCTCAGGCGGTGGGCGTATGGCACAGAGTGTCCGCCCGGAATTGCTTACGGGTGAACCCGGGGCTGGCGGCGTGAGCGAATTTGCATTTGCTGGCAGAGCGAGTGGAATATTGCAATACACCTTTGGGCCGGTTCGTTCGTTGTGTATCTCATCTGCCTTTCTTTCAGGAGCTCTAGCCATGCGTCAAATTCATCTGCTTTGCGTTGTTGTCCTGCTTGCGTTTGCTGGTCTGGTTCATGCGGAGATCGACTCTGGCCCCAAGGCTGGCGAGAAGGTGATGCCGCTGAAGGTGCATGCGGTGATTGGCGCGGTGGAGGACAAGGAAGTGGATTATGTGGGAGAGCGCAAGGGTAAGCCGACGGTTTATTTGTTTGTGAACGCGGCCACTTTCGATCGCCCGATCGCTCGCTATCTGCGCGAGCTCGACAAAGCGGTGGGCGCCATTGGCAAGGATGTTTATGTTGTCGCCATCTGGCTCAGTGAGGATAAGAAGGCGTCGCAGGATTATCTGCCTCGCATGAACAAGTCGATCAAGCTCGAGAACACCGCGCTCACCTGTTCGCTCGATGGCGCAGCAGGCCCTGCTGACTGGGCGATCAATGAACGCGCGCACCTGACCGCGATCGTCGTGAGCGGCGGCAAAGTGGTCGAGCGATTCGCCTACCAATCCACCAACGACACCGATGTGCCCAAGGTGGAAGCGGTGATCAAGAAGATGGTGGAAGAGAAGAAGTAAGGAAGGCTGCGATGGCAGGGACTGACGGCAGCATCACGAGCCTTCGTACCACGCTTTGACTGCTTCGTGCGTGATCTTGCCATGATGGAGGTTCAAAGCCGAGGCGAAAGATCGATCGCGTTCGCAGAGCTGCTCGATGCTGCCTTGCTTGAGGGCGCTGGCCAGTTTGATCACGTAAGGCTGCGTCGCGTGGCACAAGGCCTGCGTGCTGGTGCGGCCGACAGCGCCGGGCATGTTGGTCACACCGTAGTGGACGACGCCGTCGATGACGTAAGTGGGATCAGCGTGAGTGGTGGGTTTGATGGTTTCAACGCAGCCGCCTTGATCGATGCCGACATCGACGATGACAGCGCCGTTTTTCATCTCCTTGAGCATCTCAGCGCTGATGAGCGTCGGGCAGCGACCGCCGGGAATGAGCACGGCACCGATGATCAGGTCCGCTTGCAATGCGTACTCGCGCACCGCATGAGGATCGCTGTAAACCTCCGTGACATTGGCAGGCATGACATCATCGAGATAGCGCAGACGATCGAGATTCACATCCATCACGGTGACATTCGCGCCCAGGCCGGCTGCGACTTTGGCCGCGTTGAAGCCGACAACGCCCGCGCCGAGAATGAGCACATTCCCAGGCTCGACACCGGTGACACCGCCCAGCAGGATACCGCGCCCGCGCATCGGCTTCTCCAAGTATTTCGCGCCTTCCTGAATCGACATCCGCCCTGCCACTTCACTCATCGGCGTCAGTAGCGGCAAACGGCCTTGCGCATCGGTGAGTGTTTCGTAAGCGAATGCAGAGATGCGAGACTTAAGGCAAACATCAGTCAGTTCGCGACTGGCAGCAAAGTGAAAATAAGTGAACACGACCTGGCCCGGCGTCATCATCGAAAGCTCAGGCCCAAGCGGCTCCTTCACCTTCACAATCATCTGTGACTTCGCAAAGACCGTCGCGTGATCATCGACCATTGTCGCGCCAGCTGCTTCGTAATGCGCATCTTCATAGCCACTGCCCGAGCCAGCGCCGCGCTCAACGAGCACCGTATGACCAGCAGCCACGAGCATGTCCACACCGACAGGCAACATAGCCACGCGATACTCGTGTTCCTTGATCTCACTTGGCAAGCCGATGATCATGGTGATGGCTCCAAAAAAGAAAAACCCCTCGATGCGAGTCGAGGGTAGTTTACGCACTTAGAGTGGGGCCGTGTCGATGGTAGCCACCGACGATCAGGTAGTGCACGCTATTAGCGTTTAACGACTGTACAAACTCTTTGAAGTCTTGGTTCAGCACCGTATTT
>CAZYQL010000190.1:0-7597 GCA_964650055.1 uncultured Phycisphaeraceae bacterium | reverse complement strand
CCGAGGATCAGGTTTTCATCGTAACGGTCGAGCATGGGGGTTAGTTCAAAGTTTCAAGTTCAAAGTTTCGAGTTCAAAGTTCAAGGTTCAAGGTTCGGAGTTCGCTGTTCAACTTTGAACCTTGAACTTTGAACCTTGAACTTATTTGTCCGTCGTCCGCAGTTCCGGATACGCCCGGCTCATTTCTTCTCTAAGCGCCAGCCTGGCGCGAAACAGTCTGCTTTTGACGGTGCCCACGGGCACTTCCAGTATGTCAGCGATCTCGCGGTAATCCATTTCGTTCACATCTCGCAGCACCAGCACGCTGCGAAATTCTTCATCGAGCCGTTGCATCGCCTCGTGCAAATGAACAAGCATTTCACTTTCTTCGACGCACTGGTCGGGTGGAAGTTCACTTTTCGTTTCGATTCTGTCAGAAAGTGAGGTGGATACCTCGCCATCACCGCCCGATAAGCCGGGGCCAGCGGTGGAATCGAGGCTCGCCGTCTTCCGCAATTTCCGCTTGCGAAGATGTGAAATTGACAGGTTCATGGTGATGCGAATCATCCACGTCGAAAGCTGGCTGCGGCCGTCGTAGTCCTTGAGGTGCTCGACAATTTTGAGCATCGCATCCTGGGTCAATTCCTGCGCATCATCCTGATGACTGACCATGCGTAGCGCGACATTGAACAGCCGATTGCGATAATTCGACAACAGCTCCCCCATCGCATGGCGATCGCCAGCTAGGGCACGATCGACAAGTTGTTGCTCGGTGGAGGGCATGGGGGGAAAAGGTTTCGAGTTGAAGGTTCAAAGTTCAAAGTTTAAGGTACAAGGCTGGAATTCCGTGGTTCGACTTTGAACCTTGAACTTTGAACTTTGAACTCTTCACTATTGCTTTGCTACTATGCCCCTCCGATTTGAACGGGTCAACACGAGAGACGTCCCATGGCTTTACACGAACGATACGAATCGCCGCTTTCCTCACGAAACGCTTCTGCCGCGATGCAGCTGATCTGGTCGCCGCAGCGAAAGTTTAGCACCTGGCGCCGCCTCTGGTTGGCGCTGGCGCAGTCGGAGAAGGAACTTGGCCTGCCCATCAGTGATGCCCAGATCGCTGACCTTGCTGCTCACTTGGATGACATCGACTTCGACACGGCTGCGTCTTACGAGAAAAAACTGCGGCATGATGTGATGGCGCACATTCACGCGCTGGGCGACATCGCGCCGATTGCTCGGCCAATCATTCACCTGGGGGCGACCAGTCAATTCGTCGTCTGCAATACCGAACTGCTTCAGCTTCGCGATGGCTTGAAACTGATCGCAACCAAGCTCGCCAATGTCATCGATCAGTTGGCGGTTTTTGCGGTGCGCTTTCGGAGTTTGCCCACGCTGGCGTTCACGCATTATCAGCCAGCCCAGCCGACGACGGTGGGCAAGCGGGCGTGCCTGTGGGCACATGATCTGTCCCTGGCATTAGAAGAAATCGAATACCGCATCAGCTCACTGCGCTTTCGCGGAGTCAAGGGAACCACCGGAACGCAGGCCAGTTTTCTCGAACTATTTGAAGGCCTGGGCCTGGCACCGGAAGAAGCGCATCGGCGATGCGACAAGCTCGATGAACTGGTCACGCAGAAAATGGGCTGGCAGCCTGAGCGCCGCTTTGCGGTGACGGGGCAGACTTATCCGCGCGTCGTCGATGGCATGGTGCTTAGCAGTCTGGCCGCCGCTGCTGCGACTTGCGCGAAGTTTGCCACGGATATTCGGCTGCTCTCCAATCGCAAGGAAATCGAAGAGCCCTTCGAGGCGAATCAGGTGGGTTCATCGGCCATGCCTTATAAGCGCAACCCGATGCGCTGCGAGCGCATCTGCGGACTATCGCGCTTTGTCATTGGCCTGACGCAGGTGCCGTTCACGACAGCAGCTGAGCAATGGTTTGAGCGCACGCTTGATGATTCCTCCACGCGTCGTCTCTCGCTACCTGAGCCGTTTCTGGCACTTGATGGCGTGATGGACATCATGATGAACGTGACCAGTGGCCTGGTGGTTTATGAAAAGACGATCGAGAAAAATCTCGCTGCTGAGTTGCCTTTCATGGCCAGTGAAAATCTGATGATGGCAGCGGTGCGCGGCGGTGCCGATCGGCAGGAGATGCACGAAGTGATTCGCAAACACGCCCAAGATGCTGCCGCCCGCGTCAAAGCGGAAGGCGCTGACAACGACCTGCTCGAACGCCTGAAGCAGGAGCCAGCGTTTGCGAAGATCGATATGAAAGCCGTGCTCGATCCCAAGCAGTTCATCGGCCGCTCGCCGCAGCAGGTCGATAGTTTTGTGCGCGATGTGGTGGAGCCGATCCGCAATCGCTACGCCGATCAACTTGGCAGGCAGGCGGAGCTGAAGGTGTGAGAGGCGAGGCGTGAGAAACACTTCAATTGCAGAGCGACTCTCTCAGCCCGTCGTGCGCAGGCCGCCGGCAATGGCGTTGACGGTCAGCAGCAGTTCCTTGAAGAGCGCCTGATCCTTCGTGCCTGCTGCATTGCCGCGATCGGCGCGCCATTCGCCCAGCAGTTCCACCTGTCTTTTGTGCAGCGCCTCCAAAGGCTCCACGCGTCTTTGCACCGAGCGCACCAGGCGAGGGCGGCGCTGGGTGATCGGAGAGCCAAAGAGCTTCTCAATCATGTCGCGGCTGCGGTGCCATTCTTCGAGCACCTTGCTCAGCAGCCGATCGCGCAGTGATTTTTCTTTGACCAGTGAGCCGTAGTGGCGCATGATTAATTCATCGCCACTGGTGAGCATCGATTCCACATTGGTCAGCACGTAGTTGGCGAAGCGCCAGGTCGCCAGTCGTTTGCCAAACTGGGCGAAGTCATCGGGCGAATCGCTGGCGAGTTTATGCAGCGCGGTGCCTACGCCATACCAGCCGGGCAGGAAGAATCGGGCCTGGCTCCAACTGAAAACCCAGGGAATGGCGCGCAGGTCTTCGAGGCTGGCCATGCCGGAACGGCGAGCAGGGCGCGAGCCGATGCCGCTGGACATGAGCACATCGATGGGCGTGATCTGATTGAAGAAATCGAAGAAGCCCGGCGACTCGACGAGTTCGAAATAAGCCTTGCGACTGTCTTGTGCGAGTTTCTCCATCACCGGCTCTTTAGAAGGATCAACTTCACTGGCCAGCGCGTGGTGATAAGCCGAGCCTGCAACACCTGCGCAGAGGAGCTCGAGATGGTAGGTGCCGGTGATCTGGTTGGCGTATTTCTGGGCGATGGTTTCGCCTTGTTCGGTCAGGCGCAGCGCGCCGTGCAAGGTGCCACGCGGCAGCGCGTGCAGAAATCGATCAGTAGGCCCAGCGCCTCGGCTGATGGTGCCGCCGCGTCCGTGAAAGAAAAGCAGATCCGCATCATGTCGGCGAGCGACCTGCGACAAGCGATGCTGCGCGACATGAAGCGTCCACTGGCTGGCGAGGATGCCGCCGTTTTTGTTGCTGTCGGAGTAGCCGATCATCACCTGTTGGCAGGGGCGGCGAAGCTTTCGATCTTGTGCCTGCTGCGCGAGGCTGCTGAGGGTGACAGGATGTTCGAGAAAATCGCTGAGGATCGAGGGAGCGCGCTCCAGATCATCAATCGTTTCAAAGAGCGGGACGACCTGCACGTGACAGACCATGCCCTTGTTTGTCATCGTCGCCAGGCCGGCTTCTCGCGCCAGAAGATAGACGACCAGGAGATCGGAAACCTGCCGGGTCATGCTGACGATCAGCGCGCCGATGCCTGCGCCGCCAAAGTGTTTGCGATGCGAAGCGACCACGCGCAGGGCAGCGAGCACTTTGTCAGCCTCAGGGCCGATGGCAGCATCTTCGCGCGCCAGCGGCCGACTGGTGAGTAGTTCCTTACTCAGGAGCGCTCGCCGTTTTTCTTCATCCCACTCCGCAAAGCCTGCGGCATCGATGCCTGCTGCGGTTAAAAGCTGCGTGATGGCCAGGTCATGCACGGCACTGTTCTGGCGAATATCCAGCTGCGCCAGATGCAGGCCAAAGACATCAAGCGTGCGCAGCACGCGATCGACTTGCCTTGATGCAAGCAACTCTGCACCGATGGCCACGAGCGATTGACGCAGCAGCAGCAGGCCATCGCGCAGACGATCAGCGGTGATGGCGGGCAGGCGATGCTTGAGCTCGGCAGTCAGGCGGGTGCGCAGCAATTGTGTGTACAGCCGCCAGGGTTCTTCGCGGTGAGCGCGCATGAGGTCATCGGCGTGCGGGGCCAGTTCCTTGGCGAGCCTGTCAATTTCCAACATCAGATCCTGCGGCGCAGCCTGCACGTGACTCGACAGCGGCAGGTGATTCGCCAGCCAGATCAGTTCGCGATCGAGCACAGCGATGGCGGCCTGGCGCAGCCGACCGAGCGTGGTCTGCGTGACAGCGGACGTGACCAGCGGATGACCATCGCGATCGCCGCCCACCCAGGTGCCAAAGGCAATGCGCGGCAGCGAAGCGGGATCGCTCAGTGACTGTGCATCGAAGCCTGCCGCCTCCCATGCCTGCGCCAGACGCAGGTCATGACGTTGAACGGTTTCGGGCAGAATCACGCGCAGATAATGCAGAATATTATCCAGCTCATCGAGCACCTGTGGACGATCGATGAGTACTTCGCCCGTACGCCAGAGGCGTTCCAACGCGAGCGACAGATCGGAGGTGATGGCCTGCCTTTCGAGGGGCGTCCACATCTGGTTTTCAAGCTTCACCAGCAGCAGATAAATTTCGCGATGTTGTTCGAGAACCGTGGATCGCTTGGCCTCGGTGGGATGAGCGGTGAGCACCGCTTCAACGCGCACGCGCTGGAGCAAATCGCGCAGCTGCGCTTCATCAGCACCGGCAGCCTTGAGCATCGCCAGTTGCTCGCCCCACAACCCATGCTCGACATGCACGCCCTGCTCGGCTTCCCTTGCACGGCGGGACTGCGCATCCGCATTTTCCTCCGCCATGTTCAGAAGCTGAAAGCTGATCGCCAGCACCTGACTCGCGCGCGCGGCAAGCTGCTTGGGCGCGCTGCCGTTGCTCTCGCTCTGCCAGGGAATCATCGCTGCCAGTTCATCGTGGCCACGCCTGCGCAGCATGGCTGCGAACAGGCTGGTGAGCATGGAAAGATCGTGATCAATCTTGGCGACTTCGCCGGTGATGGAATAGAGCGGAGCGGTCATGGTGGTGGGTGTCCTGCGCTTTGAAGACGTGATTTATACGTGAATTGCAGAGCTTAGGCGCGGTAGTGAAGATGGGCGCAGGCAAAAGCGATGCTGTGTGACACGGGCAGGCCGCTGCTTTGAGCGGTGGCCTGTCCGCGCCACACGATTCGACTGAATTTTATCTGCACAATTGAACCCGCCATCACACCGGACTGGGCACCGTCTCAAGCACCTGCTGCATGATGCGGTGTGTGGCGATGCCATCCGCATCGTGCATGTAATTCTTACTGATGACGCGGTGAGCAAAGACGGGGATCACATTGGAGATGATGTCTTCAGGCACGACGTAGTCGCGCTTGTGCACGAGAGCCGTCGCCTTGGCGGCCTGGGTCAGTGCAAGCGTGCCACGTGGAGAGACGCCGATCTGGAGCTGATCGTTGTTGCGGGTGGCGTTGGCGATTTTCACGATGTAGTCGATCAGCGCAGGATCAATTTTCACTTCGCCGACTCTCGTTTGAAGTTCGACAAGGTCTGCGGCAGTCATCACCGGCTTAATGTCAGGCAGCATCGAGCGCGAAGGATTGAGCGTCAGCACACGAGCTTCATCTTCAGGGCTGGGGTAGCCCAGATGCAGCCGCATGAGAAAACGATCGAGCTGACTTTCAGGCAGAAAATAAGTGCCTTCAAACTCGAAGGGATTCTGCGTGGCGATGACGATGAAAGGCTCAATCAGCTTGCGCGTGTGGCCATCGATGGAGACCTGGCCTTCGTTCATCGCTTCGAGGAGCGCCGACTGCGTGCGCGGCGTCGTGCGGTTGATTTCATCGGCCAGAATGATGTTGGAAAAAATCGGCCCGGGCTTAAAGACAAACTCGCTCCGCTGCTGATCCCACACCGTCACACCCAGCACATCGCCGGGCACCATGTCAGGCGTGAGCTGAATGCGCGTCATGCTGCAATCGAGGCTGCGCGCCAGCGCGGTGGCGAGCATCGTCTTGCCCACACCAGGCACATCTTCAATGAGCACGTGCCCACGCGCAAGCAGGCAGATGATCAGCTTCTCGACTGCTGACTGGTTGCCCAGATAAACCTTCTGAATGTTGGCCCGCAGGAGTTCAAGCCGATGCATGGCAGGAGTATAACCAAAGGCGCGCTGTGCGAACATTTCAACGAATCAACGCCATTCCCTGCGCCCTGACAAAAAAACCCTCGCACCCTAAGGCGCGAGGGTTCGTTGATTTTATGAATCTGCGAATCGCTTTGCTTAGAAATCGATGCCCAGGTTCACGAAGTAGAACGTGTCCAGACGATCGATGCCCGGCTCAGGCTGTGCATCGTACTGATGCTTAATGCCCAGACGAATCTTCCAGCTCTTGTCAGCCACCAGCGGAATCTCCACCGCATTGCTCATCACCGCGCGAATGTCAGAGATATCTTCGAGTGAAGGATTGACGTTGAGCGAGTGGACAAACTGAAGCCAGGGGGCGATGTCCTTGCGGAAATCCCAGCCCAGATCGAGGATGGCCTGATCATCGGTGTCGCCGGTGTCGAAGGATTCGTGCTGGTAACCGATACCGCCGTGGACTTTGAATTCGGTTTCCTTTTCGCGGATGACGAAGTAGCCCAGGCCGGTGGTAGCGGTGGCGCGAAGGTCGAGGCTTTCAAACTCATCGTGTTCGAGTTCGCCGTTGATGTACCAATAAAGCCGATCGGTGATATCGACTTCCCAGCGAGCGCCGCCGATGATTTCGTTGGACGAGCGGACGCCGTTGTCGCGGGAGTAGCGACCCAGGGCATAGAGCGTCAGGCGATCGCCGGGCGCTTCGCGCTTGACGGTCAGGCCGCCGTTGAAGTTGATGAGTTCGCTGTTGCCGCTCTGGCCGTTGAGGCCCAGGTCGATGCGGACTTTCCACTTGGCGCGCTGGGCCACGATTTCAGGATTCTCTTCGCCTTTGGGCCAACTGCTGGTGACCTGAGTCAGTTCGACAGGCTTGTTGCCCACGACTTCGCCCTGCACACTCTGCGTACCAGCGGCGGCGTCATACTGCAGCTTGGCCACGGCAATGTCGCCGCTTTCAAGCTGCACATTCAATGGTTCATTCGTCGAGATGCCCTTGATCTTGGCAGCATCGATCGACAGATCACCCGCGAACTCCGTCTTGATCGTCACCTTGCCGCCGGCAATGCGAGTCACTGTGCCGATGATCTTGCTGCCATCGGCCAGATGCACCTCATCAGCAAGAACCGCCATCGGAGCCACCAGCAACACCGTACAAAACAGCGCAAAACGTAACATGCAACGCCCTCCTGTAATTGTGAAAGAAGCAGCCGGCACCCGTTCAACGCGTAAGCCGGGGCGGATAATAGTGAGGCGATACAATTTCGGCAACATCGCGAATATGCCGCTCATCTGCTCAACTGACTCCCATGGCGATTGGCCTGC
>CAZYQL010000189.1:0-7626 GCA_964650055.1 uncultured Phycisphaeraceae bacterium | reverse complement strand
GTGTCAATAGTGAAGTTGTCATATGGATCAGCGTTCGATCCGGCGAGCGATCCTGTACAAGGCGCGACGTATCCCCCTTTAAGTCCGTTGACATCCGCGACTCGTTGAGTCGCGGCTCTTATCATTCAGTGTCGCCGATGAAGGTTCACGCGCTCGATTACCGATGAACGGATAGCGGTCGCTTGGTGTGCTGCGTGCTCCTGTTCGGTCAACTTATCTGGTTCATTCATGACTCAAGCTCCCCTGATGTTGTCTGTTTCCGGTTTGCGTGGTTACATCGGCCAGTCGCTGACGCCGGTGGTGGCTGCGCGGTTTGGTGCTGCTTTTGGTTCCTGGCTCAAAGAGCAGACGGGCAAGGATTCGCCGCGCGTCGTCATTGGGCGCGACAGTCGGCCCAGCGGACAGATGATCGAACTGGCAGCGGCGAGCGGACTCATTGCCGTGGGATGTCAGGTGACGACGCTGGGCATTGTGACAACGCCCACCGTCGCCATCATGGCGGGCAAACTCAGTGCAGACGGCGGCATGGTGCTCACCGCCAGTCACAACCCCATCATCTGGAACGGCATCAAATGTCTTCGCGCCGATGGCGCAGCGCCGCCAGCCGATGAGGCCCAGGAAATCATCCGTCGCTTCAAGGAGGATGATGTCAGTTACGTCGCAGTCGAAGAACTCTGCGCGATGAATCACGATGACACAGGCCATCGCACCCATGTTGATCGCGTGTTGCCACTGGTGAATCGCGATGCGATTCGCAAGGCAAAGCTCAAGGTCGTCGTCGATAGCGTGCATGGTGCGGGCGGGCCGGCTGCTGCCATGTTGCTCAGTGAACTGGGCGTTGAAGTGGTGCACATGTACGGCGAAACGACCGGGCACTTTCCGCATACCCCTGAGCCTACGCGAGACAATCTCACAGAGCTGGCTGCGGTAGTGAAAGAGCAAGGCGCAGCCGTGGGTTTTGCGCAGGATCCCGATGCCGATCGCCTGGCACTTGTCGATGAAACAGGCAGCTACATCGGCGAGGAATACACGCTCGCCTTGTGCGCCATGCACGTGCTGGCAACTTCACCTGGCGGTGGCAAGGGCGCCAAGCTTGTCGCCAATCTTTCAACCAGCCGCATGCTCGATGACATTGCCGCCAGCGCTGGCGCTTCGGTGATTCGCACTGCGGTGGGCGAAGCGAATGTCAGCGCTGCAATGAGACAGTCACATGCACTGGTAGGCGGCGAAGGCAACGGCGGCATCATCGATCCACGCGTCGTCTATGTACGCGATTCGATCACCGGCATCGCCCTCGTACTTGATCTCATCGCCGCAAGGCAGCAGTCGCTGAGCACCATCGCCAGTTCGTTCCCGGCATACGCCATCTTCAAAGACAAGATTCCCTTCGATGCTCAGATCGCGGCGCGACTGGTGCCTGATCTCAAAGCCGCATTTTCCACGCACACGATCGATCTTCAAGATGGCGTGCGCATCGACTGGCCCGACCGCTGGGTGCATGTAAGACCAAGCAATACCGAACCCATCATGCGCTTGATTGCTGAGGCACCCACGCAAGAAGAAGCCGTCGCTCTCGTCGGTGAAGTGCGCGAGGCGCTGAGGATTTAAGAATCGCAAACAATCGAGCGTGTGGCACTAGCAGGCCGTCGCCCTGGACGGTTTGCCAGTGGGGTCTTTTGTTTTCACTATTTCGCCACTGGCAAACCGCTCAAAGCAGCGGCCTGCCAGTGCCACACGACAAGTGATCACTGCACGCGCACGACCGCCATCGCTTCCATGCGATCCCCGCGCGCAGGCATGTAGATGACGCGGACGACGGCACGCTCCAAGTCTTTGGGGAGGGAGTTGATGCCCAGCCGAAAGAGATAAGCCCGCGTCACAGCATCGTAGAATTCCTGATTCGCCTCCATCGTCAGCATCGGCACATCCCAGGAAAACAGACGTTTCTGATCAGCGACTTCGCCATCGCGATTGGCAGCAAAAACTTCAAAGCGCAGATTGCCCACCGCCTTGATCGTGTCGCCCATCGCATCGACAAACTCAACGCGAGCTTCCAGTGCCAGTTGCTCTTCATATTGCACGAAGCGCGTCGATGGATAAACGCGCAGCGCTGTTGGTTTGATCTGCCAGACCCCCGGCTGCGATGGTGCATCAACGCGCGGCTTGACAGCATCGCCCTTCATCTCGCAGCCCAGCGCGGCTGACATCGAAAGGAACACCAACATCACAACGGCATGAAAAGCTCTCACCCGCATCAATACACCTTATGGCCCGGTGAGTGACTAATCAACATGTCATTACACTGATCGCATCAATCCTTGATGCGGAAACCTCAGCCATGCAGACACTCGAAGTCAAAACCCAGCAGCGTGATCAGATGATCGAGCTGACCGATCGCATCAGCGCACTGATCACCGACGCTCAAGTGAAGAGCGGCCGTGTGACGGTGTATGTTCCGCATACCACCGCAGGCATCACCATCAATGAAAACGCTGACCCCGATGTGGTACACGACATGCTCAAGCAGCTCGATGTGATGGTCCCCTGGCGGCAGCCGTTTTATAAGCATGGCGAAGGCAACAGCGCTTCGCATGTGAAGGCCTCGATGATGGGCTCGAGCATCACCGTCTTCATCGAGCGCGGCAGCCTCATGCTCGGCAGATGGCAGGGCATCTGGTTCTGTGAGTTCGATGGCCCGCGAACCCGACAGGTGTGGGTGCAGCTCGAAAGCGCGAAGTAGCTTTGCGTTTTCTTCCTTGCCTCTACGTGCCTCTTCACTTCCTACAATGGCCCCATGTTTCCACTGTTCCTCGGCTTGACGATCGCAAATCTGCTGCTGCTTGGCACGGTGTTCGTGCTGGGCCTGTTTGTCGTGGATCATCACGATGAAGTGACCCGTGCCTACGACTGGCACATCCCGCTGGGCATCGCGGCAGGCCTCATGATCGCGCTGACCCATGTGGCGATCTACATGTATCACATGGCCACCGCCCGCTGGCTGGAGGCGGCTTCGGATAAGGCGGGGCAGCCGATGTCGCGCTGGGTCGTGCCTGCGCTGGCGCGAAAGCGGCGAGTTTTTTTTCTGATGATGGCAGCCATCGGCTCAGGCATGCTCGCCATGTTCAGCGGTGCCCTGGCAGACCCGACCGTGAACCCGCTGCTCTCAGGTGAGGTACATATGATCGCAGGCATCATTACCCTGGCGGTGAATTTCGCCGTCGCACTGAGCGAAGCGCAGCACATTCAAGCCCAGGGAAAGCTGATGGACGATGCGCTGAGTACGATTAATACACAAGGCAACAACGATCAAACAATTGAAATCTGAAATCCCCAATCTCAAATCTCAAATTTGAAATTTCAAATGCGAAACCAGATAGCCTCTCCGATTCAGGATGAATCCCATGCAAAATAGCCGTATGACATCACGTTCGATCTTCGCAGCGATGCTGCTCTGCTTCGTCGCTTCACTGACGCTGGCGCAGAGCAAAGAGAAGGAAGCCCAGAAGGAAGCGGATGCGCCGCCGCCGCCGGGCAAGGTGGAAGGGCGTATCGAGGTGGTCGAGTTTGAGCCTGCGCACAAGCCATCGCCGGAGGTCGAAGCACTGCTGAATCGTCTGGAAGTGCAGGCCAAGGCGTTGCAATCCTTGCAGGCTACGGTGCGCTATGACCTCAATCAACTGACGACGATGGATGAGCAGAAGCGCTATGGCAAGATCGTTTATGTGACCGGGCCGCCAGCGAAGTTCGCGGTGTACTTTGACACGCTGCGCGTGGATAAGAAATCGATCCCCAGCAATCGCTGGTACATTTTCGATGGCACCTGGCTGGTGGAAAAACTTGAGGACAAAAAGCAATTCTTCAAGTGGCAAGTCGTCGCGCCTGGTGCCAACCCGGCCAATGCGAATCCGCTGGCACTGGGCAAAGGGCCGTTCGTGGTGCCTGTCGCTCTGCGCAAGGATCTGATTCTCGACAAATTCAAAGTCGCCATTGCCGAGCCTGATGCGAAGAATGACCCGGCCAACAGCGTGCATCTGATCCTCACCCCTCTCAAAGGTCGGCGGATCAATTACCTTCAGCTCGATCTCTGGTACGACAAGGATTCACTCGAGCCACAGCGCGCCCGCACGATCAACGCATCAGATACCGAGACGATCATTCATCTGTCAGATGTGAAACTCAACGCCCCCATCGAAGGCGATCCGATGAACACGGAAGAACCCAAGGACAAAGGCTGGGAAGTGCAGATCAACCCGTGGGAAGGCGGCAAGTAAAACGATTGCCCGGATATGTGTGATTCACGCACAACGCCATGGGCCACGCACAACATGGGCCACACACAACGCCGTTAGCACCGGGCTTAGCCCGGTGCTAACGGCGTTACGCATTACGCCTTGATCCCACGATAAATCACCGCGATGCCAAACGTCACCGTCTTCTGCGCAGGTTCAACAAAGCCCGCCTCGCGCATCATCGTCGAAAGCGTTTCGCGGTTGATGAAAGTGTTCACACTGCGAGGCAGATACTTGTACGCACCGCTCTTGTCCCGCGCAATGAGCGTGGCAGTACGAGGCATGATGTGCTTGAAGTAAAAGTTGTAAAGCCCGCGCAGCACTGCATTCGTCGGCAAGCTGAACTCAAGAATAATCAAACGACCGCCAGGTCGAAGCACGCGAAAAAACTCAGCGATGGCGCGCTCTGGCAGCGCCACATTGCGAATGCCAAACGCGATGCTCACGACATCGACACTCGCATCAGCCACCGGCAGCCGCATCGCATCGCCGGTGTGGTAGGAGAGAGGGAAAGTTTTGAGTTCTGAGTTCTGAGTTCCTAGTTGGGATGAACCGGCAGCGAGCGACGAATGATCTGGCTTGGAACTCAGAACTTTGAACTCGGAACCGGGAACTTTTTTCTTCTCCGCCACCGCCAGCATTTCATACGTGAAGTCAACGCCGATGACGCAGGCCGCGCCGCCTTCTTGAAAAGCCATCGAAAGATCACCGGTGCCGCAGGCGACATCGAGCACCACATCGCCGGGCCTGATCTGCGCCATTTTTACAGCAGCTCTGCGCCACGCCTGATCGCGCCCCATCGAGTGCAGCCGATTGTTCAGGTCGTAGCTGGGTGCGATGGCGCAGAACATCTGCTGCACTCGCCGGGCTTTGTCGGCGGCAGCGTGCGGATTGTTCTTCAGATCATCATTCGACCACGCTGGTTCGGCGGACGACGAAAGCGTTGACGATGGCGCAGTCGAAGTCGATGTAGTTTGCGAAGGAGTCATCACCACGCGCCCGCCTCGCGCAGCACCAGCATCGGCTGCGTCTCGCCATGACACGCACACTGCCCCATCTCGTGCCTTCGCTCCATCGCTTTGGCCAGCGCGGGAGAAACCTTCTCCATCGCAGGCCCCATCGCCTGATGGCGCGGCGGCGGCAGCCTTTTCAAATTCGCCAGCACCACCTGCTGAAAGCGCTGATGGCCCATCGTGTATTTCGAGGTGTCTTGAAAATCAGGATATTCCTTGAGGATGAGTTTCTCCGCGTCCTTCAGCCGATTGGCCGGGTCAGGGTGCGTGGAGAGCATCTGTTCAATTCCGCTGGCGCCGCCGCCGCCGCTGGCGTCTTTGAGAATCTGCATGACTTCCATCATGCCCACGGGGTTGTAGCCGTTCTTCACCATGTAACGCATGCCCAGTCGATCGGATTCACTCTCCTGATCCCGGCCGAACTTGAGCAGATAAAGCGAGCCGCCGACCTGGCCGCCCGCGCCCAGCACCTGAAGCCACGCGCTGTCGCTGACCTCGCCTGCCACGCCAAGTCCAGCGATCAAACCTTGCGTGAGCATCGCCTGGCTCATGCGCTCGCCGATGTGCATCGCGGTGACGTGGCCCACTTCATGCCCCATGACGGCTGCGACCTGCGCTTCGTTACTCATCCGCTCAAGCAAACCACGCGAGAAAAAAACCTTGCCACCCGGCAGAGCAAAGGCGTTGATCTGCTTCGAGTCGAGCACGTGAAACTCCCAAGGCAGATCAGGCCGCTCACTGGACGCCGCCAGCCGCGCGCCGATGTCACGCACATAAGCAAGAATCTGTGGCGAAGGAATCTCGCCGCCGTTGTCTTTCAAAAAGACCGGCTGAGCTTCCGAGCCAAGCTGAATCTCTTCTTCCACACTCATGAAAATAAGCTGACTGCGACCGGTGGCTTTGTTCGTCGTGCATCCGACAGGAACACTCAGCAGCAGCAGCGAAAGGACGAGGCGAATGATGAAACGCATGGCAGACTCCCTGATGGAGAAAAATTCAGAACCCTAACCATGATAGGACGCACGTAGCAAAAGTGTTGCTCGACGAGCCACGACCGTAAGGGAGTGGGCTTTTATTTCTTCCGACCCCGCTCCCTTACGGTCGCGGCTCGTTGCGGATGTTAACTGCCGATGGCTTCCCGCTTGGTGATAGTCAGCTTGATCAGCGGCAACGTGGACTCCACCGTGACGCCCGGAGGCAGCCGCAGTTCCGGAAGCTTGGAATGAATTTTCTTTTCCAGATCTTCCGGGTCCATGCGAAGCAGCGCTTCGAGTTTGAGCGTGCCCGCCCTGATACGGGCGATGACATCACTTGGGCCTTTGACCTTGACATCGCGCAGCAGCAGATTCTCCTGATCTACTTCGACGTTGTACTGCCTGGCGAGATTCGGGGCGATATTCAGAAGCACCGGCACGAGGCCGACGGTGTATTCATCTTCTTTCTTCTTGACGGTGAACGAAACCTTGACGCGCCGCGGTTGATAGCTCACGTTCGGCAGCGCCGCCATGCCCGGCGGCAAAGTCACATCAATCTCGCGATCGGTCAGCACACCAGGCACCACACCCGCCAGCAGATTCGCATCGAGCCGCGCTTGAAGCTCCATGCCTTTGATCTGCGATTCCGCGCTGGATGGAAGTTCGAGCAGCGCTTTGTTCTGGCCTGCTGCAAACTGCGCGGGGACGGCAAGCTCAAGGTCCGGCGGCGTGACCAGTGTGATGGGAATCTCCAGCGTCTTAAGCGCTTCAATGCGCAGATTCACCTGGCTTGGCTCGACGCGCTCGATGACGATGCCCATGCGATTGATGCGCTCGTGAACAGAAAACTGCTGATCGAGATTGATGGTGCGCTCTGGCCGACCGGGCGTGTCAGCCACTTCAATGGGAATCGGTTCGAGCGCGAGATCCTTCACCTGCTGCAACTGACTGGTGGCACATCGCACTGTCGCTGTCACGGAATGCAAGGTCGGCTCAATGAGCAGCCGTTGCCCCTGCGGTGCCACGAAAATCACATTGAGCGTCACCGTGTGCTGCTTGCGCGTGGCACCCTCGGCATAAAGCCAGACCATGAACGCAATGAGCGTGATCGTGCTGAAGCGGATGAAGGTGTGAATCATAAAAGCACCGGGAAGCGAAAGCGGAAAAGCAGAAAAGCGAGAAAGCGAAAAATACAAGTCAGTCGAAGCGAATCAAAACAGGACAAATCAGAAAACAGAAATTTCAAATTTCAAATTTCAAATCTCAAATCTCTCATCTCTAATCTCAAATCTCGAATTTGAAATCTGAAATTACAATTTTCCTCACGTGCCTTTGTCGTTGGTTTCGGTC
>CAZYQL010000188.1:0-7654 GCA_964650055.1 uncultured Phycisphaeraceae bacterium | reverse complement strand
AAGGAAGATGCGAAGTGGGTGCGCACGCCTATTGATGCGTTCATCATCAAGAAGCTACGCGAGAAGCAACTCACACCTGCGCCGATGGCCGACGCCCGCACGATTCAGCGCAGGCTTTATTTCGACCTCGTGGGCCTGCCGCCTTCGCCTGATGAAGTCGAAGCGTTTCTCAAAGATAGCAGCGACAAAGCCTACGAAACCATGGTCGATCGCTTGCTCGCTTCGCCGCAGTACGGCGAGCGATGGGCACGCCACTGGCTTGATGTCGTGCACTACGGCGACACGCATGGCTACGACAAAGACAAGCTGCGCCCTAACGCCTGGCCTTACCGCGACTATGTCATTCGCGCTTTCAATGAAGACAAACCTTACGCGCGCTTCATCCATGAACAGCTTGCTGGCGATGTGATTTATCCTGACACCACCGATGGCATCACGGCTCTGGGATTCATTGCCGCTGGGCCTTGGGATTTCATCGGCCATGCCGAGGTGGATGAATCCAAGATCGACGGCAAGGTCGCCCGCAATCTTGATCGCGATGACATGGTCCGCAACACCATCGAAACCTTCACCAGCACGACCGTCGGCTGCGCCCGTTGTCACGATCACAAATTCGATCCGATTGCAATGGAGGATTACTACTCGCTCCAAGCGGTATTCGCAGCACTGGATCGTGCGGATCGTCCTTACGATGTCAGCCCGCAAATCGCAGCGAAGCGAACGACGATGGCGCGCGAGATTGCCTCACTGGAAAAGCATCAAGCAGAAATGCAGGCAGGCTTGCAGAAGCTCGCTGGCGCAGAACTGGTCAATATCGACACGCGACTGAGCGAACTGACCAAGCAAAGCAGCAGCGGCGAGCGACCTGAGTTCGGCTACCACAGCCAGATTTCACCCAAGCAGGATGCGGTGAAATGGGTGCAGGTTGATCTGGGAAAAGCGCACAAGCTCGAACACGTTTTCATCGTCGGCTGCCACGACAACTTCGCCAACATCGGCGCTGGGTTCGGTTTTCCCGTTCGCTTCAAGATCGAAATTTCCAGCGACCCGCAGTTCTTCAAGGATGTGACGCTCGTCACGGATCAGACCGGCAGTGACTATGCGAATCCCGGCATCGTGCCGCAGGCGTTCGCGATTAGTGGCAAGGAAGCGCGTTATGTCCGTGTCACCGCAACCAAGCTCGCCCTGCGGCAGAATGATTACATTCTCGCCCTCGCTGAACTGAGCGTGCTCACCGCCCAAGGCGCCAACCCAGCCAGCGGCGCGGCTGTCACCTCGCTCGATTCCATTGAAGCGCCTGTGCGCTGGACGCGCAAGAATCTCACCGATGGCTACTACATGGGTGTAGGCAAAGGCGTTGACTCCAAAGAACTCGCCATATTGCAGGAGCGACGGAGCACGCTCATCGCCAGTGTGATCGATCAGCCGATGCGTGAGGAACAGATCGCTGCCGATGCGAAGCTTGCAGTCTTGCGCGCTCAGCTTGCAGCCTTGCCCAATCGCGGTGTCGTCTATGCAGGCACCGTGTACACCGGCGGCGGCGCGTTCAGTGGCACCGGCGCTCAGGGTGGCAAGCCACGCGATATTCATGTCCTCACCCGTGGCGAAGTCACGCAGCCTGCGGCCCTCGTACAGCCTGGCACGCTGCACGTTGTGCCTGGTGCGGATTACCGATTCAATCTGCCTGCTGATCACAGCGAAGGCCAGCGCCGCGCAGCACTGGCGAAGTGGCTCACGCGTGAAGATCACCCGCTGACCTGGCGCTCGATTGTGAATCGCATCTGGCTTTACCACATGGGGCGAGGCATCGTGGATTCACCCAATGACTTTGGTCGCATGGGACAGTTGCCCACGCACCCCGAGCTTCTCGACTGGCTGGCGACATCGTTTCGCGATGGCGGTCAGTCCTTTAAGAAGCTGCACAAGATGATCGTGATGAGCAGCGTCTATCGCCAGGCATCATCGCACAGCGAAGCCAACGCACGCATCGATGGCAGCAACGAATACTACTGGCGTGCCAACAGGCGTCGGCTCGAGGCCGAGTCCATTCGCGACAGCGTGCTGCTGATCGCAGGCAAACTCGACGCCACCATGGGCGGCCCGGGCTTCTGGACGTTTGTGCTGGAGAAGCCCGAGCACTCACCGCACTATCAATATCACCTGCACGACCCTGGCGATGCGAAAACATTTCGCAGATCCGTCTATCGCTTCATCGTTCGCTCGGCCCCTGATCCACTGGCGGAAACGCTCGACTGCGCAGACCCTTCGCAGCAGGTGGATAAACGCAACGAAACAATCACCGCGCTACAGGCCCTGGCGATGATGAACAACCCGTTCATGATCACCATGTCGCAGCACTTCGCGCAGCGACTGAAGGCGATCAGTCCTGACGAGAGCGTACAGATCACGCGCGCCTACGAGCTAACGATGGGCCGAGCGCCTACCGCTGCCGAGCGCGAAGCGATGCTCGCCTACGCCAAAGAATTTGGCATGGCCAACGCCTGCCGGGTGATATTCAACCTGAATGAGTTTGTGTTTGTCGATTGATGCTTCGTGATTAATGCTTCGCAAGGATTTTCCCATGCTCACACGACGCGAAATGCTTTCCCGCTCCGGCGGAGGACTGGGCGCTATCGCCCTGGCTAACATGCTCATGACCGAAGGCGCGATGGCTGCTGCTCCAGCGCCGTCGCTGCCGGGCGCTTCGCCACTTGCATCAGGCGGCGTCGTCAAGGTTCTTCATCACCCGCCCAAGGCCAAGCGCGTCGTGCAGCTTTTCATGTCAGGCGCTGCCAGTCATCTGGACACCTTCGACTACAAGCCCGCACTCATCAAACACCACGGCGAAAAGTCAGACTTTGGCGAACATGTCGAAGCCTTCCAGAACGGCCTTGGCCCCTGGATGAAATCGCCCTTCAACTTCAAGCCCTACGGCCAATCCGGCAAGATGCTAAGCGATGTCGTCGCACCTCTTGGCGACTGCGTCGATGACATCGCATTCGTTCACAACATGATCGGCAAGACCGGCGTACACAGCCAGGCCACCTACCTCCAGGCCACCGGCTTTCAGCTCCCCGGTTTCCCCGGCATGGGCGCGTGGGTCAGTTACGGTCTGGGCTCCATGAACGACAACCTGCCCACCTTCGTCGTCCTCCCCGATCATCGCGGCTTTGGTTCCAACGGTCCCAAGAACTGGGGCGCTGCCTTCCTCCCTGCTCAGCATCAAGGCACGATCATCCGCCCCGGTGTTGAAAATCCCATTGCCGACTTGTTCCCGACCAAGAACGATTACATCACCGATCAGAGCAGCAGCGCTGCGCTCAAGCTCATGCGAAAGCTCAACGAGCAGCACAGCGAAACGCGCCAAGGCGACTCGCGCCTCGACGCTCGCATCCGTTCCTACGAACTGGCGGCACAGATGCAGCTCTCCGCACCGGAGGCTCTGGACATCTCCAAGGAGCCTGAATATATCCTTGAGATGTATGGCCTGAACCACGGCAAGAGTTCCTTCGATAAGGAAATCAATCCGATTGAAGAAGCGGATTACTTTGGCCGTAAGTGTCTGGTTGCTCGCCGGCTGCTGGAACGAGGCGTGCGATTTATTCAGGTCTGGTCAGGCTGCGACAACGGCTTCCCCCGCCGCAACTGGGACAGCCACGAAGACATCAAACGCGATCACGGCCCACTCTCATGGGGCATGGCGGTCGGCGCTTCAGCACTCATCAAAGACCTCAAACAGCGCGGCATGCTCGAGGACACAATCATCCTCTGGACCACTGAGTTTGGCCGCATGCCTTCGACGCAAGGCAGCATCGGCCGCGATCACAATCCGTATGTCTTCACCAACTGGCTCGCAGGCGGCGGCATCAAAGGCGGCTCCACCGTCGGCCAATCCGACCAGTGGGGCTACAAACCGCAAGACCGCCTGAACCCGACGCAGGTCTATGACATCCACGCCACCATCATGCACCTCCTGGGCATCGACCACGAACGCCTGACCGTCCGCCACAACGGCATCGACCGCCGGCTGACCGATGTGCATGGGCACGTGGTTAAGGATTTGATTCGGTGAGTGGGAACGACATCCACGGACTGGGTCGCATTTGCGATCTCACACCACCACCGTCTGCCTGCACTTGGGATAGTTCACACAGCCCCAAAAGGGTTGCCCGGCTCGTTCCCCATGCTTGGCCATTCGCTTCACCATGGGAATGGAACACTTGGGGCATACCGGCGATGAATCGCTCAGCGCAACTGGCGAAGGCACCACCTCTGCAGAATCAGGCTTGAGCATCTGCGTGATTTTTTCCTTGAGCTCAACCGTGTTGTAGCTTTGCTTTGCCGCCACATGCAGCAGCGGAAACCCGGCGGCACGAAACGCCTCATCCATGAACTCATCCCGCGCACGCCTTCGCGGCTGTGCGTGACTTGCATCATCCAGTTCCACCGCCAGGCAAGGCACCATTGTTGCGGCGTGACAAACGAGAAAGTCCACGTGCTTGCGATCGATCTTGTTGCGGCATTTCAGATTCTCGCTTGGACGTGACACATAGAGAATGTCAGCAACATTGACTTTCGGACAGACCACAAAGTCCGGCCCCAAAGTCTGCACAAGCACGCCATAGAAAGAACGCTCGGCGAGCGAAAGAAAGTCATCGCGAAGCAGATAGGGAAGCGGGCCTGAAGTTTCAGATGATGGCCTAAGCGTGATCCCAAGAAGCTTGAGCAGCTTGCCGAGACAGCCGATTTGTGATTCCCCGGATGAATTCATCGTAAAGCATGATAGCTGACTTTGTTCGACATGGAAGGCTACCGCTCTCAATACGCCAAACCCGTGCATGTCGCCCGTGTTGAGATCGAAGCCGTGCCCCATCACGTAGAGCTATCGATCATGACAAAGATCTTGCGGGCAGCAGTGGTGCCGATGACCATCGGCGCTTGATCCTGCCGGATGAGGGTGATGGCATCAGCCATGAGATCGATATCGGTGACAGTCAGCGGCGTGCCCGGTGTCAGGCCTTTGGCGTCGGCGAAGCGGAGGAACGCGGGGTCTTGATTTTCGACCTGGCAGATGGTGACGGCTTGCCCAGGCTCGACATGATCGAGGCGCAGAAGCTTGCGCGATTCGATGATGCCCGCAGCGGTGGGAATCGGATCGCCGTGCGGGTCGAAGGCGGGATGGCCCAGATGCTGATCGATGCGCTGGAGCACTTTTTCGGAGACCGCGTGTTCGAGGATTTCCGCTTCTTCGTGTACCTCGCTCCAGTCCAGGCCCAGTACCTGCACGAGGAACTGCTCGATGAGGCGATGGCGACGCAGCACATCGAGCGCCAGCCGTTCGCCTTGCTCGGTGAGTCGTACACCGGTGCGAGCTTCGTAAGCCATCAGGCCTGACTCAGCCATGCCTTTGACCATGACGGTGGCGGTGCCGGGCGTGACTTCGAGCGAGGTGGCAAGTTTGCCGGTAGGAATGGGAGCGCCATCTTCCTGGCGCTGTTGCAAGAGTAGCAGATGCTTGAGGTAATTCTCGGTGGTACTCGAAGCCATCGGGCGATCCTGAAATTTAGCGGAAGATGCGGTTCAAGTTGGGTATGTCAAGGCTTTTTCCGTAGGCGCAGACAAACCAGCGTAGCGCGGATATATCACGATGTCATTGCGTTTTTCGAGACATCATGATCGATGTTGATCCAACATGGTGCATCTGCGCCGAGCCTTGCCGCACCCTACGCGTCAGCCGAGAGTCAGCCAGGCGAACCATCGCCGGTCGGCCCTGCGGAAGGACCACCCTGGCCTCCGCCCTGGCCCTCGCCTTGTCCACCGCCACCACGACGGCGACGACGGCGACGACGCTTGCGTCGCTGCCCGCCTTCGCCGCCTTCTGCGGAAGGATTGCTGTCGCCCGCATCACCCGATGCGCCATCTTGCAAGTCAACGCCATCAGAAGCATCGCCATCACCAGAGCCTTCGCTCATCGGGCCATCGCTTACATCATCGGCGGCATCTTTGCGATTATCGCCATCGCGATCGTTCATGGGCTTGCGCACTGATTTGTCATTGATCTCTGCGCTCTGATCGCCCTCTCGTGATTCCACTTCCTCTTCACTAAGCGGCTGCCCAGGTTGTGGCCGGCGCGGTTCATCTCTTTTCTGTTGTGGCTGTTGCTGCTGCGGAGGTCGCTGCGGCCGATCATCGCGCCGCCCTTCACTGCGCTGCTCGCCGCGGTGTGGTCGATCGCCTTCTTGCTCGCCACGTTGCTCACCACGTTGTTCGCCACGCCCTTCGCCGCGCTGATCCGAACGCGGCCCTTCATTACGCGGCCCATCATTGCGTGGCCCATCGTTGCGCTGTTCCGCATTACGCTGTCCTTCATTGCGCGGCCCATCATTACGCTGGCCCGCTTCGCGCGGCGGCCTGCGATCCTCGCGCTGTGGCGGTCGCTGTTCGCGTGCCATCCTCGCCTCGCGCTCTTCCATCAATTTCAAATCTTCCTCATTGGAAATAGCTGTGATGTTCTCAATCGGATAAGCAGCGGTGCTGTTGTCCTTGTCGAGCACGATCAGGGCAAGCTGCGTGAGAATCTGCGTGTCGATGACGGTGCCCGGGCCATCGTCGGTCATCCATCGCGTCTGGCGTTTGGGCAGACGTTTGCGAAGGTCATCGTAAGTTTCATCTTCATAGCGAAGGCAGCACATGAGTCTGCCGCAGCGACCGCTGATCTTGGTCGGATCGAGCGTGGCTTTTTGGATCTTGGCCGACTTCATCGACACCGGCTTGAGCACCTTGAGGAACTGCTTGCAGCAGCAGTGCTGACCACACTTTTCATAGTCCGCCACGATGCGAGCTTCATCGCGGGCATTGACCTGATGCATTTCAATGCGCGTCTGAAAATCGGCTGCAAGCCTTCGCACCAGTTCACGGAAATCGATCCAGTCTTCACTGGTGTAGTGGAAGATCATCCGCTCGCCGCCCAGCAGCAACTCGACATCGACGAGCTTCATCTTCAGATCAATCTCGCGAATGGCGGCGCGGGTGCTCTTGATGATGCCAGCTTTGTTGCTGTCCAGGCGTTGCTGTTCGAGGACATCTTCGATGGTGGCAACGCGAAGGATTTTGCCTTGAGTGGTGAAGGGGTAGTTTTTGCCGCCGGAGTTGTCGATGTAATCGAGCATGTCCTTGCGGGAGACCGCCTTGCCGCAGCCGGAGTTGGGGCAGGTGGTGGTGAGCATCTCGCCCAGTTCGATGCCGCGGGCGGTACGGATGACAAGCTTGGAACCGCAGCCGGGCTTGGCATCGCCGTCGTAGGGGAACTCGGCGATCAGTCGCATGTAGCCATAGCGCACGACGATCGACTTGGGGACTTCGAGTTTTTCGTAGATAGCGCGATCTTCGTCATCGAGCATGACGGGAAGCGGCAAGATAGAACCAGCCATGATTGAACTCCGTGTTGCAAAGTGAAACGCACAATCGGCCACGCAACTGCAAGAGCTGCGCGAGGGAACGAATGAATCACCGATTGTCATCGGGCAGTTTTTTTTTCATCCCGCAGGTCAGCCCGATGCGCCTGCGAGGTCCAAACACGGAGTCAGCAAACAGTAGCGGGCATCAGTGTAGCGATAAGTGCGTGACCTAGCCACGCTGTCTCGTGGACACGCAG
>CAZYQL010000187.1:5903-7657 GCA_964650055.1 uncultured Phycisphaeraceae bacterium | reverse complement strand
CATTGAGGGTAACCGGGTAGACGTCTACCCGTTTACCCCTAGACACGAGATAATCACAGTATATAACACGACTTATCACGATAGACGCAAATGAAAAATCGCGCAGGTAGACAAAACTCAACAACAGAAAAACCTTGACGCACCTTGGATGTAATCGCACTGCTGCAAATAGACATTGCAACAATTCACTTCGCAAGGCGACACGACCTTCTTACCTCGTGTGTTAGCATGGCCCGTCCTCACATTGGAGTTTTACATGCGACATGCCCACACCATCATCACCGTGATCTGCCTGGCGATCCTTACGCTCCATCAGCCTTGCGCAACGCTTGCTGCCGATGGCTCGCCTCGCAACATCATCTTCATACTTTCCGATGATCACCGCTTTGATTTCATGGGCTTTCATCCGGGCGCACCGCGCTGGCTTGAGACGCCTGCGCTGGATCGCATGGCTCGTGAGGGAGCGCACTTTGTGAACGCGTTTGTCTCGACTTCGCTTTGCTCGCCCAGCCGCGCTTCCATCTTGACCGGGCAGTACATGCACCACCACAAAATCGTGGACAACCAAAGGCCCCAACCAGTGGGCACGCGCTTCTTTCCTGCCGATCTTCAGACCACCGGCTACCAGACCGCCTACGTCGGCAAGTGGCACATGGGCCACGATCACGATCAGCCACGCCCGGGCTTCAACCACTGGGTCAGCTACAAAGGCCAGGGCACTTACACCGATCCCGATCTCAACATCAACGGCAAACAAGTGAAATCGCTAGGCTACGAAACCGATGTCCTCACCGATCTCGCCATCCAGTGGCTCGCCAAGGAGCGCGCCAAGGACAAACCCTTTTTCCTTTACCTCTCCTTCAAGGCTCCGCACTATCCGTTTCAACCCGCACCGCGCCACAAAGGCATTTACCGCGATAAGCCGATCCCTTATCCGCAGACCATGGCCCGTACCGAGCAGAACCTGCGCACGCAGCCTAAGTGGGTCAAAGAGCGTCGCTACTCCATTCATGGCATCGACCACATGGAGACCGGCAAGTTCGATGATGATCCGGTGCCAGACTTCGACGACCTTTACCGCTCATATGCGGAAGCGGTACACAGCGTGGATGAAAACGTCGGCAAAGTGTTGAGGCATCTTGATGATGCAGGCCTGTCGAAAAACACACTGGTGATCTACATGGGCGACAACGGCTTCCACCTGGGCGAACATGGTTTCTACGACAAGCGCGATGCGTTTGAGCCTTCCATGCGCGTGCCGCTATTGGCCTGGGCACCGGGCTTGATTGAGCCGGGCACGAAGGTGCAGAAGATGGTGCAGAACATCGACATCGCCCCGACGATTCTCGAAGCGAGCAATACGAAAGCACCAGCGACAGCGAAATATGACGGCCGCTCCTGGCTGCCACTAGCACAGGGCAAAGAACCTGCGGGCGAACCTTGGCGCGATCACATTCTTTATGAATATCACTGGGAGTGGAACTTTCCCGCAACGCCCACGCTGCTGGCCATTCGCACTGATCGGTACAAATACGTTTACTACCACGGCACGTGGGACATCGATTCATTCCACGATCTGAAACTCGATCCGCACGAACGCCACAACCTCATCAGTTCGCCCGATCAGCAGGAACGCATCGCCGAGCTGCGCAAGAAAATGTTCGATGCGTTTGAAGCGTCTAATGGTTTGAACCTGCCGCTGCGCCCACCGGCGGGCGATCGATTGGATCAGCGCAAGCTGGAGTGATGGGTGA
>CAZYQL010000187.1:0-5803 GCA_964650055.1 uncultured Phycisphaeraceae bacterium | reverse complement strand
CCGCGACTCGTTGAGTCGCGGCTCCACCTTGTCTTACTTGCCATCGCCCTTCTTCTCCGTCGGCGGCGCCTTGCGCGGGGCCTTGGCTGGCTCCCAGATCTCTTCCATCAGCTTGAGGATCTCTGGCTCTGTCTCTTTCAATTCCGCACGATTGAACGGAAAGAAATCGTTGGTGCCAAAGTAAGCCTCGGTCATCTCCGCGAAGAACTCTTTGTGATTCGTCAGTGCGTAATGTGGCCCTCGAACACCGGTGAATCGCAGTGTTTTTTCGCCTCGGCCACTCTTCTTGTAATTCTCATACACCTTGATTACCCGAGCATCGTCAAAGCCAATCACCTGATCGTGGTAAGCGTGCGTGAGTTCGTGGAGCAGCACCCAAGGCATTTCGTTGGTGTTGCGTTTCGTCGATACATCGACCGCGCGGGGGAGATGAACGCATCGCTCCAGGTCGGCGGCAAAGCCATTGTCCGTGAGCCACTTGGCGGAGGGGTGATATTGCATCGGGCCAAGCTTGCCGTGGGTAAGATCGAGAACAATGACGATCTTCTGCATTTTTTCGACGTGCTCCTTGGGGACAATCATGATGATGTCAGTAAGCTTGTTGTCGATGTATCGCAGCGCCTTGAGGCGCAATGCTTCATTAGCAGCAGTGAACAGCCGATCATCAACGCGCAGCGTCCAGCCTTGCACCTTGACGATGGTGCGCTCGGTGGGCAGCTTGGCCCCGTCATCTGCCAAAGCTTGGGTGCTCAAGGCGAGCACTAAAGAGAGTAGAACAGTTCGAGCAATCAGTGAACGCATGTGAAACCTCGTCAAAAAATGGAGAGTTGGTGCAGCATTATACTACTTGACCGATCGTACTTGAAGGTATCACGAGCAGGATCTAATCACACCTGCCTCGCGTGCGCCAAGTCCAAGCAATCGCTAAACTGGCCGCATGGATTCACAACTTGATTCGCTACTGATTTTGTCGCTCGCCAGCGGGCTGGGGCCGATCATTACGCGCCGCGCTATTGCGGCCATGGGATCGGCGCAGGCGGTCGTTGAGTGCAGCGTGCATCAACTCGCACAGGTTGAAGGTGTGGGTCAGCGCAAGGCGCAGGACCTTCGCCGATCGATGGATGAAGTGCTTGAGCAGAATCTACTGGTACGCGAGAAGGCCCTGATTGAAGAACACCACGTCACACTGATTGCCTTTGAAGATGAAAGCTACCCCGCGCTGCTGCGGCATATCAGCGATCCTCCTCCAATGCTTTATGTGCGCGGCGACATTCGCAAGGAAGATGCGCTGGCGCTGGCTGTCGTGGGTGCACGAAAGTGCAGCGGGTATGGCAGAGAACAGGCCGATCGGCTCAGCGCTCTTTGCGTGCAATCAGGCCTGACCATCATCTCCGGCGGCGCGATGGGCATCGATACCGCAGCTCACCACGCAGCTGTTCGTGCAGGTGGCCGCACCATCGCGGTACTGGGCAGCGGACTGGCGCAGCCTTATCCCAGTGAAAACAAAGCACTCTTTGATCGCATAGCCGGTGACGACAACAACCAACCGCGCGGCGCTGTCATCAGTGAACTGCCCATGACCGCGCCGCCCATCGCACAGAATTTTCCCAGGCGGAATCGCATCGTTTCAGGCATGTCGCTGGGTGTACTCGTCATCGAAGCATCACTGCGATCGGGCGCACTCATCACCGCTCGCATCGCGGCAGAGGAACATGGCCGCGAAGTTCTGGCGCTGCCTGGCCGAGTCGATTCGAATTCTTCAGCGGGCTGTCACAAGATCATCCGCGAAGGTTGGGCGACGCTCGTGACCAATGCGGCAGACATCCTCGATGGCCTTGGCGAGACCGGCTCACTCCTGAAAGCTGGCATGACCGTCGATGAACAAGGTCGCGACAGACCTGCGGCCGAGCCTTCGCTCTTCGAGCAGAACCTTTCCGATTCGCAGCAGAAGATCATCGCAGCGCTGAGCCAGCCGCGACAACTCGAAGAACTCGCAGGCATCACTGGTTTGCCTGTTCACAAACTCCAAGCTGATCTCACCATGCTCCAGATTCGCAGCGCAGTGGCGAAGGAAGGCATGATGTACCGAAGATCGCGCACACATAGCCCCGGCCTTGGCCGGGGGAACGCCACGAATACGGAGAGTCACCCCGGCTAAAGCCGGGGCTATGTGGGGTTTTCATACAAGCTCTAAGAACCAGGTTGCTGCGTGGCATAGTGCAATTGTGAATGGTGGGCCACAGCGCTGACCACGCTACGCCGCAAGCGGCGAGAGTACACTGATATCACATCACTCAGATCCTGCATCATCGCTGGCCACTGGAGTTTTCATCATGTCCAACTTATCCCGCTTCGCCTTTGCTTTCCTGTTGCTGCTGCTCACCTCGCCACTGCTGGGCGAATCGCAGACCGGTCGCTTTCTCTATGCCAGTACGCCCGATGGCGCGCAGGCTGGCGGAAGATCGGGCACGGGCATTGTCATCTTCGACATCGACAACGGCCACAAGTTTGTCCGCCGCATTGACATCCCCATCTTCAAGGAAGGCATCCGCGGCTTCACAGGCAACGCGAAGAACCGCTGCGTTTACTACTCGACCACCAACCGTCGCCTGGGCTGCTTCGACATCGAAACAGAAAAGGTCATCTGGGAAAAACAGTTCGATGCAGGATGCGATCGCGCTTCGATCACCCCCGATGGCAAAACGCTCTACGTCCCCACCGGCTGGTGGTATGCAGGCAAAGATGGCGGATTCCTCGTCGTCGATGCGAAGACCGGCGAACTGATCAAGCGACTGCCCGTCGGGCTCCAGGCTCATAACAGCATTGCCAGTCTTGATGGCCGATATGTTTATCTTGGCACGCGCACGATGCTGACCATGTTCGACACGAAGGATCACAGCGTGGTTCAGCAGATCACGCCGGTGGGTGAGAGCGGCGTCTTTCCATTCACTGTCACCAGCGACAACGCGATCGCTTATGTGTGCCTGGGCGGACACGTGGGCGTCGATGTGGTGGACCTCAAACAAGGCAAGGTGTTGCACCGCGTGCTCGCCGGGGATCAGCCGATCAAACATCGCACGCACGGCGCAGGGCTGACGCCTGATGAAAAGGAACTTTGGATCAGCGATCAAGATGGCAAGAAGCTATTCATCTTCGATGCGACCAAGATGCCCCCTGCCCCGCTGGGCCACGTCGAACTCTCCACAGGCGGCCACGGCTGGGTCTGTTTCAGCCTCGATGGCAAATACGCGTGGTGCCACTCGCCGGATGTTTTCGATGTGAAGACCCGGGAGCTTGTCGCGACACTCAAAGACGAAAACGGCAAGCCCTTCAGCAGTTCGAAATTTATTCAGATCGACATGAAGGATGGCAAGGTGGTGCAGATGGGCAGCGAGTTCGGCGTCGGCAGAAAGCCCGTCGCGCAGTGATCGAAGACTGCTGATGCTGCGCTACTGAACATCATCAAGGAATCGCCAGTAGCTCGGCAGCGGTCCAATACTCAGCGCGATCCGCCGTCTGCGCTCGCACCTGAGCGACACGACTGGCCGAGATCGGCGTTGCTGCGTTTGCGAATCGCTGGCGAACGTAAGAAAGAACCTCCGCGAGTTCTTCATCGCGCAGCATCGGCCCAAAGCCTGGCATTTCCAGTTCGAACTTCACACCACTAATTTCAACGGGGCCTCGCAGCCCTTGCAGCGCGATGCGAATGATCCGCCCATCAATACCGCTCACCCAGGGTGAACCAGCCAGCGGCGGAATCGAGTTGGCAACTCCCGCGCCATCATGCTGATGACAGGTGGCACAGTACGACTGAAACAGGATCAAGCCTCGTTCATGTTGTGCATGAAGGTTCGGAGTAGGCGTGCTTGAATTTGAAGTGCATCCGATCAGCTGCCAGAGCAGTGCGATCATCATCAGCGCCGTCAGCCGCCAGTGGCATCGCATGTCGGATTCCAGTTGATGAAGCTATCAGGGCGTCGATGTGGTGATTGGATCGGTGCGAAGTGCGCTGGCTGCTTGCTCAGAGGCGACCGCAGCAGCAGACTCATCAACATTTACGGGCGCGACTGGCGTGACTGGCATGACGGGCATGACGGGTGCAACCTCCGCTGTTTTCTCAATCTTCGCCGCCGCTACTTTCTTGTTGGGGTCGCTGATCTCGGAGAAGCCTTGGGTCATGCTCGTACCAACGCCAAAGCCGGTGAGCAGGATCATCGCAGCACAGGTGAACAGCAGCGCCTGCCCGGTGGCCAGCGGGAAAGACGGGCGATCTTCGGTGTCGGTGGCAAAGACCATGTAATAGACGGGGCGCATGTAGAAATAGAGACTGATGAGCGTGTTGATGAGCAGCACTGCGATGAGCACCATGCCGCCGGTGCCCAGACCGCCCATGGCTTTGGCGATGTAGATTTTGCCCATGAAGCCGCCTAAGCCGGGCATGCCGAAGAGGGAGAGGAGGAAGAGGATCAGTAGTGCTGCGATGGCGGGAGAGCGTTTGATGAGGCCGGTGTAATCGCGGATATCTTCGCTGCCGGTTTTGGCGGCAACGAGGCCGACGATGGTGAAGGCGCCTAGGTTCATGAAGAGATAAACGAGGATGTAAAAGAGCAGCGCGGTGGCGACATCGCCGCCCGATTTTTCAGGGTGAATCAGCGCAGCCATGCCCATGATCATGTAGCCCGCATGAGCGATGGAGCTGTAGGCCAGGAGGCGTTTGAAATTGTTCTGATGGATGGCGAGCAGGTTGCCCCACGTTGCGGTGACGCCGCCGAGGATAGCGACGGCGACGGCCAAGCCGGTGAACAGATTCTTGCCGATGATCGGATCAATTTCACGGGCGATGCCGAAGGCGTGAATGACGCGGGCCGTGAGAATGACGGCTGCGCCTTTGGAAGCGACGGAGAGAAAAGTCGTGACGCTCATCGGTGCGCCTTGGAACACATCGGGGCACCAGAAATGCATCGGCACAGCCGAGAGCTTGAACGCAAAACCGGCGAACATGGCGAGCATGCCCAGAGCAAGCAGCGGCGACATGCCACCACTGCGAAGAGCCGCCTCGGCAACACCGGGCAGCGAGAGCGTGCCTGTCGCGCCGTAGATCAGCGACATGCCATAGATCATCACGGCGGAAGCAACGGAGCCGAAGAGCACATACTTGAGCGAGCCTTCCGTGCCGCGTCTGCCTTGCTTGCGGAAACCGGCGAGAGCGAAGCTGGGCAGCGAGGCGGCTTCGGTGGCGACGACGATCATCAGCAGATTGTTGGCCGACGCCATGAGCGACAAGCCGAAGGTCGCGCCCAGAAGCAGGCAGAGGAAATCAGGCGTATCGAAGGCGTGGCCGCGCTCCGGTTTGAGCAGCCACCACTGCCCGACGATCAGGGCAGTGAAGACGATGAGCATGAGCTTGAAGAACTGACTGAAGGGATCGACGACCAGCATGCCATGGAAAAGCGAGCGCGGCATCGAGGCCGTAGCGGGAATGAAAATGAGCGCCGCCAGCAGCGCCACCAGCGAAGCAACGACGGGCAGGCGGATGTCCAGCCTGCGAATGAACGGCACGAGAATGACGGCGCACATACCCAGCACCAAGCAACACTCCGGGGCGACCTGCGCCACATCGGAGAAGAAGCTGGAGAAGCGCTGCGAGCTGTCAGTGATGGTCAGGTCCACGGGGAGTCCTTAAAGGCGAAATCGAGTTCTGAGTTCAAAGTTCAAAGTTCTGAGTTCAAGGTTCAAGGTTCAAGGTTTTGTCCACGTTGTCGGTTGTGCCTTCGTCTGGATCACAACTTTGAACTTTGAACTT
>CAZYQL010000186.1:0-7673 GCA_964650055.1 uncultured Phycisphaeraceae bacterium | reverse complement strand
TAAGGCAAGCTCTGTGATTAAGCATGACAATGGATCGCCGTTTCCCAACCTTGAACTTTGAACTCGCAACTTTGAACTCGGAACTATGACCTACACATGTTCCATCGTGCCGCGCGTCACGCCTAGCTGATTGAGTACGCGAAGCTGTGACCATGCGCGCTTGCCATCTTCTTTGCCGGTGATGACGCGCACGTAGCGATCCAGTAGCGGGCCGATGTCACTGGCCTTGTCGCGCAGCAGTTCCACGCGGTACCAGCCGAGGCCCAGCTTGAGCATGCGCGGAACAAACTCTGCCGCTGACTGTGCGGTGCCGTTGTAAACCGTGTTGCGACATCCCACATCAGCCACCAGCGGATGATCAGCACCCGCCCGATCGCTCAGGCTCACTTCATGCACATCGCATGGCCGACCACAGTCGCGAAAATCCTTGCCCGTTGAAAGCGTCGCACAAAACACGCAATGCTCCATGTGAAACATCGGCATGTGCTGATGAATCACCGTTTCAAAACCCGCAGCACCAAAGCGCGAAACCATCGCGCCAAGCTGCGCCCAGTTCAAATCAAAGCTCGGCACCATGCGGGCCACACCTTGCTCGGCAATGATCGAAGCCGTGATCTCGTTGGCAATGTTGAAACTGTAATCCGCGATCACCGGCAGATGCGGCGCGTGCTGCTTCATATAAGACAAACCGGTGAGATGCCGCAGCAAAACCGCATCGGGTTCGCACGATGCAAGCTGCTTGAGCAGGCCTTCCTCGCTGGGCTTGATGATGCGCGTCGTCGCCAGCGCAACAGGTACGCGCGCCGCCTTCGCCTTGGCCACGGCTTCCTTGTATTTCTTGATGTCTTCAAACTCGCAGTACACCATCGCCAGCGGCGAAGTCGTTTCACGAAAGCGCCAGGCGAGGACAGTATCGAGCTGCGCCATCGAACGCACCAGCACGGTGAGGTGAGCATGATGCGCTGTTGCCTGCGAGTTCGATTGCGGCACGTTCGTACTCCCCTCCTTCTTAGGGAGAGGCTGGGGGAGGGTCGCGTCGCCGATCTTGTTGCGTTCTGTTCTATTAATTTGATCCAACCCTCCCCCTGCCCCTCCCTGGAAGGGAGGGGAGTAAGAAAGATCGATCGCCGCTCGCAGCTTCGCCACCGCATTCGCGTCGCTTACAACATGCTTCTTTGCCACTGCACTTTCGCTGGTCAGCCGTGATACGCCGCGCCTGCGCAGCTCGTTGAGCACGCTCTTAGGCACCATCACCGGCAGCAGCTCGCCGCCGCCTTCAAACGTCACTTCGCCCAGTTCAAAGGGTGAGTCACCCATCCGTCCCAGTTGCTCCCGCGCCACTGCCATCGTGAGCGGCCGGTTGATCGCTTCCTGCAACACATCATCCGAAGTCACCGTCGCACATCTGCCACCTTCTGTGTGAAACGAAATCACCATCGCTGCACCAGCCCGCGCATCAATGTGCACATCCACGCGCGTGCGGTGTACCACCTGATCTCGGCTATAGCTCTGCTCCAATCGCTTGCGAATCGCAGGATCATCCGTGCGCCACACGAGGGCACCCGGCGTAATCGAATGCAGATTCACCGAGCCAGCGTAGAACGCGATCTCCACTTGTGCCGCTTGTTGCACCGCCGCTTGCGGCTTCGCTCCGCGCACGACCTTCACACTGTTGACCCGGCCGCCTTGCTCATCCTGCTCGGGATGGCCTTCATCAAACACCACGCCATCACCGGCCTTAAGCATCACGTTCGCCGCTGCTTCGAGAATCACGCCATGCTCAGTCACGCGAATGACTTCACCGGCGCGCACACCGCGATGCTTGGGAAACCTTCCCTGCACCAGCACAGAGTGATCCACACCATCAAAGAAACCATGCGAAAACCCGCGTGAAAAACTCTGCTGCATGTCCTGCTGCTGCGAGGTGGAAGGCGTAAACGTACGGTGCTCGATGGCCGCATCGACAGCGGCGCGGTAGGTGTGCGTTGCAGCGGCGACATACTGGGCGCTCTTGAGCCGACCTTCGATCTTGAAGGAAACCACACCTAACTCACTGAGCTCACCAATCAGATCAGCCGCTGCCAGGTCGGAGGGCGAAAGCAGATACGCCTTGTCGCCGAGAGCGCGCACTTTGCCATCGACGATCAATTCATAAGGCAATCGGCAGGCCTGCGCACACTGGCCGCGATTGGCGCTGCGCCCGCCCAGCGCTTCGCTGGTGAGACACTGGCCGCTGTAACTGATGCACAGCGCACCGTGTACGAACACTTCCACAGGCACATCGCTGCGCTGACGAATCTGGCGAATGTCTTCGAGCGAAGATTCTCGCGCCAGAATCACGCGCTCTACGCCCAGCAATTTCACAAACTCGATGGCGCGCGGCTCGGTCAGCGTCATCTGCGTCGAGCCATGCACTGCCAGTGTGGGGGCGATCTTCTTAATCAGACGCACCAGTCCCAGATCCTGCACGATCACCGCGTCGGCACCGGCCTGTGCGATTGCCGTGATGAAGCGGGCGATGGCGTCCAGCTCATCGCTGAAGATGAGCGTGTTGACGGTGACGTAGCCGCGCACGTTGTGGCTGTGCAGGTAGTCGATGATTGTGGGAAGTTCTTCAATCTGAAAATTCGCAGCGCGGTGGCGCGCATTGAAATCACTCAGGCCAAAGTAAACCGCATCAGCGCCGTTGACCACGGCTGCGCGCATCGCATCAAAGTCGCCAGCCGGGGCAAGCAGTTCTGGCTTGTGAGGAATCGTCGGGTCAGGTGTCATGAGAAAGGAATCATAGCCGGTAGTGGGGAGGTGCCGCGCTGATGACGCTACGCCGCAAGCGGCGGGAACTTGCTGGTCATGACGATTCACTGGCGGGCACCACTTTGCCTTGCGGATCGACTTGCGGATTCGCCGTCTCATCTGCCAGGCGGGCGAGCATGGCAGCATCGGTGATGTGCTCCAGATGTTCCGCAGGGGCGTGCAGGTGATCGATGGGCAGCGCCAGATTCTGATCGAGATAACTTTCCCAAAGGCGATGGCCACGGATCATGTCCCTCGCCTCAGCGCGGCCGCGCTCAGCCAGTGCATAAAGTCCATCATCCTCTTGAACTTTGCCTTCGCGAATAAGCCTGCGCACAGCGCCGCGCAATAGCCGCTCACCCGATTGCAAGACTTCATGAAACTGCTCAAGCTTCATCTGGCCGGGTGCGGGTGCCGCTTGTTCTTCGACGCGATAAAGCAGGCCAAGCACATCTTCGCGCAGGATGCGATGGCTCAGTTGGCGTTGCTGGGCGAGGCGGACGAGTACGCCGCGCTGGGGGCCGAGCATCATGACGCCGAAGAAAATCAGTCCCGCCACGCCAGCCATCATGCCAGCGGTGGTGGTGTCTTCAAAGCCAAACAGCGGCGGGACTGTCATCGCGGTGACGTGGCCCATACCGGCACTGATGATGCCGATGATCACACTGACGATAAGCATGGAACCGAGGCGCTGCGTCATAAGGAATGCGGTGGCGGCGGGGACGATGAGCATGGCGATGACGAGGATGGAGCCGATCACTTCGAAGGAGGCGACGGTGGTGATGGCGACGAGAACCATGAGCAAGTAGTGCATGAAGGTGGCGCTGATGCCTTGCGTGGTGGCGAGTGCGGGATCGAAGGAAGTGATCTTGAATTCTTTATAGAGCGCGGCGATCACCAGCACGTTGACGATGAGTACGCTGCTGAGGATGACGACAGCGCGGGGCATCCACATGCCCATGAAATTGACCTGATCGAGCGGGGCGAGATCGATCATGCCATAGAGCACGCAGTTGGCATCGAGATCAGTGTCATGAGCCACGTGATCGATCATGATTAGACCGATGGCGAAAAGCGTGGTGAAGACCACGCCCATCGATGCGCCGCGGTCCACCTTGCCCAGCGTGTGAATCCACTGAGTGAAGACTGCGGTGAGTACACCGACCACCGCAGCGCCAATGAACATGGCCAGGCTCGAGCGCGAGCCTGTGATCCAGAACGCAGCGGCGAGACCGGGCAGTACCGCGTGACTGATCGCATCGCCCATCATGCTCATGCGGCGAAGCACGAGAAAGCACCCGAGCAGCGCACAGGAGCCGGCACACAGTGCGCCGATGAGAATGATCCATGTGTCGTCGAGGGTCCAGGTCATGAAAACAGTTTCGTGTTCAAAGTTTGAAGTTCTAAAGACAACGGTTGCCCAGTGAAGCCGATGATTCAAATCAAGTGCGGACTGTCAGGCACCGTGGGCTTGTCTGCGAGAAGCTTTTCCAATTGCGCCACCATCACCGGGCCTAGCACGTGTTCGATCATGTCAGCATCGCGATCAACGTGACTGGGGGCGATGGCAGCGTGCGTGATGAGGTACATCTCCCAAAGGCGGTGATTGCGCACCATGCGCATCGCATCAATGTGGCCAGCTTCGGTAAATGCCCAGTAGCTGCGGGCATCGTGCGTGATCAGTTCATCGCGCTGCGCTCTTCGCAAAGCGCGGCCAAGCCGCCAGTCGCTCCACGATCGCATGTTCAATAGATCGCTGCGTTTCACATGCGTGGAACTGCCAGCGGGCAGATGCTCAGTCAGCTCGTAGAGCGCGCGTAGCAGGTGCTGATGATCCATGCTGCGATTGTGCCGCCAGTGTTCGAGTGATCGCACGAGGATGCCGCGCTTGGTGCCAAAGAACATGCTGAGGATGAAGATGGCCGCGGCAGTGACGACGATGATCGCCCCAGCGGGCAGACCTTCGATGAGAGCGCTCAGCGATGCGCCAAGCCAGCCGCTGATCATGCCGATGATCGCGGAGAGGATGGTCATGGTGCGCAGATGATCGGTCCAGAATCGCGCTGCAGCAGGAGGCGTGATGAGCAGGGCGATGACGAGAATGAGGCCCACCGCTTGCAACCCGACAACGGTGACGAGCGTGACGAGCAATAGCATGATGCCATCGAGTAAACCAGTGGGCCAGCCTTGCGAAGAAGCGTAGTCATCATCAAAGCAAAGCAGCGTGAACTCTTTGAAGAGGATGATGGAGAGGAAGAGAGTGAGCGTGGTGATGGCGATGATCAGGCGCAGATCGGAAGCGAGCATGGCAGCGGGCTTGCCGTAGATGAAGGACTCGATGCCAGCGGAGTCGCCGCCTTTCATTTGGGTGGCGAGTTTGAGTAGGGCCACGCCCAGGCCAAAGAAAACGGAGAGGACAATGCCCAGGGCTGCATCATCATGAAGGCGCGTGTGTTTGCGGATGAAGGCGACAGCGCCGACGCCAAGCAGCCCGGTGATCGCGGCACCAAGTAGTAGAAGAGGCAGCGACTTTCCGGTGCCGCCCAGTGCCACCATGATCATGAACGCCAGGCAGACGCCAGGCAGCGTTGCGTGGCTCAGCGCATCGCCGATGAGTGCTCGCTTTCGCAGCAGCAGAAACGAACCGATGGTGCCGGTGCCGATGCCTAGGATGGCGGTGGCGAGGACGACGATGGTGGTGTTGTAGTCGTACTGAAAAGTGAAGACTTCCAGCACATCGCGCAGCGTCACGGCGCTGGCAGCGAGAAGCGAGATGGGAGCGTGGGTGGACATAATCATTTGCGCTGCGCTACTGATTCATCGGAAGCTCGACCCTCCCCTAACCCCTCCCTAGGAGGGCGGGGAATTTGGAAAAGATCATCGAGATCATCCTCCGCATTCATCCTGTTGCTCTCCGACTTCTGACTTCTGACTTCCGACTTCTGACCTCTGACCTCTGACCTCTGACCTCTTGTCCGCCTCACCTTCGCGACATCGCCTGCGCTGCTTCTTCGAGCAGCGTCAGCTTGCCGCCATAGGTCTTCTGCAAATTTTCTGGCGTGAAGACTTCTTCCGTTGGCCCCACTGCAACAACGCGCATGTTCAGCAGGATCACCCAATCAAAATACTGCGGCACACTTTGCAGATCGTGATGCACCACCAGCGTCGTGCGCCCTGCATTTTTCAGTTCGTGCAGAATGCGAACGATGGCTGCCTCTGTCGCGGCATCCACCGCAGCGAAGGGCTCATCCATGAAATAAAGATTTGCTTCCTGCGCCAAGGCCCGCGCTAGAAAGACGCGCTGCTGCTGGCCGCCGGAGAGCTGGCTGATTTGCCGATGGGCGAAGTCAGCCATGCCCACTTCTTCCAGTGCCGCCATGGCGCGTTCCTTGTGCGAACGCGCGATTCGGCGGAACCATCCCACCTTGCTGTAACGACCCATCGTGACCAGGTCGAGTGCGCTCACTGGAAAGTCCCAGTCCACCGTTTCGCGCTGCGGCACATAGCCCACAAGGCTGCGCTGCTCGTGGTAAGGCTTGCCGTAGATCGTCACCTTGCCCGATGCCTTGGGCACCAGATCGAGACACGCTTTGATGAGTGTGGATTTGCCCGCACCGTTTGGGCCGATGATGCCGATGAGCTTGCCTTCGGGCAGATCGAAATCAATATCCCAAAGCACCGGCTTACGGTGATACGCCACCGTCATGTCATGCACCGACAGCGGCAGATCCACCGGATGCTCAGCGCCATCGGCGCGTAAAATTGGCGGGGGGGTGGTGTTCATTTCGCCTGCGGCTTCCAATTCTTAAATCCACCTTCGGGCACGCTGCCGCCCAGTGCTTTGGCGATGGTCGAGACATTGTGATCGATCATGCCGATGTAGGTGCCTTCGTAAGTGCCAGGCGTGCCCATCGAGTCGGAGTAGAGCTTGCCGCCGATGACGACGGCGTGGCCTTGCGCTGCTGCGCCTTCGATCAGGGCTTTGATGTTCTTTTCGGAAACGCTTGCTTCGATGAAGACCGCAGCGATTTTGTTTTGCACGATGAAGTTCACCAGTCCGCTGATGTGCCGCAGGCCCGCTTCGGACTCGGTGGAGATGCCTTGCACGCCCATCACCTTGAGTTCATAAGCACGGCCCATGTAACCAAACGCATCGTGAGCGGTGATGAGCACGCGCTTGTCCGCCGGGATCGAAGCGATCACGCTGCGCGCATAAGCATCGAGCGACTGAAGCTGCGCGAGGTACGCCTTGGCATTGGCGTCGTAGAGCGCGGCATTTGTTTTGTCATATTCCGAGAGCGATTGCGAGACAGCTTCGACGGCGTGAATCCAGCCGCGCACATCCATCCAGACATGCGGGTCATAGTGTTTTTCTTCATCGGTGATGACATAGTTGTCGTTATCAAGCAACTGCGTCACCGCGAAGACCGGCTTGCCCCGCCCCGCCAGCGACACAAATACATCGCTCATTTTTCCTTCGAGCATCAAGCCGTTGTAAAAGATGACATCGGCATCTTGAAGGGCAATGCGATCGCTGCGCGAAGGCTTGAAGGTGTGCGGGTCGCCGTCGCCTTTGATGATGCCTTCAACGGTGGCCTTGTCACCAGCGACGACCTGCACGATGTCAGTGATCATGCCCACGGTCGTCGCCACGCGGTAGGGGTAGGCGGTTGGGCCAGTGCCGGTTGCTGCCCCATCCTTTTTGGCCTGCCCTTCACTGCAACCGGGGCAGTTTAGCGAGGTCAGAACAAGCAATAGGGCGATGATGGAAAGCGATTTCATGGCTCACCTTGTGATGCAATGCGTCGGGCGTATTTTGATTAGTCAAAATTTACTCTTTTGTGAATGATAACCACGCCCACTCATGTGTCAATGGATAA
>CAZYQL010000185.1:0-7809 GCA_964650055.1 uncultured Phycisphaeraceae bacterium | reverse complement strand
CTCCGCCGATTATATCGTTGGGTGATCAGCTTGCCAATTAAAGTCTAGCCAATTGTGAACGCTCAATAGAAGCCGAGGATTGTCAACCGGATCAACCCGTACACACACTCAGCCGCCAGACGTGAGTGAGTGAGCCGTCAATCGACATGTGATCTTGATAGAACCCCAAGAGCTCGACTCACAAGGCTCAACTTCTCTGTTGTATCTTTCAAGCATGAGCCGACAATACTTTTGAGGCAGGCCGCATGGTCGCCGTGCGTGCTTTGCATCCCGCAGGAATCCTTGCATGTTCCGTATCGAAACCAGTTCGACTTCGCGTGGCTACTGCGATGGCCTTTCCAGGCGATCATTCTTGCAACTTGGCGTGGCGGGCATGGCGTCGGTCGGCTTGTCAGGCGTGATGAAGGCTCAGGCGGCATCGGCTGCCAAAGGGCTGTCAAACAAGGATACTTCCGTGATTCTCGTCTGGCTCGATGGCGGGCCGGGGCACATGGATATGTACGACATGAAGCCCAATGCTCCGCCGGAGTATCGCGGGCTTTGGTCGCCGATCAAGACCAATGTCAAAGGCATGGCGATCACCGAGCTGTTTCCGCTTCAGGCGAAGATCGCGGACAAATTTTCCATCATCCGCTCGCTGCATCACGACAACGGCGACCACTTTGCCGCCGCCCATCTTTTCCTCACCGGCCGCGGCGGCGCCAGCGGCGCTGACACCTCACAAAAATCGCCAGGCATCAGCGCCATCGCTTCCAAACTCGCCGGTTCACGCACGCCTGGCATGCCCGCCCATATCGCGGTGCCTTATTCAAGCACGGTGGGTTTGCGGCCTGGCTATTTCTCGGGCCACTACATCGGCAGGGAAGGCGACCCCTTTGAAACCAACGGCGACCCCAACGCATCCAATTTCAAAGTGCAGAATCTTTCGCTCAGTTCAAACATGTCGATTCAAAGGCTCGATGATCGCCGGGCCATTATGAAACAGCTCGATCGCGCTCGCAGGGAAGCTGACACCACCGGCATGATGGCGAGCATGGATCAATTCGAACAGCGCGCTTTCGATCTGGTCACCAGCGAAACTGCGCGACAAGCCTTCGACATCGGCAGCGAGTCCAATGAAGTGCGCGAGTCCTTCGGCCGCAACGGCTGGGGCCAGAGCTGCCTGCTCGCATCACGCCTTGCCCAAGCTGGCGCGACATTCATCACTGTTCACATGGGCGGCTGGGATCATCACTGGGATCTCAAAAAAGGCTACGACAACTACCTGCCCAAACTCGATCTCGCCTTGAGTGGCCTCTTCAATGATCTCGTTCGCCGGGGCATCTACGACAAGACGCTCGTCGTCGTCTGCGGCGAGTTCGGCAGAACGCCGCGCATGAACGACGGCGGCAACGGCGGCGCGCCAGGCAGCATGGGCACACCCGGCCGCGATCACTGGGGCAACGCCATGTTCTGCCTCATGGGCGGCGGCGGCGTCAAGGGCGGCCAAATCGTCGGCTCCACCGATCGCTTAGGCGAAACACCTCTCGATCGCCCGCTCAAACCCACCGACATCCACCACACCATCTACCACGTGCTGGGCGTCGATCCGCACCAGAGTTTTCTCAATCACGCCGGCCGCCCCGTCGCCATCGCCGATGATGGCGCGGTGATCCGGGAGTTGTTTTAGAGCTATTGATCATTGACTTGAAAGGGCGCATCCGTGTGGCACGGAAAGGCCACGAGCCACCAGCTTATCCTCGAAATACACACGCGATCCTCCTTGATCAAATAGCAAGTAGATCGGATGTTGGTATTTACTAGCTGCAACGAAGCGCTAGGGGATGCCTCGAGTTTCACTTCAATACTCCGACGGCTGGGCGGACCTCGCTACCGGGCTTGAGTTCCCAGCTTTACCACTCACCCAAACTCCGCCAGGCAATCCGCCGCATCAGCCAAGAGCATCGCCGCCAGCGGTGACACTGCCCCGCCGCTGTGCGCTGTTGCATCGTGCATCTGCTGCTCAGCGAAGCTGCGCGTCTTCGCTGACCAGAGAAATGCGAACAGCCCCCAAGGCTGATTGGTCGCATTGTCCGGCTGCGTGTTTTCCAAGTGATACATTGCAATTTCTTCCACGCGCTTGGCCCACGTCTTATGCCGCCGCAGTAGCGCCAGCCGCGCCAGCGCATGCAGGCCTACCAACTCGCTGTACGTCCAACTGTCGAGCGATTCCTCCGGCGATGTTCCATGCAATGCGCCGTTGAGTGCAGGATTCGCAACGATCGCCGCGACCAGCGAATCTGTCATCTCCAGATCAACATCACGGCTAAGCAGCGTCGCCTGCTCCGCCAGTCCCAGCGCCTGCCAAAGCACCAGCGGCACAAATTCATCAGGCGGCGCAGCATCAGCGAAATGCTCCGATCCACGCAACGGCTCCACCAGCGCGGGAATGATTTCCTCGCATCGGCTCCATACCGAAGGCGGAATGTTTTCGTAGTGCCGATGAAACGCGGCAAGGCACAGATGAATCGCAAACGGGTGATAGCAAGGACGATGATGCCCCGCCCAATCGGTGAGCGATCGCGCTGATGCGAGGGTGCGCATCGCCGTGACCAGCGGTTCGTACTGCGAAGGATCATCGCTCAGCAGCAGACGTGCCGCAGGCAGCGCGATGGCCATGTGATTGGCAGCGCCAGGCGCATCCGCATCTGCAAGTGCGCGGCTCGCCAGCGGCGACAGCATCGCGTGGTATCGGCTAAACTGTTCATCTTTCGCAGGCATGTACACCATCTTAGAGTTTTGGCGATCATCATGGGCAAGTGGATTGAAGCAGGACAGGCCAATGAATTTCCACAGGAAAGCAAAACCTGCATGGACCTGAGCGGTTTCGCGCTGATCATCTGCAACATTAAAGGCAAGCTCCACGCCGCCGCCAACATCTGTCCTCACGCGGGTCTGCCGCTGGGTGATGGCGATATGGCCGGCACGCTGCTCACCTGTCCGTACCACGGGTACACCTACGACATGACCACCGGCAAGAACTTCGATGATCCGTATGACGCATCGCTCATCCTGTTTCCCATTCGCATTGAAGATGGAAACGTTGAAGTGAATCTGCCGCTGGCGGATTGATCGCGGTGATGTGTCGCACCGGCCATGCTCACGCGGAGCGTCGCAGAGCCTTTGCTCCGCGGCTAAACGAAATGATTGATTCAATATGAACACACCACTTTCTTATCTCGAAAAAGATGCGGATAGCGCCATCGCCCGATTGACCGAACTGCTTTCGATTCCCAGCGTCTCCACCGATCATCACTACAAAGAGGATGTCGTTCGCGGCGCGCAGTGGATTGCCGATCAGCTTCAGGAAGTGGGTTTGGAAGTTGAGATTCATGACACCGGTGGACATCCAGCCGTCGTCGGTCGCACGCGTGATGAAGATGTGACAAATCCCGCTGCGCCGCGGGTGATGTTTTATGGTCATTACGATGTGCAGCCGCCTGACCCGCTGGAGAAGTGGGACTCGCCGCCGTTTGAGCCGGTGATTCGCGATGGTGCGATTGTGGCGCGCGGAGCGAGTGATGACAAAGGGCAAGTGATGTGTTTCATCGAAGCACTGCGCGCCTGGTATAAGGGATCAGATGAGCGCAAATTTCCAGTGCCGATCACGGTGCTGATTGAAGGCGAGGAGGAGTGCGGCTCCGTGCACCTTCAGCCGTTCATTGAGAAACATCGCGAGCTGCTTAAGTGCGATGTCGTGCTCATCAGCGACACGACGATGTGGGAAAGCAAATCAGGCCCGGTGCCCGCGATTACCTACGGCCTTCGCGGCCTGCTCTACTTCGACATTCAGCTCCACGGCCCATCGCGCGATCTGCACTCAGGCGTCTACGGCGGCACGCTCGCCAATCCCTGCACGATACTCACGCGTGTGCTGGGAAATCTGTTTGATGAAAAGCACCGTGTGGTTGTGCCGGGCTATTACGATGATGTCGTGTCGCCGACGGAGACGGAACTCAAGCAGTGGTCGAAACTCGATTTTGATGCGTCTGATTTTCTGGGCGGCGTCGGGGTGCAGCACGCATATGGTGAAGATGGATATTCAACGCTCGAGCGCCGCTGGTCGCGCCCGGCGTGTGATATCAACGGCATCTACGGCGGCTACATGAAGGAAGGCGCCAAGACCGTCATCCCCACTTTCGCCGGTGCAAAAGTGAGTTTTCGTCTGGCGGCCAATCAGGATCCAAAAAAGATTGCCGAGGCTTTCACGCGCTGGCTCCATCATCAGCCGGTGCATGGATTGCGATGGCAGATCACGCCGCACGGCTCAGCTGCGCCGGTCGCCGTCGCTACCGATTCGCCTTTCATCGCTGCCGCCAAACGCGCCATCGTCACAAGCTGCGGACGCGAACCAGTGCTGGTGCGCGAAGGGGCGACGATTCCGGTCGTCGCAGATTTCAAGCGCATCCTCGGCGTCGATAGTCTGCTCATCGGCTTCGGTCGCAACGATGATCGCATTCACTCGCCCAATGAAAAGTTTGATCTGGCCAACTTCGCGCTGGGTTGCAAGACTCACGCAGCGCTCTTGGGCGAGATGGCGGTCGGAGCGAAGCGATAAATCGCAAAAACTACAAAGCACTCAATCACTTGAGTCCCAGGCCATAGGCGATGTTCGCGTTTTTCCAGAACACTTTCTCCGTCGCCGCGAAGCCCTTGGCTTTGAAATATTCCTTGGTCATGCGCAGCTCGCCATCGTAATCGCCGCCGTTTTTGGTGACCGGCCAGTTGCTGGCGAAGATCAGTCGATCCTCGCCAAACGCATTCCAGATCAGGTCCAGCGTCGGCGCATAGAAACTCAAATCCATCGGCGCGGGCTTAGTGACCGATTGCTGCGACAACCCGGAAATCTTGCAGTAAACATTTTTGTATTTCGACAGCGCGGCAAGCTCCTGTGCCCACTTCGCATCAGGCGTGTTGCCATCAACGCGTGCGCCGGCCAGGTGATTGATCACGATCTTCAGATTCGGCACCTTCTGCGCGATGATGTTGATATCTGAGAGTGAAGCGCGGAAGGTGAGCAAATCCAGCGCGAGACCTTTGTCTGCGAGCTTGCGCAGATCAGCAATGCGGTTGTTTTCCGTGAGTTTCACATTCGCTTCGCCGCGCGGCCGAATGCCGACGAAGCGTTTGTTCTTGGCGAACCGCTCCAGATTCTTTTCGAAGTCAGGATCGCCGGGCGTCAGGTTGCCCACGACTGCGACGAAGAGCGGATTATCTTTCGTCACATCGAGAATCCACTGATTGTCTTCGATCAGATGACTGGCCTCGACGATGACCACCGCATCCACATGATTCCGCTTGGCCACCACGGCAAAGTCAGCGGGCAGATGCGGACTGTAAATCGCCTTGTCATCCTTCCCGGGCCAGGGCACACCATCGGGACGGCTCGTGTCATAAATGTGAATGTGCGTATCGACGATGCGCGTCGGGCCATCGGACTTTGTAGAAGGAGCAGGTGTCATGCACCCCGTCGCAACAAGAAGCGTGAAAATAAGCGCGATCAATCGCATGGAAACCTCCGGGGAAAATAAGGGACAAAACAGTGGCAAACAGTGGAACCTCAAGCTCAAACTTATTTCATCAGCTCGCGCAGTGCCGCCCCAATATCCGGCTGACGCATCAGATGCTCGCCCACCAGAATCCGATGCACACCCGCTTCGCGCAGACGATGCACCTCAGCGCTGGTGCGAATGCCTGACTCGCTGACGACGATGTCCAGATTCTCAATCATGTCGAGCATGCGCAGCGTGTGGCTGATGTCCGTCGTCATCGATCGCAGATCGCGATTGTTGATGCCAAGCAGTGTGTAACTGGGATGCGGGAAACCGATGTGATGTCGAATCGACAAAAGGCTCTCAACATCGTGTACTTCCACCAGTGTGGTCAGCCTAAGTTCCGTCGCGAGGATCAGCAGGTCGAGAAGTTCCGCTTCGCCCAGACACTCGGCAATGAGCAGGATCGCATCGGCCCCGGCAGCGCGGGCTTCATAAACCTGATAGGTGTCGATGATGAAATCCTTGCGCAGTACCGGGATGCTCACAGCGGCTTTGATCTGCGTGAGATAGGCGAGTGAGCCTTGAAAAAACTTTTCATCAGTGAGGCACGAAATTGCCGCGGCACCATTGGCTTCATACGTTTTCGCAATGGCGACAGGATCAAAATCGGCACGAATCAGACCTGCGGAAGGGCTGGCTTTCTTCACCTCGGCAATGACGCGCAGTTCATCCTTGGGATGCGTCAGCGCCCGGAAGAAATTGCGAGGCTCCGCCGACGCCAGCGCTGCTTCCTTCAATTGCTCCAGCGGACGAAGCTCCATCGCCAAGGCCACTTCCAGCCGTTTGTGTTTCACGATTTCTGCAAGCACATCTTTCATGGACAAATCTCGTACATCAAGCATAACGCTTTTATGCCAGCGCAGCACAGACTCCGTTCGTCAAGGCGAACGGGTGTTTACTTTCTACTACAATGCTGCGCTTGCCCCTTTGCCAATGATCGATCAGGAGTCGCGATGTCTTTTCATTCAGGTCGAGTTTCGTATTGTCGTTTCATGGTGGTCGGCGACGCCCCGCTCTCAGTCGATGAGACCGCGCTGGCCACGCTCAAGGATCACGCGTTTGCCGCCAGTGAGATCGGCTCGCCCGATCAGGTCGAAGCAGGCTTCATCACCGGTGCTCATCTTTACGACACTCAGTTCACCTACGAAACCAATGCCTACGGCAACCCGCCCGGCAGCCTCCTCCTCTTCGCTTTGCGACTCGACACGCATCAGGTGCCCGGCGAAGTAAAGCAGGCTTACCGCGCCATCGAGGAACAAGCCGTCGCCAAAGAGAATCCCTCCGGCTTCGCCTCGCGCGCTCAAAAGCGCGATGCGATGGATGTGGTCGAGCGCAAGCTGCACGAAGAAATTTCGCAAGGTAGATACCGCAAGAGCAAATCGATTCCCGTCATGTGGGACCTTGCCGCGAAACAGCTTTACCTTGGCGCGACCTCCAACGTCGCCATCGAACAGATCTCCAAGCTGATGAGTTTCGCCTTCGCAGTCGATTTGCGCTTGATGACCGCAGGCACTTTTGCAGAGGATGTTTTCGCTGGAAACAAGCGTGATTTTGAAGACCTTTCGCCTTCGCAGTTCACCGCTCCGCCCAAGGATGCACGCGAAGCGGGTGAAGAAGACGAGGGCGAATTGCCTCAGGATATTTCGGTGCCGGTGACGCCATGGGTGCATGCTTCGGTGAGCACGCGCGATTTTCTGGGCAACGAGCTTTTCATCTGGCTTTGGTCCATGCTCGAGTCCGGCGAGAACATCATCAACATCCCCGCTCTTGCAGATGGCAAGAAAACTGGCAAGAAAATTCGCCTGGCGGTGGTGATCGATCGATCGCTCGATATGGACTGCGCCTGGGATGCGACGGGCAAGCAATCGCTGCGCGGCCCAAAGCCCACGCATCTTCCCGAAGCAGGTGAAGCGCTGGCGGCAGGCAAGTGGCCTCGCAAACTCGGCTTGATTCTCGCCGATGCGGATGATGAAACGCAGTGGGAATTATCGCTGCAAGGTGACAAGTGGCTGGTCTCTGGCGCTGCACTTCCGAAAGTCGAAGAAGCAACCTCGCCGCGCGAGATCACTGATATGCGCTTGCAATCGACGCTGCGATTGTCAGCAGTGATTGATGGCTTGTACCTCACGTTTCTTGACGAGCGCATGAGCAGCAGTTGGCCGACGAAGCGTGATTCGATTCGCGAATGGATCAAGGCGCGAAGGAAGAAGCGCTC
>CAZYQL010000184.1:0-7862 GCA_964650055.1 uncultured Phycisphaeraceae bacterium | reverse complement strand
TTGTGACGATTATTCCATCTGCAGGGATGTTACCTGCGAGGAAACCAAGTCATGAACCGCGTGTCCGATAAAGAAAAATCGAAAATCCGCTGGTCTTGCGGACGATCGACCTCCGAACAAGAGGGGGCGGAGCGAAGTGTTCGGCGAGGCGAAATGCCTTTCGCACACGGAGCGACGCACGGGCTCGCGGGACCTTCACCGCCAGACCCACGGAGCGTCGGCTCCCGCGACCGGCCACCGCCTTAGCGATGGATCGGAAGCACAGTGGCACTTCCAGGACTCGCATCAGTCCTGTGCAAATAAACCAGTGATCGGATCGGATTGGATAAACGTTTCAGGGGCAGGATGCCCGCAGTAAACAACCCCCGTGTTCACGGAGGACCTTCAATGAGTCGCATCAACACAAACGTATCGTCGCTTCTTTCCCAGCGTATCCTTGGCAACCAAAACAAAACCCTCACGACCTCGCTCGAGCGATTGAGCACCGGTCTTCGCATCAATCGTGGTGCGGATGATCCGGCGGGTCTGATCGCCAGCGAAAATCTTCGCAGCGAGAAGGCGAGCATCACCGCTGCCATCGGCAATGCCGAGCGTGCGGACCAGGTGGTGAACATTGCCGAAGGCGGCCTGCAGGAAATCAACAACCTGCTGCTCGAAGTGCAGAGCCTCGTAGGCCAGAGCGCCAACGAAGCCGGCCTTTCGACGGAAGAAAAAGAAGCCAACCAGCTTCAGATTGACTCGATCCTTCAGACCATCGACCGCATCGCGGCTTCGACGAGCTTCCAGGGCAGCAAGCTGCTCAACGGCACGTACGACTTCACGATCAGCGGCCAGGCCACGACGGTTGCTGACTATCAGATCAATGCCGCCAAGCTCGAGACGGGCGACACCCGCGCCGTCAACGTGCTGGTGACTGCATCTGCTCAGCACGCCGGTCTGTTCCTCTCGACCGGTGCCACAGCCTTGGACCTCGGTGGCGCGACCAGCTCGTTTATCATCGAAATCGCCGGCAGCAAGGGCAGCCGTCAGTTCACCTTCGCATCGGGCACCACGCTCAACGCGGTCGCCTCGGCCATCAACACCTTCACCTCGGTGACAGGCGTGTCGGCAGATGTCTCAGGCACCGGCTTCACGCTCAAGAGCGTCGGGTTCGGCAGCGATGAATTCGTGTCGGTTGACGTCGTCGATGAGGGCAGCCAGGCTGGTGCCATCCACACTCTGTCGTCCATCAACGAAGCCGTCGCCACCACCGGTGGTTCCACCGCGTTCTCCGCAGTGACCAACCCGCTCCGCGATACCGGCCAGGATGTCCGCGCCATCATCAACGGCATCAGCGCCACCAGCAAGGGCAAGGTCGCTCGCATCAACACCGACTTCCTTGACCTCTCCATCGAACTGACCACCGCAGGTGCTCAGGCAGCAGCTTCGATCTCCGCGTTCACCATCACCGGTGGCGGTGCCAAGTTCAACCTCGGCCCCAACGTGGACATCAGCAACCAGGCTTCGATCGGCATCGGCAACGTCGCCAGCCGAAACCTGGGCAGCCTCACCTCCGGCTACCTCGCTTCGCTGGGTTCAGGACAGGCTTCCAACGTCGTCGATGGCAACATCGAGAACGCACAGAAGACCGTCGATGAAGCCATCAAGAAGGTCTCCACGCTTCGTGGACGCCTAGGTGCCTTCCAGTCCAACGTCGTCGGTGCCACCATCCGAAGCCTGGGTGTTGCCTTCGAGAACACCAGTGCTGCTGAGTCCAGCGTCCGCGATACCGACTTCGCCGCTGAGACTGCTGAACTGACCCGTGCACAGATCCTTGTGAACGCATCCACCAACGTCTTGGCAATCTCCAACTCGCGGCCGCAATCCGTGCTCCAGCTCCTTGGATAAACCAAGTCCAATCTCGGATCGTCCGCTTCGGCGGGCCCTCCGATCACTGATGCGTAGCGGCGGGTAATCCCCGCCGCTTTTTTGCGCGCACATTCAGCAGTGATTTTTTTGATGCGTCATCTTCAATCTGCGATTCGCTTAATACCAATCCTGCATTGGTATAAATTGATTTCATGCACCTCCACACCACCGGCGCGTTACGATGTCCTCTCCTGTGATTCACCGAGGGCACGACATGAAACTAACCCTCCGCATTATCGTGGCCATTGTTCTCCTGCTGCTGGTCGCAGTGACCTCCATCGTTGTTTACTTCGTTCGCGTCACCGGCGGTGAAGGCTCCAGTGCGCTGGAACAGTGGATCGGCAGCGAGCTTCGCAGTGTCGCAGCAGCGCATCTGAACGCGGAGCTTTCCTTTGAGAATCCTGATTACCAGTATCCGCTGACGATCGTTGTCGAGAATATTCGGTTGACCGTGCCTGACCCAGCTGGCGCCGGTGAGAAGGTGGACATCATCCGCATAGGCAAAGCGACGCTGACCGTTGCTGAGATTCCAGAGACTGGAAAGCCTTTGCAGATTGAGCGTGTGGTTCTGGAACAACCACAGTTTTCTTTTGTGAACATCAGTGCAACCGACGCCAGGCTCATTGGATTCTCCAACCTGGTAAAGACCAGCGATCAGCCACCAGCAGCCGAACCTTCGATAGCGACGCCGTCAACGAAGATCACTGATGTCTTTCGGATTCGCCTGGTTCACATTTTGGGCGGCACCATTCATTACGATCCGCGCGACAGTGACAAACGGGCGATGATGCTCGATCGCATCAACATGGCGCTCAATGTCGAGCCGGATGAGCAGGGGTGGTACAAGCTCAGTACGCGCATCGATCGTGCTCCCATCAGCGAGTTGATGGTGAATGGTCGATTCAATCTGAATGACAACATCGCGGAGATTGCGGAGCTGTCGCTTGCGGTGGAACTGGGCGGCGACAACCAATCGCTTCCACCGCAGATGCAAAGGGCACTGGCGGATCACGACCTGCGCGGCAAGCTCACCGCCAAAGCGAAAGGCACGATCAAGTTCGATGACTGGATCAATGCGAAGATCGATCTGGATGTCGCTCTCAATGATGGCAACGTCAGCTTCGGCGACTACCGATTGAATCTGCCTCACGTGTCGCTGGCTGCGGCAATGACGGATCGCAAGGTCATCGTCCATCAGCTCAACGCCAACTTGCTGAGCGGGACCCTGGCAGGCAGCGGCGAGATTCAAGTGGAAGCGCCTTTCTACGCAGAGGCCAAGATGCGCGGGGATGAGCTGCGCATTCATCAGGTTCTTAAAGCAGCGGCCATCGTCAATGCCAATGCAAAAACAAACGCGGACACCAAGGGCAGCGCAGAAGCGCCTCCGCCGGTGATGGAAGAGCTGCCGTTTCGAGGCATCGCGTCCTTTCAAGTGGCAGCGAGAGCTCCAGCCGGCAGCATCACCACGCAGCTCAACGGCACCGGCCATTTCAGCTTGCGTGAAGGACGCATCATCAATGTTCCCGCCATCAACCAGTTCGAGGATGGTCTTGCAGGCATCACCGGCAGCAAGAACATCAAGGGCACATTCGCAGGGGCCAATGACTCCATCGACCTGCAATTCAACTTCAAGAACGATCGCATGCGCATCGACAAGCTCGACTACCGCTCCGTCATCGTCGCAGCTCGCGGCAAAGGCGAAATGCTGCTCGACGGTTTCGTGCTCAATCTCATCGTCCACGGCGGCCCCATCGAAAAGCTCCAATCTCTCCTGGGCCCTGTCGGCGATCTCACCGCGCTCATCACCGATCGCGTCGCCAAATACCACATCACCGGGCCGGTCAGTGATCCTAAAGTCAAAGCGATCATCGCGGAAGGCGTTTTCGACAAATTGTTTGGCGGCGATTAAAGCGATGGAGCAGGCAAATCTGATGATCGCGCATTTTACGCAGTAAAATCAATATCAAATGCCTTGATGTCGCAGTCGTAACGACGAGGTGGCATGGGTAAGATTGTCTATCGTGCGATGTGAACCTGATAAGTGACTATTCTAAAGAAAGCATCTGTTACTATGCGGGTCAGGTTTTTTTCGCTTCAGTAAAAGCGTTCGAGTTGCTGCAAGAGGAGTTCCATCTGTGCCACGTCTTGCAACCGTTCTTAGAGACGAAGTTCAACGAGCAACGCGTCAGGAATTTCTCAAGTGTGCCGCGCGGATGAAGGCGCTGGTCCAATCGCACGATCAAGCGATCGCTGGATTGACAGCGAAGCTACGGCAAGTTGAACGTGAACTGGCGCAATTGCAACAGAAAAAAAAGGCGACGAAGAAGCAGGAAGTTGCAGCGGAATTCGCAGGGGACCACAAGTTCACGCCCGAAGGTTTGCGGTTCTATCGGCGAAGCCTGAAACTTTCCGCGGATCAGTTCTCCACGCTGCTGGGTGTCAGCGCACAGAGCATTTATTCCTGGGAGCAAGGGCGAGTACAGCCAAGAGTGCGGCAAGTCGCCGCGATCGGCGCTTTGCGATCGCTCAGCGCTCAGGCCATCGCGCAGCGGTTGAAGCGGTGATAGTGCTTGTGGTCGTTGCTTTGTCGCTTCGTTCATTGAGGCCTCGTTGCCTGCACGTGAATCTCGCTCAGCGAACCTGCACGAGCATTTCAATCTCCACCGTCGCTCCCAGCGGCAGCACATTCACCCCCACCGCAGCGCGGGCGTGTTTGCCAGCCTCGCCAAAGAGCGCGCCCAGCAGCTCGCTGGCACCATTGGCGACCATCGGCTGCCCGGTGAAATCATTGGCACTGGCGACAAACGCGCCGATGCGAACGATGCGCACCAGGCGCGACCAGTCGCCTTCAATCTGATCACCCAAGACCGCCAGCGCGTTGAGAATGCACTGCTGCGCGGCAAGCTTGGCATCCTCCACACTAACTGTGGGCACCGGACCTGTCGCCAGCAACTTGCCATCCTTAAACGGCAACTGCCCGCTGATGAAAACCAGATCGCCCGTGCGCACCGCAGGCACATACGAAGCCACGGGTTTGGGCGCAGCAGGAAGCTCCAGATTCAAAGCACGAAGTTTGGCGTGTAGGTCCATGCAAGGAATGTATCACACACCAAACAATTTAGCCGTTCACCTTGGTGAACGCAGTCATGGCCAGCGATCATTTATTCGCGGTGGACTGCGGTGTTTTCGCCGCGTTGATCGCCGCGACCACCTGATCCACCGTGTAAAAGGCGCTCTGAAAAACAGGCTTGTTGCCCGGCGTATAAATGACCATCCAGGGAATCGAGACGCTGCCGGTTTCTTTGAGCTTGGCGTTGCCTGGCGCGTTGTTGCCTGTGAGATCGACCTTCATCGGCACCACGCCTTTCTGTTCCACCGCATTAACCACGCCATCGCTGTTGAGCACGGTGCGCTCGAGCGCTTTGCAATTGAGGCACCACTCCGCAGTGAACTCGAGCACCACCACGTTGCCTTCTTTCATCGCCTGCTCAAAACGCTCAGGGGTGTAATAGACCCACTTGATGCGGCCGTGGTCGGTCAGCGCGAAGCCGCCATAGATACCACCGGCGATGAAGAGTAAGCCAAACGCGCCCAGCACAAATGTGCGCGGCGCTGCACCGGCAATCTTGATCATGCGCCAGGTCATCCACGCACCGGCAGCAATGACCAGCGCCATCACCGGCCACCAGTACAGTCGGCTCGGTGGATCAGGTGGCGATTGCAATACGCCGCTGAGACCGACGCCGATGAAATAGACGGCGGCCGCGAGCATGAACAAACCCATCACCTGTTTAAGCAGTTCGTTGGCGGGGCCGGTGCGCGGCATCTTGCTGACCAGCGCGGGGAATGCGGAGAGCACCAGGTAAGGCACTGCCATGCCCGCGCCGATGGCGGCGAAGGTGATGAGCGTGGTTGCCGGTGCTTGCGTCGCGGCCCAGGCGGCAGCAGCGCCCATGAACGGCGCGGTGCAAGGCGTTGAGAGCACAGCGGTCATGATGCCAAAGCCGAAGGAGCCGGTGAGCGAGTCGTGTTTGGGATTGACCATGTAAACCCAGTTGGGCAGTTGCACGGTGAACAGCCCGCACATGCCGATGGCCATGATGGCGATGATGATGCCTACGCCGATGGTGAAGGCCGGGTATTGGAAGAGCTGATTGGTCGCAGTGAATCCGCTGACCGAAGCGATGATGATGCCCAAGACCAGCCAGAAGGCGATGACACCCAGCGACATCGCAGCCCCCAGTGTCAGGCACTTGGCGCGGTTGCCTGCGGATTGGCTCAGGCCCAGGATTTTCAGCGGAATCACAGGCAAAACGCAAGGTGTGAGATTGAGCATGAAGCCGCCGATCGCTGCGACAAGCCAGAGCAGGAGCTTGCCCGCGATGCCGCTGGCATCGATCTCGAAGGATAAGCCGAACAGATCGAACTTGACGATTTGCGGCGGCGCTTCACCCGAACGAATGCGCTGCCAGATCGAAGCATCGAACGTGCCAAAGAGCGAGACATCGGGCGCATCAGTAGTGGACTGCGCCAATACTTGAGGATCGACGATGGTCAGCGTCACCGAGAACGGCTGATCGTTCACCGGGGCCAGACAGCTTTCTGATTCCGCGAAAGGATCGATCTTGCCACACGCCTGGTAGGTGATCGTGAAATCGATTTTCACTTCGCCCAGCTTCGCATCATTGGCGATGGTGACAGGCACGTAGGCGATCGCCTTGCCGTTGAAGACGTGATAAGGCTCGGGCTTTTGCTTGGTGCCCAGGTTGATCGTTTCTGCCTTGGGCCATTGGACAAAGCCTGCGTTGACATTGACGCCGCTGCCTGCCGGCGCTGTCGCTTTGATTTCAGTTTTGATGAGGAAGGAAGCATCGCCCAGAACAGCGGGCGGGTCCTTGATGTCGTTGGTGTGAATGTGCCAACCTGTTTCGTGATCGAAGACGATGGCGATGGGCACATCGCTGCCGGGCACGACTTGCTTGCGACCGGCCACCACGGACAGTTTCACACGACTGCTCGAACTGGTGGGATCCTCACCAGATTCCGGCGCGACCACTGCGTCATCAAACTGCGCCAGCGCAGGCATCGACAATGCGCCCAAAGCCAGCATCAGCATGAGCGCCAACGGCAGAGGACGAACAGGTACAGAGCGAACAGGGGCAAGACGAGTCATGGGCGGAAAGCTCCGAGGACGGAAGAATTGAGCATTGTATGAAAGACCAAGGCAGGCATGAGCAGCGGGGGGCGACGAAGCAGCGCGAACCGCAGCTATTTAGTCGTTCGCCTTGGCGAACGGAGTTTGGCGCGACCTCCAATTTTGTTTTTCACTGGGCAAACACTGCACAAGCTCGCGGCCAATAACCGATATCAAAAAGCAAGGCTCGTCACACACCAACACCACCAGGCCGCCGTTTATTCAACCATGACCGATGTTCTTGACCAATCCGAAGTTGATGCCCTGCTCGCTGCCGTCGGTTCAGGCGAAGTCGAAGCGACACAGGAAACGGCACAGATCAAGATTTTCTCCAGACACCGCGCCAGCACCAGCGATGTTGAAGTACGGTCGTACGATTTTAAGCGACCCGAGCGCGTCTCCAAAGATCAGATGCGAGCGCTGGAGAATCTTCACGAAGCATTCTCACGCAATTTCGGAGCGTCGCTCTCGGGCTTTCTGCGCACCATCGTTGAATGCAAAGTCGCCAACATCGAGCAGATGACCTTCAGCGAGTTCACTCATTCGCTGCCTAACCCGACCAGCTTCAACCTGCTCAATCCCGAGCCGCTCGAAGGCTCGATTTGTTTTGAGATCAGCCCGCTGATCATTTATCCGATCATCGATCGTCTGCTGGGCGGCTCGAATGCGGACCTCTTCATTCCGCAGCGGCCGCTCACTGCCATAGAGATTCGCCTGGTCAACAAGATCATCACCCGGGCGATCACCTGTCTTCAGGATG